>NZ_OZ309106.1:1261888-1577360 GCF_968048975.1 Vreelandella xerophytica | reverse complement strand
TGCTCTACCCCCGGTGGTGATACGTGAGGCGCTACCTAAATAGCTTTCGAGGAGAACCAGCTATCTCCGGGCTTGATTAGCCTTTCACTCCGATCCACAAGTCATCCAAATCTTTTTCAACAGATCCTGGTTCGGGCCTCCAGTTGATGTTACTCAACCTTCACCCTGCTCATGGATAGATCGCCCGGTTTCGGGTCTATATCCAGCGACTGGTCGCCCAGTTAAGACTCGCTTTCGCTACGCCTCCCCTAATCGGTTAAGCTCGCCACTGAATATAAGTCGCTGACCCATTATACAAAAGGTACGCAGTCACCCAACAAGTGGGCTCCTACTGCTTGTACGCACACGGTTTCAGGATCTATTTCACTCCCCTCGCCGGGGTTCTTTTCGCCTTTCCCTCACGGTACTGGTTCACTATCGGTCAGCCAGGAGTATTTAGCCTTGGAGGATGGTCCCCCCGTCTTCAGTCAAGGTTTCTCGTGCCCCGACCTACTCGATTTCACGTGATCAGATTTTCGACTACGGGGCTATCACCCGCTCTGGCCGGACTTCCCAATCCGTTCGTCTAATCAGTCACACGCTTAAGGGCTGGTCCCCGTTCGCTCGCCGCTACTGGGGGAATCTCGGTTGATTTCTTTTCCTCGGGGTACTTAGATGTTTCAGTTCCCCCGGTTCGCTTCCTGGCCCTATAGATTCAGGACAGGATACTGACCTTGTGGTCAGTGGGTTTCCCCATTCAGAGATGTCCGGGTCACAGGTTGTTTGCCACCTCACCGAACCTTATCGCAGGCTACCACGTCTTTCATCGCCTCTGGCTGCCTAGGCATCCACCGTGTGCGCTTCATTGCTTGACCCTATAACCCGAAGGAGTCTGGATCTCGCAATGACAACGATTGCCGGATACGCAAAAACGTATCACAAAACAATTGCATATCGAGATGAGAAGATAAAACAGCGAACTGTCTTCCTATCGTCATTCGATATTGTCAGCATGATATACATTGTTAAAGAGCGACTGTTCAATGAACAGTGATAAGACGGCTTGAAAGCAGCGACTTATCAATGGTCACGAAACAAACAAACGGTAGTGGAGATAATGGTGGAGCCAAGCGGGATCGAACCGCTGACCTCCTGCGTGCAAGGCAGGCGCTCTCCCAGCTGAGCTATGGCCCCATCGTTTTCACAACCTCACCTCTTGTTATAAATTTCTGTGAGACAAGGCAAAATGCGGCGACGTATAGCCTGCTATACGAGGAGCATTTTAACGCAGTATCACAGGAATTTGGTGGGTCTGGGCAGACTTGAACTGCCGACCTCACCCTTATCAGGGGTGCGCTCTAACCAACTGAGCTACAGACCCAAGAGGGGATCGTGCATCAACCGTTTGCTCTATCACTTGATCAGGTAATTCATTGTGAGCGCTTGCCGGGAGGATGACGCATCGTTTAAGGAGGTGATCCAGCCGCAGGTTCCCCTACGGCTACCTTGTTACGACTTCACCCCAGTCATGAACCACACCGTGGTGATCGCCCTCTTGCGTTAGGCTAACCACTTCTGGTGCAGTCCACTCCCATGGTGTGACGGGCGGTGTGTACAAGGCCCGGGAACGTATTCACCGTAGCATTCTGATCTACGATTACTAGCGATTCCGACTTTACGGAGTCGAGTTGCAGACTCCGATCCGGACTGAGACCGGCTTTTCGGGATTCGCTTACTCTCGCGAGTTTGCAGCCCTTTGTACCGGCCATTGTAGCACGTGTGTAGCCCTACCCGTAAGGGCCATGATGACTTGACGTCGTCCCCACCTTCCTCCGGTTTGTCACCGGCAGTCTCCTTAGAGTTCCCACCATTACGTGCTGGCAAATAAGGACAAGGGTTGCGCTCGTTACGGGACTTAACCCAACATTTCACAACACGAGCTGACGACAGCCATGCAGCACCTGTCTCTGCGTTCCCGAAGGCACCCCGGAATCTCTTCCGGGTTCGCAGGATGTCAAGGGTAGGTAAGGTTCTTCGCGTTGCATCGAATTAAACCACATGCTCCACCGCTTGTGCGGGCCCCCGTCAATTCATTTGAGTTTTAACCTTGCGGCCGTACTCCCCAGGCGGTCGACTTATCGCGTTAACTTCGCCACAAAGTGCACAAGGCACCCAACGGCTGGTCGACATCGTTTACGGCGTGGACTACCAGGGTATCTAATCCTGTTTGCTACCCACGCTTTCGCACCTCAGTGTCAGTGTCAGTCCAGAAGGCCGCCTTCGCCACTGGTATTCCTCCCGATCTCTACGCATTTCACCGCTACACCGGGAATTCCACCTTCCTCTCCTGCACTCTAGCCTGACAGTTCCGGATGCCGTTCCCAGGTTGAGCCCGGGGCTTTCACAACCGGCTTGTCAAGCCACCTACGCGCGCTTTACGCCCAGTAATTCCGATTAACGCTTGCACCCTCCGTATTACCGCGGCTGCTGGCACGGAGTTAGCCGGTGCTTCTTCTGCGAGTGATGTCTTTCCTGGCGGGTATTAACCGCCAGGCGTTCTTCCTCGCTGAAAGTGCTTTACAACCCGAAAGCCTTCTTCACACACGCGGCATGGCTGGATCAGGCTTGCGCCCATTGTCCAATATTCCCCACTGCTGCCTCCCGTAGGAGTTCGGGCCGTGTCTCAGTCCCGATGTGGCTGATCATCCTCTCAGACCAGCTACGGATCGTTGCCTTGGTGAGCCGTTACCTCACCAACCAGCTAATCCGACATAGGCTCATCCGATAGCGGGAGCCAAGGCCCCCTTTCTCCCGTAGGACGTATGCGGTATTAGCCTGGGTTTCCCCAGGTTATCCCCCACTACCGGGTAGATTCCTATGCATTACTCACCCGTCCGCCGCTCGTCGGCATCCAGCAAGCTGGACCCGTTACCGCTCGACTTGCATGTGTTAAGCCTGCCGCCAGCGTTCAATCTGAGCCATGATCAAACTCTTCAGTTTAAAATCATTGTGATCCTTGCGTGCTGACTCACGGACTAGCCGAAAGTCGCAAAAGCAGATCAAACTTGGCTCAAGGTTCAAACGAATTTGAAGAATTCGAAAATCCTTCTCAGTGCGCTTGCCTTGATATTAGGTGACTTGTCACCCTCATCGGCAAACGCCCACATGAATTACCTGATCAAATTGTTAAAGAGCTGTCGAAGGGCGCTGCCCGTTCGATGTGGGGCGTATTCTACCCACTTCTAGATATCCGTCAACCCTGCGACGTGCCCTTTTCTCAATTAATTGCTTGCTCGAGGCGATCCATCAATACTCGGCGGCGCTCTTCACTGGTAAACGCTTCTTCAAGCGCATTACGATTGAGCTGGTAAAACGTTTCTTTATTCCAGCCAAACGCTTCATGACAAGCAATATGATTGGTCAGAAGACCGCCCCCAAAGTAGGCCGGGTCGTCTGAACTTATGGTGACTTTCAAGCCTTCCTCGATCAGCCTGGGTAGCGGATGCTCGCTTAACTGGTCGACCACCTTCAAGCAGACGTTTGAAAGCGGGCAGACGGTCAGCACGGTTTGCTGCCTGCGAAGGCGCTCGACCAGTCGGCTATCGTCAAGGCAACGAACGCCGTGATCCACACGCGTGACATCAAGCTCATCAAGGGCCTGGTAAATATAGTCTGCCGGCCCCTCTTCTCCTGCATGGGCGACACAACGAAGACCCTCTTCACGAGCGCGTTCGAAAAGTGCCTTGAACCTGGCAGGCGGGTTATCGCGCTCGGCACTGTCCAGGCCGACGGCGTCCAGATGCTTCCAGTAAGGGGCGGCCTGCTCGAAGACACTCAACGCTTCTTTAGCTGCGCGGTCGCGCAGAAATGCCATGATGATTCCAATGGAAAGATCAAGCGAGGTCTCGGCCTCTTGCTTGGCTTCGAGAAGCCCCGCCATGACCACATCCAAGGTGACACCACGACTTAAATGCGCCTGAGGGTCAAAATGCATATCGATATGGACAACGCCTTCGTCTCGCGCCCGTTTGAAGTACTCGATCGCCAGCTCATAGAAGTCTTGGCGAGTGTGCAGTACGTCCATACCCTGATAGTAGAGATTCAAGAAGCCTTGGAGGTCTTCAAACTGATAGGCCGTCTTGACCTCTTCAATGGTGGCGTAAGGAAGCGCTATACCGTTGCGTCTGGCAAGCCTGAACATCAGCTCAGGCTCGATGGTGCCTTCAATATGCAGATGGAGCTCTGTCTTGGGCAATTGGCGTAGATACTCGTGCATAGTACTTCCTTCGATAGCTGGCACGGCACTAGGAACGGGAGGACATCAACCGACCGTGGCATAGCGAATAACTATACGTGAGCCCGGGAAGCAGCGATACATCGTCAATTTGGTGGATAAAGTAGATAGCTGTCCTGTTGTTCAACCAGCGATCCAGAGAGGCTGCCAGATGCCCGGCAGTGGCAGCGTCCACGCCGGCGAAGGGTTCATCAAGAAGCACTACCTGTGGGTCACGCAAGAACAGCCTTGCCAACGCCACTCGCCGGGCCTGCCCCCCCGAAAGTTGACGCCCCTTCTCCCCTACCGGAGTCTGAAGTCCCTTGGGCTGTCGACGCGCCCAAACATCGAGCGCTACAAGTTCAAGCACCTGCCAAAGCGCCTGATCATCAGCCGACTCATCAGCCAGGCGCAAATTGTCGGCAAGGGTGCCATCAAAAAGATCTACCTGCTGGGAAAGAAACGCAAAGCGCTGGGCACGCTCTTGCGGGGCGATCCGATAGGGCGATTGCCCGGCGATATCGATGTACCCTCGAGTCGGTGCAATTCGCCCCATGATCATATGCGCAAGCGTTGACTTGCCCGCTCCGGAAACCCCGGTAATCGCTACGCGCGCGCCTGCCGCCACGCTGAATGATACCTCTTTCAGCGCATGTTCAAGCATCGAGGGGTAACAGTAGCTTACCTCTTCAAGGGCTATGGCATAGCCGTTGGCTCTTTCAGGTAGCGTGGTGAAAGCCGTCTCTTCGACCGAAGTCGGCGTGAGCTGATTCAACCGTTGAACGCTTGCATAGTTTGCCCCCACCTTGATGAAGGCAGCGGGCAGCGCAGTAAATATCTCGCTACTTCCCAGCACGACTAGAAGCACCATGACCAGGATAGGCGCGCTCACCTCACCCGCCACGAATGCCGGGCCTGCCAGCCAAAGCACCCCTACCAGCAGCGCTCCACAAACCAGCAGGATCAAAGCGTTCCCCAGCGCAGACTTGAACGCCAGAGAGCGCTGATTGATTCGGGCGCGCGCCTCGAGCGCATCGATCTTTTGCTGGTGCCAGCGGCCTGTTTGATAGCTCACAAGCTCGGCGCAAGCCTGAATCTGATCAAGCACCAGATTGCGCAATACATCTTGATCGCGCACCTGCTGATAACTCTGCTGAAAGCCTAGCCAGGCAGAGCCCAGTGTCAGCGTCCCCCAGAGCACACCCAGGGCCAGCCCGACCCCAAGCGCCACCAAGGGCAACCAGATCGCGATGAATAGTGACACCACCACGATGGCCACGAGCGCTACCAAAGGCGGAATCAAAAGTCGCAGATAGAGATTATCCAGCGTATCGATATCCGCGGTGAGTCGGGTCAACCAGTCGCTTGCTCGGCGCCGCCCAAGGGCGGCGGCGTCCAGATGGGTCAGGTAGCCAAACACCTTGAAGCGCAGGTCGGCCAGAAGCGTCAGCACCATGTTGTGATTATAAAGACGCTCGAGATAGCGGGCGACGGTGCGCAACAGCGCGAAAAAGCGGATGCCACCGCCGGGCACATAGATATCGAGGGTTGAAGGGATCCCCGCTGCCAACGCAAGACCCGCCAGCGCGCAGGCGGCAATGAACCATCCGGAGAGGCCGAGCAGGGCCAGGCCCGCCAGCAGCGTCACAAGCACCAGCAGCGCACCGACGACCAATGGCCGGCGTCGCCGGGTCAGCAGAAACAGCCATGGCTTGAACGCTAGAAAAAGCTCTTTCATGCATCGACCTCGCAAACCAGACCGTTATCGCAGCGAAGGTGACGGGCCGCCATCGCCAGCACCTGCTGATGATGGGTCGCAATGACCAACGTACGGCCCTCCCTGACCCACTCCTGAAGGGCTTGGGTGACCAGCGCCTCCGTGGTGGCATCCAGGTTTGCCGTGGGCTCATCGAGCAACAAAAGCGGCGCCGGGCTCAGGTAGATGCGCGCCAGCGCCAGTCGCTGGGCCTGGCCTCCCGACAGCCCCACCCCGCGTTCGCCAAGCGGCGTGCTCAGCCCCTCGGGCAGCGCCGCCAAAAGCTCTTTCAGCCCTGCGCGATGAAGTGCATCGAGCATGGCTTTTTCACTGGCGTCGGGGTTGGCCAGCATCAGATTCTCGGAAAGACTGCCCTGAATCAGACAAGGGTTCTGATCAAGCCAGGCGACGCCGAGCGCCTCCCGGCGACGAAGCTCACCTTGTTGAGGTGCCATGAATCCGGCCAGAAGCGCCAGAAGCGATGACTTGCCGCTTCCTGAAGGCCCGGTCAAGGCCACCACATCGCCTTGCTCGAGGCAAAAAGAGACATCGCACAGTACGGGTTCGGCGTTGCTGTAACCGATATCCGCCCCGCTGAGCTCGCAAAGCGTACCCGACGTTGAGGGAGCGCTTGTCCGCTCGACCATTCCCTCGGGCTCATTGAGGATGAACACCAGGCTTTCAGCAGCGCCCAGCGCCGTGGCCCGGTCATGGTAGTGTTGAGAGAGGGTACGCAGAGGTTGAAAAAACTCCGGCGCCAGCAGCAGCACGGCAAGTCCGGAAAAGAGTGTGAGCGCCGGGGCCGGCCCGTAGTCGATATAGCCAAGCAGACCGAAGCCGACGTACATGGCCACCACGGCAATCGCCACGGAAGCGAAGAACTCGAGAACCGCTGAGGAAAGAAACGCAAGCCGCAGTGTTTTCATGCTCAAACGGCGATACTCATCGGTTGCATACCAGACATCACACCGCGCTTTCGCTGTCTGCCCGAAAAGCTGCAGCGTGCTCATGCCCCGCACGCGATCCACGAAGTGAGCGGAAAGTCGCGAGACAGCACTGAACTGCTCACGATTCAAGCGCTCAGCCCCCATACCGACCAACGCCATGAAAAGTGGAATCAGCGGTGCAGAAAGCAATAGAAAGATCACGACCAGATAGTCAAACGCCCCCACGATGCAGACGATCAACAGTGGCAGCAGCATGACGATACGCAGTTGAGGATGGAAACGGGCGAAGTAGCCTTCCAGCGCGTCCACGTGCTCGACGGCCTGGGTAGCCAGTGCCCCGCTCTGATGCCTGGTAAGCCAGAGAGGGCCGAGGGCGGCAAGCTTGTTCAGCAGCTCTTTTCGAACCCGCTGACGAATGCGCAGGCTTGCCTCCAGCCCCAGAACCTCCTGGCCCCATTGGCATAGCGCGCGCAAAGCCACCAGCAGTAGAAGTGTTGAAAAGGCCCCGGTCAATGTTGCCAGGGGCCGGGACTGAACCACGATTTGCTCGACCAGCCAGGCCAGCCCCACCAAGAACGCGGCGGTACTGGCGCCGGCTAACACCCCGCATGCCGCCGCACCCACCAGCCGTTCTTGTTCTTGTTGGGCCAGTGCTTTCAGAAATTGGCGCGGCGTCATATGCGTGGGGTTGACGTTTTCACCCCTCATGATATCAGTGGTACCCCTCGCCCACGCGCACCTTGCCCCGGAAGACCCAGTAGGTCCATGCGGTGTACACAAGGATCACCGGAATGACAAACAGCACGCCAATCAGAAGAAAGAGCTGAGATTCAGGCGCTGACGCCGCATCCCACAAGGTGTAGTTGGGCGGAACGATCATCGGCCACTGGCTCACGATCAGGCCCAGGTAAGTGGATACATAGATACCGATGGTAGCGAGAAAAGGATAGCTTTCACGACGCTGCTTCACCGACCTGAACACCAGGAAGGCAAACAATAATGCCATGGCCGGGAAGATCCAGATCAAGCGAAGATTACCGAACCAGCGCTCCCAGACAACCTGGTTCACGAAAGGCGTCCAGACACTGACGATGGCGAAGACGATCAATACTATTGCCAGCAGAATGGGGGTGATCTTGTACGCCCAGTCCTGCACATGGCCTTCGGACTTCAGGATCAGCCAGGTCGAGCCAAGCAGCGCATAGCCTGCCATCAACCCCAGCCCGGTCAGAACGGTAAACGGTGTCAGCCAGTCAAACGCGCCGCCGGTGTAAACGAAATTCTCGGTTTGAAACCCCTGGATATAGGCCCCCACGACAACCCCTTGCGCGAAGGTTGCCAATGCTGACCCCCAGCTAAAGGCACGGTTCCACCAATGACGGTTACGGTGTGACTTGAAGCGGAACTCAAACGCGATACCGCGAAAGATCAGGCCGGCCAGCATCAGAAACACACCCAGGTAAAGCGCGGGTAGAAAGATCGAGTAAACCAGGGGAAACGCCGCCAGCAAACCGGCGCCTCCGAGTACCAGCCAGGTTTCATTGCCATCCCATACTGGCGCGATGGAGTTCATCATGACATCCCGAGAGTCTTCGTCCGGGGCGAACGGAAACAGGATACCCAACCCTAGATCGAAGCCATCCATCAGCACGTACATGATGACGCCAAACCCGATGATCCCCGCCCAGATAATTGATAGATCAAACATTTCCATGAGTTAGCTCCTTACCGGCTCAGCATCGTCATCAAAGGGAGTATGCGCGGCGGAAAGTGGACGCTTGGGACGGTTTGCATCCGGGTCGATTTCAGCCTGCACTTGCGCGGGAAGCATACCGTTACGCACTACGCGAGTGAGATAGTAGATACCGGCGTAGAACACCAATGCGTAAACCAGTACGTAGCCAATCAGCGTGGTAAGCGCCATCCATCCAGTCAGCGACGGAGTGACACCCTGGGCATGGGTCATGATGCCGTAGACAAGCCACGGTGCCCGACCCGATTCGGTCACGATCCAACCAGCCAACACGGCAATGAACGGTAGTGACACCATGCCCACCAGGGTCTTGAGGAAAAGTTCGCTTTCGTAAATTCGGCCGCGACGGCGCAGAAGCAAACCAGCAAGAGATACGGCGATCATGGCAAGCCCGATACCGACCATCACCCGGAACGACCAGAATACCAGCGCGACGGGGGGCTGCTCTTCCGGTGGCGCCTCGTTGATTCCGGGAATTTCGCCATCGATGGAGTGTGTCAGAATGATGCTTGCAAGATTTGGGATACCCAGCGCGAAGCGGTTGTTCTGAGCCGCCTGATCGGGCACCGCGAAGAGCAGAAGCGGTACGTTCGTGGCGGTTTCCCAGTGTCCTTCCATTGCGGCCAGCTTGGTGGGCTGATACTCGAGAGTATTCAAGCCGTGATAATCACCAATCACCGCCTGGGCCGGGGTGAGAAAGAGCAGCATCCACAAGCACATGGACAGTGCACGCCGATTGGCCTGAACATCGCGGCCGCGCAGCAGGAACCAGGCACTGATACCGGCAACCACAAACCCGCCAGTGATAAAGGACGCCATGGCCATGTGAGCGAAGCGATACGGGAAGGAAGGATTGAAGATCGCCTCCATCCAGGAGGTCACGTGGAAGCGATTATCGATCAGCTCGACCCCGGCAGGTGTTTGCATCCAGCTATTGGCCGAGAGGATCCAGAACGCGGAGATAAAGGTACCCGTCGCCACCATGATCGCAGAAAGAAGGTGTATTCCTTCGGGCACTTTCCCCCGACCGAAAAGCAGAACACCCAGAAAGGCCGCTTCCAGGAAGAAGGCTGTCACCACTTCATAGCTGAGCAATGGCCCTATGAAGTTGGAGGCCGCCAGGGAGAAGTTGCTCCAGTTGGTACCAAACTGGAAGGACATGACGATGCCCGAAACAACGCCCATGGCAAACACCACGGCAAACACCCTGGTCCAGAAAAGCGCCAGACGATCCCAGGCGGCGTTTTGGGTCTTGAAGAAAAGCCCGTGCAGCAGCGCAATATAGGAAGCCAAGCCTATGGTGAAGACCGGGAAGATAGTATGAAAACAAACAATGAATGCGAATTGTATTCGCGACAGCATTAAGGGGTCGAGTTCCATGACACTCTCCTGAAACCGGGAATAGGTATGACGCCCATGGGTAGCAACAGCCTGGTCACGGTTGTACTGCTAGTTTTTCTTATTTAGACCAAGCTTATCTTTACTCATGGGCTCATCTTACCCTCTGGCGTCACGGGTTACACTGCCCTGTACTCGCTAATGATAGGTCGCATTGACGCATATCAAGTAAATTAAACATTCGTTAGCTTATTAAAACGATACTGATCATGTACGCGGTGTAGCCCACGAAAAACGCGAACAGCACGCCGCCCTCCACGCGATTGATACGCCGTGGCCGGCCGCGCCAGGAAAAGGCGAAAAGCACCATCAAGAGCGTCATGCAGGTCATCACGCTCCAATCGCGTACCAGCACCTCGCGCCCGGCCTCAATGGGTGCGATGACGCCGGCAAGCCCCACCACCGCCAGGCTATTGAAGAGATTGGAACCCACCACGTTGCCCAGTACCATATCGTGCTCTTTACGACGCAGCGCGCTGATGCTCGAGGCAAGCTCGGGTAACGACGTGCCCACCGCCACCACGGTCAAGCCAATGATCAGATCACTTACGCCAAAGGAGGCCGCTATTTCAACGGCCCCCCATACCAGCATGCGCGAGCTGGCAATCAAAAGCACCAGGCCTGTCAGCGTCCAGGCAATGGACTTGCCCCGGGACATGGGTTTGCTTTCAAGTGTCTGGGTCACGTCATCGATCAGCGGGTCACTTTGCTTTGCCCGCGAACGCCAGATGCTGAAGCCGATAAACAGTACCAGCGCCACCAGCAGGATGATCGCCTCAATGCGAGTAACCCAGCCATCGAAAAGCATATAACCCGTCAGCAGCATCGCCCCGACCAGAAGCGGCATCTCTTTACGAATCACGCTTGAGTGCACTGCCAGAGGCGCCATCAAGGCCACGAAACCCAGTACCAGACCGATATTGGCGATGTTGGAGCCATAGGCATTACCCACCGCCAGGCCAGGGTTGCCTTGAAGCGCCGCCAATACCGAAACCATCATTTCAGGGGCGGAAGTACCAAAGCCAATCACCAGCATGCCGATCAATAGCGGAGAGAGCCCCAGCCACCTGGACGTGGCGGCGGCGCCATCGATGAATTTTTCAGCACTCCAGACAAGCAGCACCAACCCGATCACGACAGCGAGAGAGGCGAGCAACATGGGGGTTCCTTGATTAATGAGGGCAAAGAAGGCGAAAGCGTCTGCATCGTTGTCTAAGCTGGTACACAGGTCAAGCATCATATCGATCCAAACGCGGCGACAGGCGTTTGACAGCTTTGCCCTGCCAACGTATTAATCGATCATCAAGTATCTCGAGACTATCTGATTGCGCGAATTCCATTTCAACAAGCGGCCCTCACTGCCGATTTCACCCCCTCTGGTCGACAGTCAGCCCCCGGAAACGCGGCTGACGCGTCGGCGTCTTCGTGCCTGTCACGAGTGCGACTGGGTCTCGGCCCTGCCCCCGTTGGACTCCGGCGAGAAAGCCGGCTGCCCACGCTGCTCGCACACGCTGGTGAAACGTCACCGCTATCCCGCCCAGCGCAGCATGGCGCTGGCCATTGCATCACTGATTGCACTGATCGTTGCCGTGTCGTTTCCGTTTGTCAGCTTCAACGTCAGCGGCGTGAGCAATCGCATTGAACTTTCTCAGACCGCCACCACGCTCATCGCCTTTCATCAGCCCATCGTGGCCATTGCAGTGATCATGACCATTGTCGTGTTGCCCGCGCTCTATCTTATCGGCGTGATCTGGCTTCAATACGGGCTGCTGCGGGGGCGCCCCATGCCTTTCAGTCGTGATATCGCCCGCTCGCTTGCCCATTTCATCCCCTGGATGATGGCGGACGTTTTTATCATTGGCGCGCTGGTAAGCCTTATCAAGATAGCCGGACTGGCCCAGATCGAGCTGGGAATTTCCTTCTGGGCATTTTGTATCTTCGCCATCTTGCTGCTGAAGACCAGCCAGTCCCTGGATGCCGACTGGATGTGGTTTTCACTTGAAGGCGAACCCCTGGCGCCCGAGGGTACCCAGACCGGCACCACCGCCGCCGCCCAGGGAGTCACTGGCTGCCCTACCTGCGGACTGGTCAATCGCATGTCCGCAAGCGGCAAGGCGCGCTGCGTGCGTTGTCATGAAAAGTTGCACAAGCGCCTGCCGCAAAGCCTGCAGCGCACCTGGGCACTGCTGTTCGCGGCCACTGTCATGTATATTCCGGCTAACGTTTACCCTATCATGACCACCACCAGTCTAGGCAGCAGCTCGAATTCCACGATCATCGGCGGCGTGGTTCAGCTTATTCAAATGGGTTCATGGCCGGTAGCGGCGGTCATCTTTATTGCCAGCGTTATCGTGCCGGTGGGCAAGCTTTTCGCGCTTGCCTGGCTTTGTCTGGTCATACGACGCAGCAGCGAGTTGAACGCCCAGAGCCGTACACGGCTTTATCGACTGACCGAGTTTATTGGCCGCTGGTCGATGGTCGATGTATTCGTGGTGGCCGTTCTGGTCGCCCTGATTCGCGCAGGTTCGTTGATGTCGATCACCCCAGGGCCTGCGGCCCTCGCCTTCGGCTCGGTGGTCGTGCTGACCATGCTGGCCGCCATGACTTTTGACCCGCGCCTACTATGGGACGCCTCTCCCACTCGAGCGGCCCGGCTAAGACGCGCTACCCGGTTTAAAAAAATAGAGACCAAGGAATCAGTGGATGGCTGACGATCTACCCCCGAATGATACCCCTCCAACCGAAGAGAACGACCTGCACCGGGCCAGACCGTCCCGCCAGACACGGCTGTCGCCGATATGGATCGTGCCGATCGTGGCCGTCATTATCGGTCTATGGCTTGTGTATGATAACTACACCAGTCGCGGCACGCTGATCACCCTGACTACCAATAACGCCGAGGGGATCGAAGCCGGCAACACCTTGATTCGAAGCCGCAACGTCGAGATAGGCCTGGTGCAGAGCGTGCGTTTGTCCGACGATCTTTCCCATGCGGTAATGACGGCACGTGTGCAACCCGAAGCCGAAGCGATGCTGCGTGAAGACAGCCGCTTCTGGGTGGTCAAGCCGCGCATTGGACGCGAAGGTATCAGCGGTCTGGGGACGGTGTTGTCGGGTGCCTATATACAGCTTCAGCCCGGACGCTCGGAGGAACCACGCCGGGAGTTCGAGCTAAGCGACGTGCCGCCGGTAGCCGTGGCAGGTCAGGCGGGGCTGCAGATCAGCCTGGTCAGCCAACTGGGCAATTCGCTTCGCGTGGGCGACCCGGTCTCCTACCAGGGCTATACCGTGGGCCGAGTGGAAGATAACCGCTTCGACCCTGAGTCTCGCACCATGCAGCACCAGGTATTTATCGAGGAGCCCTACGCTCAGCTGGTTACCGAGAGTACGCGCTTCTGGACCTCCAGCGGCATCGACTTTCGCCTTGATGCCAACGGCGTGAGAGTGAACGTGGAGTCCATCGAAGCGCTGCTGGGGGGCGGTGTGACATTTGGCGTACCCGAGGATCTGCCCATGGGCAGGCCGGTAAGCAACAACGCCCGCTTCACGCTTTACACCGACGAGGACGACGCTCGCGAAGGGACGTTCAATCGCTACCTGGAGTACGTGCTGCTGGTGGATGACACCGTGCGCGGTCTTTCCCGCGGGGCGCCGGTGGAATTTCGCGGCGTACGCATGGGCAGCGTTGTGGCGGTGCCCTGGAACTTTACCGCGCCACAGCCCAATGCGCGCGCCCAGTTCGCCATCCCGGTCTTGATTCGTATCGAGCCGCAACGTCTGGGTATCGAAAGCGACGATATCGATCTCGAAGAGTGGGAGACGCGATTCAATCGCATGTTCGATCTCGGCCTTCGCGCTTCGCTTAAAAACGGTAACCTGCTGACCGGCGCGCTGTTTGTCGATCTCAACTTCCAGCGCGATCTGGCCGGTGATCATGCGCTGGAAATGTTCTCCGAACGTACGGTCTTCCCCACCGTGGCCGGCGGTTTTGCGCAAATCCAGGCTCAGGTCACAAACCTTCTGGACAAGCTCAACGCGCTGGAAGTCGAGCCATTGCTGGCCGGGCTTGATCGCAACCTGCAGGCCTCCGAAAGCGTGCTCAACGAAGTCAGAGAGGTCAGCACCTCGCTCAACACCCTGCTAAGCGACCCGCAGACCCAGGCCCTGGGCGCTAACGTGAACGCCACGCTCGAAGAGCTTCGCGCAACGATCGAAGGCCTTTCACCCGCCTCGCCGGCGTACCAGGATCTTACCTCGGCGATCGAGCGTCTTGACCGCTTGATGCGCGACTTGCAGCCGCTGACCCGCACGCTCAATGAAAACCCCCGGGCGCTGCTTTTCGACAATCTGGACGCGGAAGACCCGATTCCGCGGGCACCCCGGTAAAAGGACGACGCCATGCGCTATTGGACGCTGAAATATGTAACCCTGCTGGGGCTTGGCCTGATGATGAGTGGCTGCGCCTCGAGCGTATCGCCCCCGGCGCGCTACATGCTGCCCGCCGCTCAGGTCACAAGCCCGGCGACCACCACCGAGCATACTCTGCAAGTACGTATGCCCCGGCTTGCTCACTACCTGGACGTGGACGGCATCGTCATGCAGCTTGACGACATCACCCTGAACGCGGCCCGCGAGCACCAGTGGGCGGAAGAGCTGGGCCGACAGCTCGAGCGCGCCCTGCGCGGGCGACTTTCCCAGGAACTCCCTCTTGTTCAAGTGGTGCGTGCCGAGGGCCGCCAGGACGGCGCATTGACACTCGCCATTGAAGTCGATCAGTTCCAGGGCCGTTACGACGGTAACGCCGTGGCCAGCGGCCAATGGCAGCTTCGCGGTGCCAACAATCAGCTGCTGGCGATGGAAAGCTTCTCGGTCGAAACCGAGCTTCGCCAGGACGGTTACCCGGCGCTGGTGCGCGCCCTGGGCCAAAGCCTGGACGAGGTGGCCACGGACATCGCCGGGGAGCTTCGAACCGGCGGCTATTTCTAGTCTTTCACACTCTTCTTGCGCCGGGGCTTGCGCCCGGCGCAAGGGGTATCGCCAGGGCGTTAAAAACGCCCCAAACTCAAATCCCCCTCGCAGCCAGGCGCGCTATCTGGCAAACTTCGCTGCCGCGCGGTGCTTACCCGCGTGCTTTTAACCTATTTAGAACCCTAGCCTGGTAACAGCGCACCCGCGCTCTTGCTGTGCAATGGCGGAGAACGCATGAGCTTTACGGAACTTGGTCTGCAGGACGACTTACTACGCGCCATTAGCACTCAAGGCTATACCCAGCCCACCCCCATTCAGCTGAAAGCCATTCCCCTGGTGCTGGCTGGGCGCGATCTGCTGGCCAGCGCCCAAACCGGTACGGGCAAGACGGCGGGCTTTACGCTGCCCATGTTGCAGCTACTCAATACCGGCAAGCGCCCGGGCAAGCGACAGGTGCGCGCGCTGGTGCTTACCCCCACCCGCGAGCTGGCCGCCCAGGTCGGCGAAAGCGTCACCGATTACGGCAAGTACCTGTCGCTCAAGTCGCACATCATCTTTGGCGGCGTGGGCCAAAACCCGCAAGTGGAAGCGCTCAAGGGCGGCCTTGACGTACTTATCGCCACGCCCGGGCGACTGATGGATCTGCAGCAACAAGGCCACGTGGATCTTTCCCAGGTCGAGATTCTGGTGCTCGACGAAGCCGATCGCATGCTCGACATGGGCTTCATTCACGACATCAAGCGCATTTTGAAACTGCTGCCGAAAAAACGTCAGAACCTGCTGTTCTCTGCCACCTTCTCCAACGAGATTCAGACGCTGGCAACTCAGCTGCTGGATAATCCGGCGCTGGTCGAAGTCGCGCCGCGCAACACGACCGCAGAGAAGATCGCCCAGACCATCTACCAGGTGGATCGCGATAAGAAGCGCGAACTGCTGGCGCATCTGATTACCCAGCATGGCTGGTTCCAGGTACTGGTATTTACCCGCACCAAACATGGTGCCAACCGCCTGGCCGAGCAGCTTTCCAAGCAGGATATTCCGGCGATGGCCATTCATGGCAACAAGAGCCAGGGTGCCCGCACCCGGGCGCTGGGCGCGTTCAAAAGTGGTGACCTGCAGGTACTGGTCGCCACTGACATCGCCGCCCGGGGCCTGGATATCGATGAGCTGCCCTTCGTGGTCAACTTCGATCTGCCCAATGTGGCCGAGGACTACGTGCACCGTATCGGGCGCACGGGGCGGGCAGGCAGCGATGGCGAGGCGGTATCGCTGGTCTGCGTGGACGAGCACGCGCTTTTGACCGGTATTGAACGACTGATCAAGCAGACACTGCCCAAAAAGATCGAGCCCGGCTTCGAACCCGACCCCAACGCCAAGCCGCAGCCGATTGAAAATGGCCGCCGCGGGCAGCGCAAGCCGTCAGGCCGGCGTCCAGAGCAAAGCGCCAAGCCCGGTAATGCTTCGCGCCGGGGTGCTCGCCGCTAGCGCAAGCCAGGGCAATATGCGAAGGTTAGCTGTTTTCAGGCGTTAGGCCGAACATGTTCATGGAGTGATTATGGCGTCATCTCAACTTATTAACGATTATCGTCAGTGGCTGGTCTTCCAACGCCAGGAGCAGTTGAGTCGAGAACATCAAGGCGTCTCCCAGCGCCTTGAGGATGCAAAGGCAACGTCCAGCCAGGTGATTCAGGCCTATCGCAGCATGGCGGATAAAGCCTCTACCGAGGGGGCTTGTTACCGCACGCTGTTCTTGCGTGAAAGCGATGAACAGACGGCTCTGGTATGCGAGGGATGGCTGTTCATTCGCCGAGTGTTGAGCGAAGAGAACACTACCCGGGTACGCGCTACCCTGCTGGAAACCTTCACGCTTGAAGACGGCTCCATCACCCCGGGGGACAGGCCCGCTCGCAAGGTGACGCTCGAGATCTTCGAGAAGCTCGATATCAACAGAGGGATGCGCACCGACGTGCGTGTCGATTGCCTGGAAGCCCCCGGTGATTATCACTTCATTACCCTGATGGACGTCGCCCGAGGCGATCTTCGCGCGCACCTCAAGTAGCCGGTATGGCCTCTCGTCAAAAGCTCAGTTTCATACTTTTGATGTTTGTGGTGGGGCTGAATCTGCGCCCCGCCCTTTCATCGGTAGCACCGCTTCTCACACGCCTGCAGGAGAGCACGGGGCTTACGCCGGCCGCTGCGGGCATTCTGACTACGCTGCCGGTGCTGTTTCTGGGGCTTGCCGCACCGCTGGCACCTGTCATCGCTCGCCGAATCGGCAGCGAGCGGGCGCTGAGCGCTGCTCTTTTACTGCTCACCCTCGCCCTTCTGCTGCGCCCCTGGCCTCTGCCGTGGGTACTGTTTATCGGCACCGCTCTGGCGGGTGCGGCCATTGGCATGGCCGGCACGCTGCTTCCGGGGCTGGTCAAACGCGAACTCCCCGAAAGCGCCGATCTTCTGACCGGGCTTTACACCATGGCGCTTTGTTTTGGCGGAGCCCTTGGCGCCGGGCTCAGCGTACCGCTGGCGAGCCTCCTGGGCAGCTGGCAACTGAGCCTTGTCAGTTGGGGCCTGGTGGCATTGGTCTCGCTGGTCTTGTGGTCCTCGCTTGCCCCGACGCCCACCACGCAGGAAAAGGCCAATGTGTCGGGGGCGTCGCTCAAGGCGCTTCTGGCCCAACCGCTGACCTGGCAGGTAATGCTTTACATGGGCATTCAATCCTCCATGGCCTACATCGTCTTTGGCTGGCTACCCACGCTGCTGGTCTATCGCGGCTACACTGAAAGCGAGGCGGGATTTACCATGGCGGTGTCCATCATCTGTCAACTGGGCTCGGCGCTGAGCGCCCCCTGGCTTGCACGCCTGGGTCGCGACCAGCGCCCGGCACTCTTTGCCATGCTCACATTCACCGGTATTGGCCTTTTCATGCTGATGATCGCCCCGCTTGCCTGGCAGTGGCCGGGGGCGGCCCTGCTCGGCGTGGGCCAGGGCGGCTGCTTCAGTCTGGCCCTTGGCCTGCTGGTACTCAGAACGGCCAACGCCGGTCTTGCGGGCAAGCTCTCCGGGCTCGTCCAGGGGGGCGGCTATACGATTGCGGCTCTGGGCCCGTTCGGGGTGGGGCTGCTTTTACAGATCGGGGCCCGTATCGAGCATATTGCCTGGCTGCTGCTTTGTCTGATCGGCGTCTGTTACGTGTTCGCCTTTTTTGCCGGGCGCAACCACCAGTTAGATGACCATACCGGTACGCTTTGCGTCATCAAGCAAAGCGACCGGGTGGCGTAAGGATAAGTGATGAGTGCGACATCTCAACTGCGTGACGCTGCCGACTGCGGCGAACGCCTCTTGATCATCTATACCGGTGGTACCATCGGCATGGAAGAGAAAGCCAAAGGGTTGGCGCCGTCAGGGGAAGCATTCGATCAGCGTCTGCATCAAGCGCTGCAGAGGCTCTCGATCTTCGAGCAAAGCGCGCTCCCCTCTTTCGAGGTAATGAGTTTCGCAACGCTGATCGATTCGAGTGCGGCCACCCCGGCCACCTGGCAACAGATCGGCCAGGTGATCGTCGAGCGCCTAAACGCCTACAAGGGGTTCGTGGTGCTGCATGGCACCGATTCGTTGAGCTTCAGCGCGGCAAGTCTTGCCTACCAGCTTCAAGGCCTCGATCGCCCGGTCGTTCTGACCGGCGCCATGCGGCCGCTGGATGTGGCCGGTAGCGACGGGCTCGACAACCTTCATGGCGCGCTACGCTTTGCCAACAGCGAGAGTCTCAAGGAAGTCGTCATCTACTTCAACGGCAAGCTAATGCGCGGTGTTCGTGCGGTCAAGGCGCATAGCGAAGCGTTCAACGCCTTTGAAAGCCCCAGCTACCCGCTACTCGGCGAGCGTGTGGGTGACGATTTCATCGACTATCCAAGCCGCGGCCTGGGCTTTACCCAGCGCGGTGCACCTCGCTTTGAACTGGCCAGTTACGCAGGCCTGGCCCAGGGCGCGGTCATTCGCCTGCCCCTGTGGCCGGGCATCAGCGCCTGGCAGCTCGAAGCTCTGCTGGGCGATGCCCGCGTGAAAGGCGCCCTGCTGCAGCTCTGGGGAGCGGGAAATCTGCCCGACGACCCGGCACTTCTGAACGTGCTGGCCAAGGCCTGTGGTGAAGGCAAGCTCTTGGCCGCCACCAGCCTGTGCCCCAAAGGAAGCGTACACTTTGGCGCTTACGCGGCGGGGTCGGGCCTTGCTGATGCGGGCGTGCTTTCCGGGGCGGACATGACACCGGAGGCGGCACTTACCAAGTTGGTGCATCTGCTGGCCCAGCCGCTGTCACTGGACAATCGCCGGCAGCGGTTTTTAACCCCGCTGGTAGGTGAGCGTTAGGCAAAGCTGGCGTAGCGCGATATTGCGACTATGTTTTAAGTACTTAACCTGTTTTAAATACTTACTGAGTTTTAAGCACTTACCAGGTTTCAAGCAACTGGTATATGTTGAGCTTCGGCATATTTTCAGCACTAGCCGCTGGCTCTGGCAAAGCGGCCATTCAAAACCACCCAAGGAGAGAACACAAGCCATGGAACAGCCCGTACACGCCTTCAGCGATCTATTCAAGCAGTTGGGTCTACCTTCGGATAACGACGCCATCGAAGCCTTCATTCAGGAGCACGGCCCGCTACCCGACGCCATGCCCATTGCCGAGGCGCCCTGCTGGAACGAAGGCCAGTCGGCGTTTCTGCGTGAGGCCATTGCCGATGATGCGGACTGGGCGGAAGTGGTAGGCCATCTAGACGCTGCCATGCATCAGGAACAGTAGTTCGTCACACCTTCCACCTAGCGTCTAATGCTTGCGCGCCGCTTCCACGCGGCGCCGGTACCAAGCCCCTGCCAAGAGTAAAAACGCCAGCGCGAGAAGCGGCAGAATCACGTCAAACTGAAGCGCGTTCTCCTCTTCGATTGCCTCCAGTGCCCCGTAGATAGCGCTACTGTAGACCCCCCACTTGATCGATAGCCCAAGGGTGGCAGCCAGCAGATAAGGCCGAAGCGGCAGACGGCTCAGCCCGGCGGCGTAGTTGATTACCGAGTGCGGAAAACCCGGCAGTATGCGAAGCGCGCACTGGGTAACCAGATCGCTGCGCTGCTCCAGGGTTTGCATTACCTTGTAGGTCAGCCCACCGGGCTTGACCTGGGCATTCAGCCGGGAGGCGAGAAGGTAAGCTCCCCAGGCCCCGATCACGCTGCTCAGCGTCAGCATCAACGTAGCCACCACCGGAGGATAGAACGGCGCTATCAGCCATAGACCGATACTGCCGGGAAGCCCGATGGCAATCGTAACGGCCATGGTCACCATAACGCTGATCACCACCGCTGGATGGTGGGACATTTCATCAGCCCATGTTTTCAACGTGGTCAAATCTGGCGAGTACCAGAGCCACAGGCAAGCCAATAGTGCCAACAGCGCGAAAAACGCGCCCCAACGCCAGGAAAAGGGCGTGCGTCTATCCATTCAACCTGGCTTCGACACGATCGAGAATCTGGCGACTCACCTTGCCCACCATCGGTTTGGCGGCTTTGTTGACGGCTTTTTCCATCAAGCGATTACGAATATCGTAGGTCAAGGTCAACGACACCCGTGTGCCCTCGGCTACTGCCTCGAGCTGATAACGGCCCTGATTCTTTACCCCGTCCAGAGACTCCCAGGCCAGCACACGAGGCGCATCGACTTCGGTGACCTCTACATCGAACGCCCAGTCCACGCCCATGGCGCGAACATGCCAGCGATAACGGTTATCACCCAGGGTATCGATCGAGCGAATCATGTCGGAATAGTCGGCAAAATCCTCGACCCGTCTGAGCAGCTCGAATACGCGCTCCGGCGAGGCGTGGACAATTTCACTATGTTCTATGGTAGCCATCAGTACATCTCGAAAAAGCTGAATCAATGAGCTTAACACGCTCAATCATGCGGACATACAGGCCGATTTTTCGCCTGATCGCCTTTTACAGGGCGCCCTGGCTAGCCAAGCGCGCAACCAGTGCGTACACTGCTCGGCGTTCCGGACCGGACCCCGGAATTCTGCCCAAAAGGCACTCAATAAATTCTCCGGCCAGCGAGTATTAGCATGTCTCTCCTATCTTGTACACACTCCCCCGCTACCGTGGTTATCTACTCCGGCGGCATGGACTCCTTTACCGTCATGCACCGTGCCCTTCAGGAAGGGTTGACCGTGCATGCACTCTCTTTTGACTACGGCCAGCGCCACCGCCGCGAGCTCGACATCGCCCGAACGGTATGCGAAAAGCTCGGCATTCCCCATCAGGTGGTGGATATACGTGCCATTCACGGGCTGATCGACAACTCTGCGCTGACCGATCAGACGGCCTTGATGCCCGATGCCGACTACGCCGAGGAGAATCTGCAGGCCACTGTAGTGCCCAACCGCAACATGATTCTTCTATCGCTCGCCATTGCCAAGGCCGTCAATATCGGTGCCTCGTGCGTGGATTATGGCGCTCACGGGGGCGATCATGTGCTCTACCCTGACTGTCGTCCCGAGTTTGTCGAGGCAATGCGCCACGCCGCAGCCATCGCCAACTTCGACCCCATTGAAGTCCGCGCGCCCTACCTGAAGGCTACCAAGGCCGATATTCTGCGCGAAGGCCTGGTCATGGGCCTTGATTACCGCGACACATGGACCTGTTATGAAGGGCGCGAGTTGGCCTGTGGCAAGTGCGGCAGCTGCCGCGAACGCCTGGCCGCCTTCGCAGCCAACAACGTCGTCGACCCGCTCGCCTACGAACCCGACACGGAGGCCAGCGATGTATCACGTTAAGGAGGCGTTCTACACCCTGCAGGGTGAAGGTGCCCAGGCCGGACGCGCCAGCGTGTTCTGCCGCTTCACCGGCTGCAACCTGTGGTCTGGCCGGGAAGTGGATCGGGCAAGTGCCCGGTGCACGTTCTGCGATACCGATTTCCTCGGTACCGACGGCGCTGGCGGCGGCCGTTTTCAAAGCGCTACCGACCTTGCCGAACATATCAGCCACCTGTGGCCCGAGGCCTGCCAGCGCGCCGTACCCTACGTGGTGTTTACCGGTGGCGAGCCGCTTTTACAGCTCGACGCCACGTTGATCGAAGCCGTCAAGGCAAAGGGGTTCGAGATTGGTGTGGAAACCAACGGGACTGTCGATGTGCCCGAGGGTATTGACTGGCTTTGCGTGAGCCCCAAGGGCGATAACAGCTTGAAAGCGCTGACCGGCGACGAGTTGAAACTGGTCTACCCCCAGCCGGGTGTCACGCCCGCACGCTTTGAAACGCTGGCCTTCAGACACTTTTTTCTGCAGCCGATGGACCAGGGCCCGCTTGCCGATAATCAGGCGCTGATCAAGGCAACGACCGCTTACTGCATGGCGAACCCTCAGTGGCGGCTCTCGCTTCAGACTCACAAGATAGCAGGATTCGAATAATGGCGCTTTTTGTCCATCAGCTGACGCACATCGATGTTTCGCTCTGGTGCCCGGAAAAGGGTTTGACCGGCTGCAGCTGGCAGGTAGATGCCACGCTGGACGGCGAACTGGGCGAGGACGGCATGTTGTTCGATTTCGGCAAGGTCAAACCCTTCATCAAGAGGGCCCTGGACGCCGGCATCGACCACACTCTGCTGGTACCCACCCAGGCACCCGACGTCAGTGTCAGCGCGTGCGAAGAGGGCTTGAGTGTTCGCGCCGTGTCTCCTTACCCCATCGAGATCCGCGGCCCCGCCTCAGCGTTTACGCTGATGGACGCACCCCGCGTGGCACTCGCCGAGCTGACCGAATCGTTAAGCCAGGAACTGACCCATACCTGTCCGGAAAACGTCGCAAGCGTGGCACTCGATCTCAGCGACGAAGCAATCGATGGGGCGGCCTACGGCTACAGTCACGGCCTCAAACGTCACCAGGGCAACTGCCAGCGCATCGCCCACGGCCACCGCTCCCGGCTGCAAATCTTTCAGCACGGTCAGCGCCAGCACGCCCTGGAAAACAGCTGGGCTTTCTGGCTGGATAACCGCTACCTGCTCGAACGTGCCGATATCGCCTGTCAGAAAGACGGCATGCTCACCTGTCGCTACATCTCCGGCGAGGGTGTCTTCAGCATCACCTTGCCCGCCGAGCGCTGTGCGGTGCTGCCCTACCCCACCACGGTCGAGAACATCGCCCGCTGGCTCGCCGACGAAATCGCTCGGAAGACGGGTGTGGCCACCTGCGTGCATGCCTTCGAGGGTTTCAACAAGGGTGCCACTGCCCAAAGCGCGTCCCTTTGACATGACGACACCATTGATTGCCAAAGAGCGCGCGTCTGACGAGAACGGCGGATGTCGGGCAGGATGCGGGGCGTGCTGTATCGCCCCGTCCATCAGCTCCCCCATTCCGGGTATGCCCCGGGGCAAGCCGGCGGGCCAGCGCTGCACTCAACTCGACGATGACAACCTGTGTCGGCTGTTCGGTGATACTCGTCGCCCGGCGGTGTGCGCCCGGTTCACATTCGATACCGACGTATGCGGCACTCACCGAAACGAGGCGCTGGAGAACCTCGCCTGGCTAGAGGCGAGCACCTAGCTTTCCACCCCCGCCGCCTGGGGCAAGCGTCTATCAAGCAGGTTGACCCAACGTACCAGCACCGGGGCGTCGCTGTGGCTGACGCTTGCCAGACACTGGCGGAAGAGCTCCTTGGTCTTCTTGTCCTCCGGGGCGATATGAGTCAACCAGAACTCGAGGGCCGCCAGTTCGTGGTGGCGGTTGCCCTGCTCCCGCGCATGGTCGATGGCAAGCTCGGCCAGTGCCTGCACGTCGTTGGCGGGGTATCCCAGACGATGGCGCACCCGGGCAAGCTGAGTGGCAATTTCCGGCAAGAACAGGGTGCTGCGCTCCTTGGCAATGACCAGACACTGCTCCAGATATTCCTGGGCTTCGGTGAGTTCCCCAAGCTCCATGCAGGCATCGCCATACCACAGCACCGGCCGCTGGAAGCGATCGCGCCCGTTCAGCTCCGCCATCTGGTCAAGGCTTTCGCGAAGTCGCGTCAGTCCGGCCGGGTCACCGCTCAGGGCCTGCTGCCAACCGAGCACGCCCTGGGCAGTAATCTGCCAGAGCTGTAGATCCGGCGTGACGGTCATGGCCGCGGCGCGCTCGGCATGACGAGCGGCCAGATGAATATGGCCCAGTTGACGATAAAGCGCAGCGGCAAACATCAGTGCCATGGCCAGGGTGCCGGGGTGACCGATCTTTTCAGCCAGGCGGATCGCCGCGGCGATATGGCGCTCGGCGCGCTGGTAGTCGCCGCGCAGACACAGTGCCCACCCCTGAAAACTCGCCGCGCTGACCTGGGGGTGATCCGAGAACGGGAGCCACTCGATCATCATCGACGCGTTCAGCGGGTCGATCTCGTTGAGATGGTCAAAGGCCTGGGCGATTCTTCCCGCCCAGTACTCGCACTGGGCGCCGGCATAATCTGCCAGCCGGCCATAGCGCGGGTCTTCCAGTCGCTTGGCGATATCGGCCAGCGTGGAAGCCAACGCAAAGGCGTCAGCATGAGCGTAGCGCTGGCTGCGGCCCAGCCAAAGCCCCCACTTCACCAGAAAGATCTGTTCAAGGTCTTCCGGGTCTTCCGGGGTGTCACTTCCTGACTCCCGCAAAAGCTCACGCGCCTGAACAAAGCATTCGTGAGCCGTGGGCGAGCCGTGGCCTTCCAGAGCGAAGGCCGCCTGGCCCTTCACCGTCAAAAGGCTCACCTCCCGCTCGAGCTGGTCGTCCACATGCTTGAGACAGCCAAGACCGAAATCGGCCATCTTCAACGCGGTGCGGTTGGCACTGACCTTCAACGCCTCTCGAGCGGCCAGCTCGAAGTAGCGTGCCCCCCGGGCGTAGTGACCACTGCGGCGCAGGTGGGTGGCAAAATCGCCAGGATGACGGCTGATCCACATGGGAAAACGCTCTTCGATCAGGGTCACCACCTGCTGATGAAGTGCCACGCGCACATCTTTCGGGCAGGAGAGATACGCCGCCTCGTGAAGAAGCTGATGGCTGAACTGATACTCAGGCTCGCCGCCCGGCTGCTCCACCACCTCGATGATTTCCAGCTGGCGCATATGTTCCAGCGCTTTCAGAAGCCGTTTTTTATCGAAGTGGCTGCTTTCACTGAGCATATCCAGACGAAAACGTCGGCCCAGCACCGCCGCGCCATGGGCAATATCCCGGTCGCCTTCCAGCTGATCGATCCGGCTGGCCAGAAGCCCTAAAAGACCCTTGGGCAGCTCGTTGAACTGCACGCTTCGCCCTTCGCGACGATCCATATCCAGCCGGCGACAGATCTCCTGCAGATAAAGCGGCACGCCATCGCAACGTTCGACAATCTGGTTACGCAGTCTGGGGCTCAGATGAATCTGATATCGTCGCGCCAGCTGCATCAAAAGCCGCGCGGACTGGCCGACATCGAGCTTGCCAAGCGGGATCTGCTGGTCCCAGTGAAGCTTGACCGGAAGCTGTTCACGCCCGTGGTGGCTGGCCACCAGCATGAAGGCGGTGTTGATCGGCAGGCGCGCCTGAAGCCCGGTGAGCACCTTGAAGGAGGGTTCATCCAGCCACTGAAGGTCATCGATCATCAGCAGCAGCGTGCTGGTTTGCGCTTCGCGCTCGATCAGACGGTGGAGAAGCCGCGCTACCAGTTCGACGGCTTCTCCGTTCTGGGTGAGCTGGCCGATGTCGTCGACCTCGCGCACGCCAAGCGCCTGCTCGATGAGTTCCTGGCGTTCGCTATCCAGAGCGCTGACGCCCAGCGCCTCCTGCAAGCCATGCAGCGCTTTTAGAGTAAGCGACTGCTGGCATTGCCAGGCGAGCAGTTGCCGGGCCACGCCGTAAGGCTCCAGCACGGAAAGTCGCGTAGTGGGTAGCCAGCACACGGCAGCGTCACGGCTTAACTCCAGTTGACGAAACCCGACCATCAGGGCGGATTTGCCCATCCCGGTTCCACCGCGTACCAGTACGCTCTGCCTGAGTCCGATACTCGCCCGAGCCTGCGCATCGCGCAGGGTGCGAAGCGCCGTTTCACGACCAATAAGACTTGGCGGCGTCGCATCGCGCCCACCTTCGTTCTGGCCCAGCACCAGGGCACGCAGACGCACGCGGCCATCGCTTGCCACCAGCCGTGATGACAGCCTGGGCTGCAGATCCAGCGCCGGGGGCATGTGCTGGCTCGCTTCCTGGGAGATCACAAGCTCGCTACCTTCGGCAGCGCTCATCAGCTCCAAAGAGACTTGAGTCACCTGCCCCAGCGGGTCCGCCAGCTGTCGCTCGGGCAGATACACCACTCGACCGCTGTGGAGCCCGGCCGTCAGCTCAAAGCTTGGCGGCTCCTTGTCGATACTCCAGCGCCGGGTGATTTCCTGAGGCAACGCCTTGCGGCAGTGCTCGTAGAGTGCCACCAGTTCGGCCAGCTGGTGGGCGGGCCCGTGGGTGCCAAAGCAGGCAAGCCCGAGCCCGCCGGTAGCGCCGGGCAGCCAGAAACCGCCCAGATGATGGCACTGCTGCTCTAGCCAGCGCAGAAGCTCCAGCTGAAGATTCAGACAGTGGCGCATCGCCCCGCGCTCTTGCCAGTCACCCTGTAAACGCAGGCGAATGGCCATGACCGAGAGCTGGCGAAGCTCGATCTCATCTTCGCGCAGCGGTTTGCTGTCCGCGGCCAGCGCGCGAGAAAACGCTCCCTGGGGGCTGACCACCTGAGTATCATGATGGCCGTCGGACCAGTAGCTTGCCAGCTGCAGAAAGCTGGGTTCGGGCTGTTGTCCGGAAAGCGCCAGAAGCTGCAGATAGCCGTTGTACTGCTCGTGGGCGGCTGCCATCTGATTTTTTTCGGCCAGTTGACGTACCAGGCGTTCGTGAAAGGGACCATAGCCCGAGAACCCGCTGACCAGCTCTTCAATGACCGAATCGGGCACCTCGTCCTGGGTGTCCAGTACATGCTCGGCAAAGCGGATGACGCGCTGGCGCCACTCATTGCGCACCTGCACCAACCAGCGCTGAAATTCGCTGCAGTTGGTCAACTGCAGCTCTTCCACCAGGTCGCCCTGGTAACAGGTCATCACCGCCTCCAGGGTTTCCAGCTCCTGCGGGCCTTCAAGCAGCGTCTGAAGCTCGTGAAGATCCACCCGCCAGTGCGGCGGGAGGTTGAAGGCGATGGTCTGGCGGGAAACGTTGAGTACCGCATCGGCACTTTCCCCCAGTGACTGGCGCAGGCAGTGCAAGGCATGGCGGAGGTTGGTGCGTCCGGAGGAGAGTCCCTGATCTGGCCACAAGAGCTCGGCAAGCGCTGCGCGATTGGCCGGCTGGCGATGCAGCAACAAATAAACCAGCAAGGCTTTGACCTTGTCGTAGCTGAAATGGGTCAGTACGTCCTCTCCAAACGAGAGGGAAAAATGGCCAAAAAGGGTCAATTTGTCGATCTGCTTGGCATCGCGCATGAGGCACATCCTACCTAGACGGGGCTCGACTCAGGCCGGCACACCGCTATGAAAACGAAACGCTGTATCGGGCGAAGTGATCAGCTCAGCTTCACGCGCTACAAAAAAGGCGATACGGTCATCGATCGCATCGGGGGTCTGCTGCTGGGCCAGCAACAAATAATCCTCGAAGTGGCGCCCTTCCGACTTCACCAGGGTACGGTAGAACCTGGCAAGCTCTTCATCAAGATACGGAATCAGGCGGGCAAAGCGTTCGCAGCTTCGCGCCTCGATCAGTGCGCCGATGATCAATACATCGATCAAGCGCTCCGGGTCGTTGCTGCGCAGGTGTCTTCTGAGCCCTTCGGCATAGCGCGAGGCGCTCAGATGCGTGTAGGCGACGCCGCGGCGCTCCATCAATCCCACTACCTGTTCGAAATGGAGAAGCTCCTCGCGGGCAAGCTGCGACATCTTGCTCAGCAACAGTGGCTGACCCACGTAGCGATAAAGCAGATTCATCGCCGTCGAAGCTGCCTTCTTCTCGCACTGGGCATGGTCGATCAACAGTGTTTCCGGGTTGACCAACGCCCATTCGAGCCAGGCATCCGGGGTTTGACAGGCTAGAAAGTCGTTAAGGCTGGGGGGCAGTAAGTCATCCGCGCCTAGCGAATGGTCTGCAGGATTCAATGCGGCTAACTCTATCGACATAATACGGTTACCAAGCGCCCATACTCATTTAAAACACACCAACGCCTTGGCGCTGCTCCCGTCGCTCAAGGCTATTCAACCTTGAAGGCCCTATTTTACGCGTTTTTGCATCATATTATTGAAAGCCCCGGTGATTCTTTTTCCTCTGACCCAGGAAGCCGTTGAATACCGGCACTTGGGCCTCCCTTGCGGGGGCATGATCTTTTGAATGCCGGCTACGCTTTAAGTATTAAATGATCTAGAGCGGGGTTATTGCAAACGGCTTTTCCCCAAGGCCTTTCAGGGCCTCACTCTACCTTGTTCGTGGCACTGGGTCTGTTCAGTTTAAACGAACGTTTGTTACGTTGAGTAGCCGTGTCAGCATAAAGTCCAACGGGCTTGCCGCGTTGTCGTCTTAACATTGTCGACAGTTTCCCGTAGAATCCCCGCCATCCACCAGACGCTGCCTGTCAAGCGTATGTCACGTGTCAAAGCGCATACTGGATACCGTGTGGGTATGTGTTCGACACCATTAAGAAGATGAGAGGGCCCAACGTGCTTGAAGCTTACCGCCAACATGTCGAGGAACGCGCCGCCGAGGGCGTACCACCCAAGCCCCTGAACGCCGAGCAGACCGCGGGTTTAATCGAGCTTTTGAAAAACCCGCCGCCCGGTGAGCAGGAGTTCATTCTCGACTTGATCACCAACCGCGTACCGCCGGGCGTCGACGAAGCCGCTTACGTGAAAGCGGGTTTTCTGACGGCGATCGCCAAGGGTGAGGCCACCTCCCCTCTGATCGACAAGATTCACGCCGTGAAGCTTCTGGGCACCATGCAGGGCGGCTACAACATCGTCTCCATGGTCGAGCTTCTGGACAACGACGAGCTGGCCAAGGAAGCCGGTGAGCAGCTCAAGCACACCCTCTTGATGTTTGACGCCTTTCACGACGTCGAAGAGCGCGCCCGAAACGGCAATGCCGTGGCCAAGGACGTTCTCAACTCCTGGGCCGAGGCGGAGTGGTTTCTTTCCAAGCCTGCGCTCGACGAGAAAATCACCCTGACCGTGTTCAAGGTGCCCGGTGAAACCAATACCGACGACCTTTCCCCGGCCCCGGATGCCTGGTCACGCCCGGATATCCCGCTGCACGCCAATGCCATGCTCAAAAACGAGCGCGAAGGCATCCATCCGGAAATCCCCGGTACCCGCGGCCCGCTTGACCAGATCAACGAAATCAAGGAGAAAGGTTTCCCCGTTGCCTACGTAGGCGACGTCGTGGGTACCGGTTCTTCGCGCAAGTCTGCCACCAACTCGGTGCTCTGGTTCTTCGGCGACGACATTCCCTATGTACCCAACAAGCGCGCCGGCGGCTTCTGCTTTGGCGGCAAGATCGCACCGATCTTCTTCAACACCATGGAAGATTCGGGCGCGCTGCCCGTCGAGATGGACGTCGACAAGCTTGAAATGGGCGACGTCATCGACGTCTACCCCTATGAAGGCAAGGTCTGCAAGCACGGCACCGACGAGGTACTCACCACCTTCGAACTCAAGACCCAGCTGATTCTGGATGAGGTGCGCGCCGGCGGCCGTATTCCGCTGATCATCGGCCGCGGCCTGACCGGCAAGGCGCGGGACTCTCTCGGCCTTCCGGCATCCGACGTGTTCCGTCTTTCCGAGCAGCCCAAGGATACCGGCAAGGGCTTTACCCTGGCCCAGAAGATGGTCGGCAAGGCGTGCGGTCTGACCGGCGTGCGCCCGGGTATGTACTGCGAGCCCAAGATGAGCACCGTGGGCTCTCAGGATACCACTGGCCCGATGACCCGGGACGAGCTCAAGGACCTCGCCTGTCTGGGCTTTCAGGCGGATCTGGTCATGCAGTCGTTCTGCCATACCTCGGCCTATCCCAAGCCCGTGGATGTGGATACCCACCACACCCTGCCCGATTTCATCATGAACCGTGGCGGCGTCTCGCTACGTCCTGGTGACGGCATCATTCACAGCTGGCTCAACCGCATGCTGTTGCCGGATACCGTGGGCACCGGCGGTGATTCCCACACCCGCTTCCCGATGGGCATTTCCTTCCCGGCAGGCTCGGGCCTGGTAGCGTTTGCCGCTGCCACCGGCGTGATGCCACTGGACATGCCGGAATCGGTTCTGGTGCGTTTCAAGGGCCAGCGCCAGCCCGGTGTGACACTACGCGATCTGGTACACGCCATTCCGCTTTACGGTATCAAGCAGGGGCTGCTCACGGTTGCCAAATCCGGCAAGAAGAACGCTTTCTCGGGCCGCGTTCTGGAAATCGAAGGCCTCGAGGATCTGACCGTCGAGCAGGCGTTCGAACTCTCCGACGCCTCCGCCGAGCGCTCTGCTGCCGGCTGCACCATTACGCTGTCTGAAGAGAGCGTGACCGAGTACCTGAAATCCAACATCACCCTCTTGAAGTGGATGATGGCCAACGGCTACGGCGACGAGCGCACCATCAGCCGGCGCATCGAGGGAATGGAAGCCTGGCTTGCCAATCCGAGCCTGATGCGCGCCGACCAGGACGCCGAGTACGCCGAGGTCATCGAGATCGACCTCGACGAGATCAAGGAGCCGGTGCTTTGCGCGCCGAACGACCCCGACGATGCTCGCCTGTTGTCCGAGGTGGCCGGTGAGAAAATCGATGAGGTGTTTATCGGCTCGTGCATGACCAATATCGGTCATTTCCGCGCAGCGGGTAAACTTCTGGAAAAACAGCCCGCAGGTAGCCTGAAGACGCGTCTGTGGCTGGCACCACCTACCAAGATGGACCAGCACCAGTTGACCGAAGAAGGTTACTACGGTATTTACGGCCGTGCGGGAGCCCGCATGGAAATGCCGGGATGTTCACTGTGTATGGGTAACCAGGCCCGCGTTGCGCCCAAGAGCACCGTGGTGTCTACGTCTACGCGTAACTTCCCGAACCGTCTGGGCGATGGTGCCAACGTGTACCTGGCTTCGGCGGAGCTGGCGGCGGTGGCCGCGGTTGAAGGCCGTCTGCCCAGCGTTGAAGAGTATCAGCGTTACATGGGCGAATTTGACGCCATGGCCGGCGAGATCTATCGTTACATGAACTTCCACGAAATCGAGGAGTATCAAAAGATTGCCTCGAACGTGATTCCGGTTGCCCAGGAAGCTTAAACCGCTTTTGACAACCACCCCATCGCCGATGCTCGCACCATCACAGAAAGGCTTCATCTTTTCCTTTCTGAGTCGATGACCGAACGCTCCGCTCCTCTTCGAGGGCGGGGCGTTTTTTATAGCGCCGTTCATTTATCATCAAGGAACCCTCATGACGACCACTCAAACCGTAGTAACGCCGGATCTATGTGACGCCAACCCCGAGGTTTGCGTGCTCGAGCCGATGTTCGCCAATATCGGCGGCGTCGAGAACTTTTACGGCCAGGTACGCACGGTCAAGTGTTTTGAAGATAACTCGAAGGTCAAGGAGGCTGTGGCCGAACCCGGCGAAGGTGCCGTACTCGTGGTCGATGCGGGCGGCTCGCACCGCTGCGCAATGCTTGGCGACATGCTGGCCGAACAGGCGGCGAAAAACGGCTGGGCCGGGGTCATCATGTACGGTTGCGTGCGTGATGTGGATATTCTGGCGACGCTGCCCCTGGGAGTTCAGGCGCTGGGCAGCCATCCGCGCAAGAGTGAAAAACACGGGGCTGGCCAGCGCGATATTCCCGTCACGTTTGCCGGCACCACGATCAGACCCGGTCAATGGCTCTACGCCGACAACAACGGTATTATCGTTTCCGACCATGCCTTGTCACTTGGCTAGGCCATTTGCCGCGCGTGGCCTTTTGGAGCCACGCAGGCATTCATCTCAGAAGTCTTCGTTATGCAGCCGTTGAAACCGCTCAGCTACGCCCTGTTTCGCACTCTGCGCGACCATTTACGGCCGCTCATTGCCTACCATCTGCTATATACGCTTTTAGCTTCGGCGTTGTTGCTGCCCACCCTGGGTTGGCTGTCCCAGACGCTGCTGTCAGCGCTCAACCGCACGGTAATCACGACCGAGGCACTGGTCACGCTGCTTTTCAGCCCCTTGGGGCTGGTGACGCTACTGGTGGGACTCTGGTTCGGCTTTCTGCTGATCTACTGGCAACAGGCCGGTATGCTCCTGGTAGCCACGCGCCCGGGCAACAACCACTATCGCCTGGCTTTCGAGGCTCTCTGGCGCAATACCCGTCGCCTGCCGGCGCTGGCGGTGCTGGTGATCTTGCAGGTTGGCACACATCTTTTACTGCTGGCCCCTTTCATGCTGGGGCTGACCTGGCTTTTCGATCTATTTCTGAGCGGGCTGGACCTCTACTATCTTCAGCGCGTTCGCCCGCCGGTACTGTGGTACTTCATCGCTTGCGCACTCCCGTTGGTGCTGATCTGGGCAAGCCTTGCCGCCTGGCTCTACCTTCGCTGGATGCTGGCTCTGCCCCTGGTGGTCATCGAGCGGTGTTCGCCCCTGCAGGCCCTCAGACAGAGCGTGCCCCTTACCCGAGGATGGCGTCGGTCCATCGGCGCGGCGGTCTTGATGCTTCTAGCCCTGATCATCGCCCTGCCCATTCTAGTCACATGGCTTTTCGACCTGATCGTTACGCCGCTTCTTTGGTGGCTGCCCGAGCACAATGCCGTACTGATCCCTGCCATGCTGGCCTACCTTACCGGCTACGTCCTGATTACGCTGACCATCACCTTTCTGGGCATTGCCGCCAACGCCCTGCTTTCGGCATGTCTTTACCAGCAGTTGGTTACCCAAGAGACGCAGCCCTCACCCCGTAACGACGATGCCAACCCAGGACGGCTTGCCTGGGCGGTGGAGCTTGCCGTCCTGCTGTTTGCCGGACTTCAGGCCTGGTGGATTCTCAACAGTTTCGAGCTTCGCGACAACGTCACGGTCATTGCTCACCGGGGAAGCTCCATGGTGGCTCCGGAAAATACGCTTGCTGCCGTGAGTCAGGCCCTTGAAGATCGCGCTGACTACGTCGAACTCGATGTCCGCCTGAGCGCCGATGACGAAGTGCTCCTGTATCACGACCGCAGCCTGACCCGCCTGACCGGAGATGCCAGGGATTTCGGCGAGCTGACCCGTGAAGAACTCAGCCACTTCGATATCGGAAGCTGGTTTGGTGATGCCTTTCAAGGCGAAACCATTGCAGGCCTTGATGAAACCCTCGCGCTGGTGCGCGGCAAGGCGGGCCTGATGATCGACATGAAGGCACTGCCCGGTGACGAGCAGCGTCTGGCGCAGGCCGTTCTGGACACGCTGGACAGGGAGTCGGATATTCGCTACCGCTGCTGGGCGACACAGCGAAGCGCCCTGACCGGGATGAGTGAGTGCGGCTTTCCCAATACGCGCATGGCCATGCGCGTGGCCACCATGACCCCGGACATTGTCCGCTTCGTGAAAGAGCGGGCTCCTGAACTTCGCGTCACGCTATTGGCACAGTTGATCTTGCCGGGTACGCTCGACCGGCGCAGCTTTGATGCGTTGGGGCTTCGCCATAATCGCATCACCCGCCAGGAGATCACACTCGCCGCCCTTTACGGTTATGAGGTTCACGCCTGGACGGTGAATGATCACGCGCGGATGTCAACGCTGATCGACCTGGGTGTGGATGCGATCATTACCGACTACCCGGACCGGCTGAGCGAGCTGATAAAAGACCGGCGTTCGCTGAGCGACGCCGGCCTGATTCTGGTGAAGCTGCGCAACTGGTTACGCGAGTAGGCAAAGCGGGTATTGATTACTCACCCATGACGACACCTTCGCGCCGGGGGTCGGCACCGCCGAAGAGCGTGCCATCCTCCAGGCGGCGAATCGCCTGCAGCCCACTGGTCAGCTCGCGCTCGCTGACGTCATGACCGCGCTCGGTGAGCGACTCGATCGTCGCCTCGGAAAAGCGCCCCTTCTCGACCCATACATCACCGCCCAGGGTAACGGCATGAGGCAGGTTCAGCGCCTCCTGGGCACTCAGCCCCCAGTCGCGCATGGCCAAGAGCGTGCGCGCCGTGTAGTGGATGATCGCTGCGCCACCCGGCGAGCCAAGACTTGCCACAAAGTCGCCGCTCTCGTGATCGAACACCAGCGTCGGGCTCATGCTCGAGCGCGGCCGCTTGCCGGGCTCGACCCGATTGGCCACCGGTTCACCATCGACCTGTGGAGCGAAGGCGAAATCGGTCAGCTCATTGTTGAGCAGATAACCCCCGCAGAGGCCGGTGCCGCCATCGGCCATGATGCGCGAGCCAAAGGCTTGTTCGATGGTCGTGGTCATGGCCACGGCGTTGCCCTCTTCATCCACGATACTGATGTGGCTGGTGCCGTATTCGGGCTGGGTAGGCTGACTGGCGTAGCTCACTTCAAACTCGCCGGGGTTACCCGGCTCGGCAGCGTCGCCCATGCTGGTCTCCTGAATCAGGCGACTGCGGCTTTGCAGATACTCCGGGTCGAGCATCAAGGCCCAGTCGCCACCGGGTGCGTCGACAAAATCCGGGTCGGCGATGTAGCGGTTGCGGTCGGCAAAGGCGAGCCTTGAAGCCTCCAGAAACTGGTGCAACCAGCCGCTGCTGGCCGCGCCGTTATCCAGGGGCGCCTCGATCATCGGCTGATGTTCCAGCATGCCGAGAATCTGCATGACGGTCAGGTGTCCTGATGAAGGCGGCGGAAAACCACATACATCCCACTGTTGCCAGGGCGTACAGATCGCTTCCCGCGTCACGCTCTCGTAGCCGCTGAGATCCTCCAGGGTCATTTCACCCGGGCGGGTATGGTGATTCTGCACCCGGCTGACCAGGTCTTCTGCGATAGTGTTTTCATAGAACGCGCGGCTTCCTCCGTCGGCTATCTGACGCAAGATGGCGCCCAGCGCGGGGTTGGTCAGCGTTTCTCCGACGGCAATGGCCTGGCCCGCCTCGTCATAATAAAAACGGCTCGCCAGCGGGTCATCGCGCAGCGCCGGGTCTTCGGCAAGGCTTGTGTGAAGACGCTGGCTAACCTCGAAACCTTCCTCGGCCAGGGTAATGGCGGGTATGAAAAGCGATGCCCAGTCTAGCTGGCCGTGGGCGGCGTGAGCGGTTTCCAGCATCCGCAGGGTGCCAGGCACGCCCACCGAGCGTCCGCTGACCACCGCATCCATGAACGCCAGCGGCTCGTCACCTTCCATGAACAGCGTCTCGGAGGCCGCCTGGGGGGCGGTTTCACGGCCATCATAGGCCTGGATATCCGAGCCATCGAAGTGCATCAAGAACGCCCCGCCCCCGATGCCGCTGGACTGCGGCTCGACCAGCGTCAGCACCATCTGTACTGCGATGACCGCATCGATGGCGTTCCCGCCGGCCTTGAGCACCTGATAGCCCGCATCGGTGGCAAGCGGATTGGCGGCGGCGACGGCGAACTTCTCGTTCGCCCAGCCAGGCTTCTCCTCGTAACCACTGCCCACCTCGGGGGTGACGGAGGGTGTCTCGTAACTAAATCCAAAGCTATACAACGGAACCAGCAGTAAGCCGGTCAAGGGCAGCGTCGCCCGTAATGGCAGCATGATCACTCCTGAAATATACCAGTCGTCCCGCGTCGGCGTTTTCTCGACAGGGGAATGGGTAGTCGCGTACTCATCTGTAAAAGTAGCCTATAAAACGCCTGCGCCCGGCACAATGGCCGGGCGCATATTGGCTGCGGGGTAAATCGAGCGATCTAGCCGATGGTTTCATCGGCCAGCATGAACCAGGTTTCCAGCACCGCATCCGGGTTGAGGGATACCGAATCGATGCCCTGCTCCATCAGCCACTTGGCCAGATCCGGGTGATCCGAAGGGCCCTGCCCGCAGATACCCACGTACTTTCCTTTAGCCTTGCACGCCTGGATGGCCATGGAAAGAAGCTTTTTCACCGCCTCGTTACGCTCGTCGAAAAGATGCGCGACGATGCCGGAGTCGCGATCAAGCCCCAGGGTAAGCTGAGTCAGATCGTTGGAGCCGATGGAGAAGCCGTCGAAGTGCTCGAGGAACTCATCCGCCAGCAGCGCATTGGCCGGCAGTTCGCACATCATGATGACCTTCAGGCCATCAGGCTCGGCGGCGTTGCGGGCCAGCCCGTTGTCCGCCAGTAACTCCACGACCTGACGAGCCTCGGTGGGGGTGCGCACAAAAGGCACCATGATCTCGACATTGCTGAACCCCATTTCGTCGCGCACACGCTTGAGCGCGCGGCATTCAAGCTCGAAACACGGTCTAAACGACTCGGAGATGTAACGCGAGGCGCCGCGAAAGCCGAGCATGGGGTTCTCCTCGCCGGGCTCATAGAGCTTGCCGCCGATGAGGTTCTCGTACTCGTTGGACTTGAAATCGGACAGACGCACGATCACTCGCTGAGGATAGAACGCCGCTGCCAGGGTGGAAATGCCCTCGACGAGCTTATCGACGTAGAAGCTGACCGGATCATCGTAGCCAGCGGTACGCACATCGATCACCTGCTGCAGATCCGGCGTCTGACGGTCGTACTCTAAAAGCGCCTTGGGATGCACGCCGATCATCCGGTTGATGATGAACTCAAGCCGAGCAAGGCCCACGCCGGAATGCGGCAGCCCGGCAAAGCCGAAGGCGCGGTCCGGGTTGCCCACGTTCATCATGATCTTGAAGGGAATCTCGGGCATGGCGTCAACGCTTGAGACCTTGCATTCATAATCGAGAAGCCCTTCGTAGACGTTGCCGGTATCGCCTTCCGAGCAGGACACCGTGACGTCGATCCCTTCACGCAGCTGTGTGGTGGCATCACCACAGCCCACCACGGCGGGGATGCCAAGCTCCCGGGCGATAATCGCCGCATGACAGGTTCGCCCGCCGCGATTGGTCACAATTGCCGAAGCGCGCTTCATGACCGGTTCCCAATCCGGGTCGGTCATGTCGGTCACCAGTACGTCGCCGTCGGTGACCTTTTCCATCTCCTCCGGACTCAGCACGATCTTCACCGTGCCGCGGCCGATACGCTGGCCGATCGCGCGCCCGTTGATCAGCCGGCGCCCCTTCTCCCTGAGGTGAAAACGCTCGAGCTTGCCCCCCTCCTGCTGGGACACCACGGTTTCCGGTCGAGCCTGAACGATATAGAGCTTGCCGTCGTCACCATCCAGCGCCCATTCGATATCCATGGGCCGCTGGTAGTGCTTCTCGATAGTGACCGCCTGACGTGCCAGATCCATCACCTGCGCATCGCTGATACAAAAGCGGCTGCGGTCGGCAAGGGGCACATCCACGGTAGCCACCGACCGGCCGGCACTGGCGCTCTCGCCGTACACCATCTTGATCAGCTTCGAGCCTAGCGTACGGCGCAATACCGCCGGGCGGCCCGCCTCAAGCGTGGGCTTGTGAACATAGAACTCATCCGGGTTGACCGCGCCTTGCACGACGGTTTCGCCAAGCCCCCAGGAGGCGGTGACGAAGACCGCATCGCGGTAGCCCGATTCGGTATCGAGGGTAAACATGACCCCGGAAGCGCCGGTTTCCGAACGCACCATCTTCTGTATCCCGGCGGAGAGCGCCACGTTCTCGTGAGCGTAGCCGCGATGCACGCGATAGGAGATGGCGCGGTCATTGAACAGCGAAGCGAACACTTCGTGCACGGCGCGCTTGACGTTGTCGAAGCCTTCGATGTTGAGAAAGGTTTCCTGCTGACCAGCAAAGGAGGCATCCGGCAGATCTTCCGCGGTAGCCGAGCTTCTCACGGCAGCCTTGAGGTTGGGGTGGCGCTCCTGCAGAGCGGCGTAGGCATCACCCAAGGCGCGCTCGAAGGCAGGCGGCAAGGGTGTGTCGATGATCCACTGACGGATGGTGCTCCCCGCCTGGGCCAGGGCCTTCACGTCATCGACATCAAGGCGCGCCAGCAGCGCGTTGATGCGGTCATTGAGGCCTTCAAAGGCGAGAAATTCGCGGTAGGCATGAGCCGTGGTGGCAAACCCGCCGGGTACCGTGACGCCCGCGCCCGCAAGATTGGAGATCATTTCGCCAAGCGAGGCGTTCTTGCCCCCCACGCGTTCGACGTCATTCATGCCTAGCTGATCGAACCACAGAATGTACTCTTGCACGCAACACCCCTTTTTATCATCAACCCGCGCGGGCCGGTAAAACCTGGCGGCCAATTTCATTGAGCGTGTCACCCTATCACCACCTCTCCATATTCGCCATTAGTCTAACAGCGAAGCCAGTGAAGGTTTTTTACAACAACCGTTGTTTCAAGCCACTTTATGTAGTCGGGCGCGCCCGGCGTGCGCTGGCCGTTGTGCTCGTTTCATTAAGCAAGGAGAATAATGCTTCACGTACTTCGATGGTCGAGAGGGAGACAGGCATGAAGCGCACGGCGTTCTTTATTTCCGACGGAACAGGCATTACTGCCGAGAGCCTGGGGCGAAGCCTTCTGGCTCAGTTCAGCGGGGTGGACATCACCATGCTGACCAAACCCTATATCGATACGCTTGAAAAGGCCCGGGCGCTGGCAGCGGTGATCGACACTACCGCCGAGCGCGACGGTCACCGCCCGATCATCATCGACACTATCGTCGACCAGGACATCCGCGATGTCATCCGCAAGGCCCAAGGCTTCAAGGTGGATATCTTCTCGACGTTTCTGGAGCCTCTGGAGCAGGAGCTCGAGACCCACTCCTCCTACAGCGTGGGCCGCACCCACGCCATTGGCAGCGACGATATCTACATGGATAGGATTCACTCGGTGCACTTTGCCCTCGACAACGACGACGGCGCGCGCACCCACCAGTACGATCAAGCGGATGTCATCCTGGTCGGCGTATCGCGCTGCGGCAAGACGCCGACATCGCTTTATCTGGCGCTTCAGTTCGGCATTCGCGCGGCCAATTACCCGTTGACCGAAGACGATCTGGACGAGGATGGCAGCCTGAAGCTGCCCAAGGTGCTCGCCCCGCACCGGCACAAACTCTTCGGGCTGACCATCGATCCGCGCAGGCTCTCGGCGATTCGCAACGAACGCCGCCCCGCCAGCCGCTACAGCTCGATCGACCAGTGCGTGCAGGAAGTGGAGCAGGCGGCAGCCCTTTACCGGATGATGAACATTCCGTTCATCGATACCACGCGCTTCTCCATCGAGGAGATTTCCACCCGCATGATTGCCGAAACCGGCCTGGTGCGGCGCTTTTCGCCCCGTTAGCGCGCTCCTTAAAGACCTTTCGGCGCGAAGATACCCGGTGCGTTACGCCAATACCCCTTGTAATCCATGCCAAAGCCGAACACGTAACGATCCGCTACCTCAAGGCCGCAGTAGTCGGCCTTGAGCCCGGGCACGGCCTTGCGGTCGTGCTTTTTATCCACCAGCACGGCGGTGGTGACGCTTGCAGCCTGAGCCTGCTGGCAATAATCCAGGATGGCCGCCAGGGTGGAACCCTCATCCAGAATATCGTCGATGATCACCACGTGGCGCCCGGCCATGGGCACCTCCGGCGACACGCGCCAGAAAAGCTCGCCGCCGCGCAGCTCGTTGCGGTAGCGGGTGGCGTGCAGGTAATCCACTTCCAGGGGAAAGCCCAGCCGGGTCAGCAGGTGCCCTGTGGTAATCAGCCCGCCATTCATCACGCAGTAGAACACCGGCAGCTTGTCGCCCAGGTCCTTCGTGATGGCTTTTGCCATTCGATCCAGGGCCTGCTCTACCTGATCCTGAGAGATCAAGCAGTCGGCGTTTTCCATCAGTTCACGCATTGAATCCAGCGACTCGAGGGCTTTTTTATCCAGTTTGGCCATGGTTGGGCTCCGCCAGTGAAGGCTTCAGGTATTTAAAAGATAAAACGCCGACCAGGAATCGGCGCTCATGGCTGCATATCAAAGAATGGGAAGCGTATCCGGCTAGTCGGCCAGCTCGCTGAGCCTGGCGTTGGCCCGGCGCCACCGCTTGAGCGCCGATAGCGCTTCCAGGTCCGGCCGGGCGCGGGCGTAGCGAAGCTTGCCGATACGCCGGTTCTCGATCCCCTGGCAGCTGGCAGTGATCTCGAGCGCGGCATTGCGGTCGTTGCAGACCAACAGCATGTCGCAGCCGGCAGCCAGCGCTGCCCTGGCCCGCTCACGGGGCTCTCCCGCCAGGTGAGCGCCTGCCATGGTCAAGTCATCCGAGAAGATGCAGCCCTTGAAGCCCAGCGATTCGCGAAGTATGCCAAGCCAGCTGGGCGAAAAGCCCGCCGGACGCTTGTCAAAGGCGCTGTACACCACGTGCGCGGGCATCACGCCGTCCAGCTCGCCGGCCAGGCGGGTGAAAGGAACCAGGTCTCGCGCCTTGATCTCGCTCAAGGGTCGCGGGTCGTCGGCGATGGTGTGATGGGTATCGGCTTCGATACCGCCGTGACCGGGAAAGTGCTTGCCCACGGCGGCCATGCCTGCCTCGTGGAGGCCCTGCACGAAACGTCCGCCCAGTTCGGCCACGTGCTCAGGGTCCTGGCTGAAGCTTCGGTCGCCAATCACGCTTGAAAGCCCGCTTTCCACATCGAGTACCGGGGCGAAGCTTATATCCAGTCCGCAGGCCGCCATCTCCATTCCCAAAAGCCAGCCGGCATCGTTGGCAAGCTGGCTACCCGCTGCCGGGTCATGTGCGTAAACCTCGCCGATGCGCGCCATGGCCGGCAGGCGGGTGACCCCTTGCTTGATGCGTTGAACACGCCCGCCTTCCTGGTCGATACCCAGCAAGAGTTCGGGGCGCTGGCTGCGAATGCTCTGGCAAAGGCGGCGAACCTGCCCGGCGCTTTCGACGTTGCGGGCAAACAAGATGACCCCGCCTACTGCGGGGTCGCGTAAAAGCGCTTGCTCGGCTTGAGTAATAGAGAGCCCTTCAAGGTCAAGCATGACCGGGCCTAGCGGTTGCGTCATTAGCATAGATCCAACAAAACGGGCGCTAATTCTAGACGATCGGCCCGTTCGATCAAAATCAATCGAGAAAGGTGCGCCGGTTCACGCCGGGCAACCGCTGTGCAGCCAGACGGCGGTACCCGGTGGCGCGAAGTCGAACACCTTCATCAGATCGTCGTTGCGCAGACGAATACATCCATGCGAGGCGGCAACGCCCATGGGTTCGTCCGGCGGCGTGCCGTGTAGATAGATAAAGCGGCGCTGGGAGTCGACCTGACCGGCGCGATTGACACCGCGCTCCAGCCCGCAAAGCCACAGGATGCGTGTGAGTATCCAGTCGCGCTCGGGATGCTCCCGGGCAAGCTCGGGCGTAAAGATCTCGCCGGTCCAGCGGCGGGCGCGAAATACCGCGTTCTGGGGCAGGTCATCGCCAATGGAGGCGCGCACGTAGTGCCAGCCGCCGGGCGTCTGACCACTGCCCTCCTCCTGGCCCGTGCCATTTTCACCGGTCGAGACGGCGCACTCTAAAACCACCGCCTTGCCCTGCCAGCAGCGCAGACGCTGCGCGGCGATATCGATTTCTACCCAGGGGTCGTCCACCGGGGGCAGTTCAGCCAGTTTGGGTGTTGGCATGGTTGGATACCTCCAAAGCCTGGGGGAGCGGCGCGTTCATGGCGGCCACTACCACGGGGCGCAGCCGACGAACCAGATCGCGCACGGAGACCTGCTCGTCATACTCTTTCGCGGCAATACCGCGAAGCGCATCCAGCCCGGACAAGGTGAAGATCACCGTGCCCAGCATGAAGTGCAGACGCCAGAAGCGTTCGGCGTCGGGGAGCTCCGGCGTTGCCAGACGAACAAGCTCGGTAAAGCGGGTGAAGACATCGCCGTACTGATTCTGTATGTAGCGGCGCAGATGCCCCTGCGCCTGGCTGTAGGCAAGCCCTAGAAGGCGCATGAAGACTTTCAGACTGTTGCGCTCGGCGGGTACCGTCAAGACGGTGGTGGCCATGGTTTCCAGCAACTCCTCCAGCGGGATGGGGTCCTGTGCGTAACGCGCCTGCAACCCGTCCAGGGCTTCGTGAAAGCGCAGGCTGAAAGGGTCGAGATAGCGGGCGAACACGGCCTGGATCAGCGCTTTCTTGGAACCGAAGTGGTAGTTGACGGCCGCCAGATTTACCCGCGCCTTGCTGGTAATGTTACGCAAGGATGTCTCGGCAAAGCCACGTTCGGCAAACAGTACTTCCGCAGTATCCAGAATACGCGTGACCGTATCAGATTGCGCCATGGCGATCTCCAGAAAACAAGTGTTTAAAACATCGCGCGATAGTAGGCCATTCATGCGTCGGGCTCAATCGAGAAAAAGGCTGGATTGGACCCGGGAGGGCGCTGAAAGGTTTATAAACCGTGGCCTGGGTCATATACTGGACAGAGAAACATACTGTATACTTAAACACATATGAATTTAGTCACTATTTAAGTTACCCATTTTACGCTGGAGTCAGGTATGTCCCGTCCTCTTACAGTACGTCAACAACACGTGTTTGATTTTATCGTCAAGACGATGAACGACTATGGCTATCCGCCTACAAGGGCGGAAATCGCCAAGGCGCTGGGCTTTCGCTCGCCCAACGCCGCTGAAGAGCATCTGCGTGCCCTGGAGCGTAAAGGTGCCATTCGCATCATTCGTCATACGTCACGGGGCATTCGCCTGCCCAGCCAGGAAGGCGCGGACACCTCCGAGACGACGCCTGCTGCGAACGACACCGCTGAAAGCACCGCCCAGGGGCTTCCCATCATCGGTGAAGTTGCCGCCGGCAGTCCGATACTTGCCGCAGAGCATATCGACCGTTACTGCCCTCTGCCGGCGGATTACTTTACACCCAAGGCCGACTATCTGCTGCGCGTACGCGGGCTTTCCATGAAAGACATCGGCATTCTGGAGGGTGACCTGCTGGCAGTGCATCGCACCGAGCGGGTACGCGACGGGCAGATCGTGGTGGCACGCCTGGAAGACGAAGTGACCGTCAAGCGCTTCAAGCGCGACGGTCATCAGGTAACGCTGCTGGCCGAGAACAGCGACTTCGCCCCTATCGAGATCGACCTTCGCACCCAGCATCTGGATATCGAAGGTGTAGGGGTCGGGGTGATTCGCGGTGGTAGTGGTCAGGCGCTGGGTTAAAAGCTTTGATGGCTTGAAGGCCTTCAAGACGAGTCAATAAAAGAGGGCGCCGTGGCGCCCTCTTTTTCATCAAGTGGCCCTTTAACCAAAGACCACTGTCTTGTTGCCGTCGATCAGCACACGGTCTTCCAGGTGCCAGCGAAGCCCCCGGGCGAGTACCGACTTTTCGACATCACGACCAAAGCGCACCAGATCGGTGGGCGTATGGCAGTGGCTGACCCGGTGAATATCCTGCTCGATGATCGGGCCGGCATCCAGCTCTTCGGTCACGTAGTGGCACGTGGCGCCAATCAGCTTCACCCCGCGGGCGTAGGCCTGATGATACGGCTTGGCACCGGCGAAGGATGGCAGGAAACTGTGGTGGATATTGATGATCTGGCCGGCGTAGTGTTCGCAAAGCGCCGGGGGCAGTATCTGCATGTAGCGTGCCAGCACGATACAGTCCGCCCCGAGCTTTTCGATCTGGGTCTGTACGGCGTCAAACGACGCTTCTTTATTGGCCGGGTTTACTGCGATGTGGTGATAGGGAATGTCGTACCACTCGCTGAGCGTTTGCATGTCGGGATGGTTGGAGATGATCCCCACGATGTTGCAGTCAAGCTCGCCGGCCTGCCAACGGTAAAGCAGATCCACCAGGCAGTGGGATTCTTTGGAGACCATGATCACCACGTTGCGACGCTTTTGGGTATCCACCAGCGCCCACTGCATGTCGAAGGCATGGGCAATCGGTGAAAAGGCGTCCTTGAGTTCAAGGGCGCTCATGCCGATGGAGTCGGCAAGAATCTCGTAACGCATGAAGAACCGGCCCGTTTGCAGGTCCGAATGCTGGCTTGCCTCGGTGATGGAGCCACCGTGCTGGGCGATAAAGCTCGAGACACGTGCCACAATGCCCACTTGATCCGGGCAGGAAACCACTAGACGGTAATAATGTGACATAAATACACTCAATATATATACGATCTGGAAATGCTTGACCTGATTCAACGGATTGCCGATCTCGGGGCCCTGCAGGGGCGCTAGTGTAACGCACGCAGTGAACTTGAGCATTGCTATGATTGTTAGCCGCCCCCGGCTTACCGTATAGTTAAAGTCTTACTTATCAGGCTGTTCAAAATTAATGGATCCATCACGCGTTCAACTTCGTCCCCGTCGCCGTCCGCCCTTGCGCATACTGCCGCTTGGCGGGTGTGGTGAAATAGGAATGAACCTGACGCTTTATGGGTATCTTGATCACTGGATCGCCATTGATTGCGGCATGATGATCCGCCAGGACCTGCCTTCCGCTCCTCTCCAGGTGCCCAATACCCAGACCTTGGGGGAGCTGGGTATTACTCCTCAGGCGCTGTTCATTACTCATGGGCATGAAGACCACATCGGTGCGGTCGCCTGGCTATGGCCGAAATGGCAATGCCCGATTTACGCCACCCCGCTGGCCGCTGGGCTTTTACGTCACAAGTTTGCCGAGCACAACCTGAGCTGCGCCGCCATTCACGTGATCAAGCCCAACGAAGCCCGGGAGCAGGGCCCGTTCACGCTGCGCTACCTGATGATGACCCACTCGATTCCCGAAAGCTGCGCGATCATGATGCTGGCCGGCGGCTACCGGGTACTGCACACCGGTGACTGGAAACTCGATCCCTCGCCGCTGATCGGCCCAAGCGTCAATCCCACGCACTTCCAGGCGCTGGCGCCGCTCGATCTAGTGGTGGGAGACTCTACCAACGCCCCTTTGCCGGGCACCGCGGGCAGCGAAGGCGAGGTAGCCACTGCCCTGGCCCGTACGCTGAAGACGTGCAAGGGCCGCGTGGTGGTTTCCTGCTTTGCCAGCAACCTGGCCAGGGTGTGGGCGATTGGCCAGGCGGCGGCACAAAGCGGGCGGCGGGTCAGCCTGATGGGGCGCTCCATGGAGCGTATGGTGGGCGTGGCCCGCGGGCTTGGCTATCTGGACGATTTCCCCGCCCTGGTGCCCCCTCAGGATCTGGGGTATCTGCCTGCGGACGAAGTAGTGGTGATTGCCACCGGCAGTCAAGGCGAGCCGCGCGCGGCGCTTCAGCGCCTGGCCCAGAGACGCCATCCCTTCCTGGATCTGGAGCCCGGCGACAACGTGATCTTCTCTGCCAAGATGATCCCCGGCAACGAACGCCCCATTGCCCAGCTGAAAAAACGTCTTTCTCAACTCGGCGTGACGCTGTTTGACGAGAACAATCATCCGGAACTTCACGCGACCGGTCACCCGGCGCAAGAAGAGCTCAAGACGCTCTACCGCTGGGTAAGACCCCAAGCGCTGTTGCCGGTGCATGGCGAACTTTCCCACCAGCAGGCGCACCAGGCACTGGCCGAGACGCTGGATATCAAGGCGCCACTAGCCCCGGTCAATGGCGATATGCTGATGCTGGATAACGAGGGGCTGCGCGTCGAGGCGCGCTACCCGCAGTTGCCCCACGTGGTCGATCAAAACAGCGTGGTCCCCCACCCTGGCCTGGGAACGTCAGAGACGGCCAGCAGTCGCCGTGGCACGCTTTTTCTAGCGCTTCCGGTGTGCGCTTCCGAGACCGGCTGGCAGCGCATCGGCCGGCTGATGCTGGATGCCAACGGAGCGAGCCCTATCGATGAAGAGAGTTTCAGCGACTGGCTGGACGAGCGTCTTGACGAAATCAAGGCCGATACCCTCGCCGAGCTTCGCGAGGCGCTTACGCCCAGCCTGATTCACTGGCTGGGCAATCACTGCCAGCATATGCCCGAAGTTCATCTGCAGATCATGGCCACCGAATCCCCCTACAGCATCTAGAACCTCGAGTAGGGGATAAAACGGGCTACCAGCGCGCGGCGTCGCGCTCATCGCTTTCGCGCTCCTTCACCCAGTAATTACCCTGGGTGGAATGCTCTTTTTTCCAGAAAGGCGCCCGGGTCTTCAGGATATCCATGATGAAATCGCAGGCGCTGAAGGCATCGCGACGATGGGCGCTTGCCACCAACACCCGTACAATGGGGTCGCCTGGCGTCAAATACCCTACCCGATGAATGATCACCACCCCTTGAAGCGACCAGCGCGCACAGGCCTGTTCGGCGATATCGCCCAGCGCCCGCTCGGTCATTCCCGGATAGTGTTCGAGCGTAAGCCCGGTGACCTCCGGGGCTTCATTGAAATCACGCACCAGCCCGGTAAAGCTCACTACCGCACCGATATCCTGACGATTGCGCAGCGTGGCGCCATAGCCCTCATCCAGCGAGAACGCGTGCTCCTGCACCGTCACGGTAATGATTGGATCACTCATTCAGCCTCCCGTGACCGGAGGGAAAAATGCCACCTCGTCTTCGTTGGTGATGGGTGCTGCATCGTTGGCCATGACCTGATTGATGGCGCAGAGAGTGCGTTGATCCTTCAAGACGCCATAGCGTGCTTCGCGCTCGGCAAGGGCGGTCTTGAGTCCCGCCACGTCGCGACTGGGCAACTGATCAAGCGTCAGTGACATTTCGCTTTGCCCTACCCGTTCGCGAAGCTCGGCCAGAAACTTCACCCGCACGCAAGGCGATACCCCGCAGCGCTCTCCCAGGCTCACCTCACCCGGCGTGCCTTCGCCAGTCACGATGGGGGCCGCGCTTCGCTGGTAATCTCCCCGCACGCCGCCTTGCTTGCTCTCGAGCTGAACCGCCTCGATACGCATCTCCTTGTCCACCGCCTTGCACATATCGTAAAGCGTCAGACACGCCACCGAGACCGCGGTCAGCGCCTCCATTTCTACCCCGGTGCGCCCGCTCAGTCGGCAAAGCGCCTCCACCTTTACCGCTCCCGCCTCCAGGTCGATCTCGAAATCCACGCTGACCTTGCTCAGTGCCAGGGAGTGACACAGCGGAATCAGCTCGTGGGTGCGCTTTGCCGCCTGGATTCCGGCGATGCGTGCCGTGGCCAGCACATCGCCCTTGGGCAACTCGCCGTCGGTCAAGAGCTTCAACGTGGCCGGTGCCATGACAATACGGCCCGACGCCACCGCTTCCCGGCGCGACACCTCCTTGTCGGCAATATCCACCATGTGGGCTTCACCTGCAGTATTGAGGTGGGTCAGCTGCATATCGTTACCTTCTGTCGTCAAAGGACGTGGTGGACCACTGAATGACCCACCGTGCGATGTCGTCGATGTTATCAAGGTTCAGCTGCGGGATAGAAGCCGCGAGGACCTCCGGCGCCTCCCCTTTCAATGCTACCGCCTGAACCCCTTCGCTTTGCACGATGGCCGGGTCGCCAATACCGTCGCGGTAGAGAACCAGCTTCGGCATCGGCCAGTCCTTGAAGCCCTCCACGATCACCAGATCCGGCGCGTGCTGGGCCATGAGCGAAAGCAGATGGTCAAGATCCGGCTCCTCCCGGCCGGGGGTTTCCTGCATCAACGCATAGCGCCGAGCAGAGGCCACCAGCATGGGGGCAGCGCCGGCTTCGCGCAGCCGATAGCTGTCCTTGCCGGGCTTGTCGATATCGAAGTCGTGGTGCGCGTGCTTGATCACCCCGACATTGAGCCCCGCCTCGCGCAACCGCGGCAGAAGCTTCGTCAAGAGAGTGGTTTTACCCGTGGAACTCCAGGCGGCCACGCCCAGCACGGGAAACGCCGTTTGAATCGGCATTACGGAATCTCCCTTCAGTCCAACACTCACGCCAGCTCTTTTTCAGGCGGCAACACCCAGTTGAGCGCAATACCCACCAGCGCGGCCAGGCTTACCCCCTGAAGCATAAACTGCCCACCGCCAAACTGCATACCCCCGATACCGAATACCAGAATCAGCGATACCACCACCAGGTTACGCGGCGCGGTCAATGATTGTCCCGCACGTACCAGGGTATTCATGCCCACCACCGCGATCGAGCCGAACAGCAATGTCATGATGCCGCCCATCACCGGGCCGGGGATGGTTTGCAGCAGCGCCCCGAGCTTGGCCACGAAGGCCAGGATGATCGCCAGTACCGCAGCCACGATCATGAACTTGGGGTTGAATGCCTTGGTCAAGGTCACCGCCCCGGTAACCTCGGAGTAAGTGGTGTTGGGCGGCCCGCCGAAGAGAGCAGCCACGCTGGTGGCCAGGCCATCGCCTAAAAGCGTGCGGTGAAGTCCGGGCTTTTCAAGGTAGTTCTTGCGGGTGACCGAGCCAATGGCCACCATGTCACCGATGTGCTCCACCGCCGGGGCGATCGCCACGGGAATCATGAAAAGAATCGCTGCCCAGTGAAACGTGGGCGCGGTGAAGGCAGGGAGAGACACCCAGGCAGCTTCGCGGACAGGTGTGAAATCCACCACGCCCATGATCAGCGACAGCACATAGCCGGTCACCACGCCGCCCATGATCGGTATCAGCCGCAATAACCCCCGACCAAACACCGCCAGCACCAGGGTCACCAGAAGACTCGCCATGGAGAGAAATATCGCCTGACCGTAGGCTATGTTGTCGCTGGTTTCACCCGTTGCCATGCTCACCGCCACCGGCGCCAGAGCCAGACCGATCACCATGATGACCGGCCCCACGACGACCGGCGGCAATAAATGATGCAGCCAGCCGGTACCCTTGAGTCGAACTATTTGTGAGATAACGGTATAAACAAGGCCCGCAGCCATCAACCCACCCAGGGTGGCGGAAACACCGAAACTGGCAATGGAGCCCTGAATGGGGGCGATGAACGCAAACGATGAGGCCAGAAAGACCGGCACGCTCTGGCGGGTGACACCGTGAAAGATCAGCGTTCCCACGCCTGCGGTAAACAGGGCAACGCTTGGGTCCAGCCCGGTTAAAAGGGGCACCAGCACCAGCGCGCCGAAAGCGACGAACAGCATCTGCGCCCCGGTGAGCAGCGTTTTAGGCCAGGAGTCTTGCGACGGATCAGTGCTCATTCAACGTCCCTTACGTAGGTCACTCACTCTTGGGTGGTGAGTGTGGCAAATATTCAAGGTACTAATATTCAAGGTGCTAATACTTAAAGTACTAACATTCAAGATGCCAACGGTTTCCAACGGTCCAAAAAAATGCCCCCGACGCAAGGCGCAAGGGGCATTGGAGGGCAACACGCTCAGCGTGTACCGAAGATCTTGTCGCCGGCATCGCCCAGGCCGGGAACGATATAGCCGTTCTCGTCGAGGCGCTCGTCGATGGATGCCGTATAGATCTCGACATCCGGATGGGCTTTCTGGACGCGTTCGATACCTTCCGGGGCCGCCACCAGCACAATCACCTTCATGCTGTCGCAACCGCGCTCGCGAAGCATGTCCAGAGTGGCCACCATCGAGCCGCCGGTTGCCAGCATCGGGTCGATGACGATCGCCATGCGCTCCTCGATATCGTTGGCGAACTTGGCGAAGTAAGGCACCGGCTCCAGCGTCTCTTCATCGCGATAAAGCCCGACCACGCTTACCCGGGCGCTGGGAATCAGGTCGGTGACGCCTTCGAGCATGCCAAGGCCGGCGCGAAGAATCGGCACCACCGTCACCTTCTTGCCTTTCAAACGACGCGTCGCGATGGGTTCGCCGTTCCAGCCTTCGATCTGATGATCTTCAAGCTCCAGGCCCTTGGTCGCTTCATATGTCAGAAGCTTGGCGACCTCCCCTGCCAGCTCGCGAAAGCTTTTGGTGCTCAGATCCACTTCCCGCATGAGGCCCAACTTGTGCTGGACTAGCGGATGATCAATGGCATAAACACTCATGGAACTACCTCATTGCAGGGTTAGGCGCGCTCAGCGGGCGCAAAATTGCGCGCTATTCTACCCGCAACCGCCTTCAAGGTTAAGGGGCGTCGGGCAATTGCCATTCAATTGGCGTACGGCCCTGCTCTTTCAGGAACTGATTGGCCTGAGAGAAGTGCCGGTTGCCCAGAAACCCCCGGTGCGCGGAAAGCGGCGATGGGTGGGGCGACTCCAGAACCAGGTGGCGCGACGTGTCGATGAGCGCCTTTTTCTGCCGCGCATGGCTGCCCCAGAGTAGAAAGACGCAGGGGCCGGCATGCTCGCTCACCGTTTCGATCGCGCGATCGGTAAAGCCTTCCCACCCTTTGCCCCGGTGGGAAGCCGCGTTTCCCTGCTCCACCGTCAAGGCGGTATTCAAAAGCAGCACGCCCTGGCTGGCCCAGGGCTCCAGAAAACCGTGATTGACCGGTTTGACTCCCAGATCGCTTTCAAGCTCTTTATAGATATTGACAAGCGACGGCGGCACCCTGACCTGGGGTTTGACCGAAAAGCAGAGCCCATGAGCCTGGTTCGGCCCGTGGTACGGATCCTGACCCAGGATCACCACCTTGACCCTGTCAAGCGGCGTCAGTTCAAAGGCACGAAACCAGTTGGACGAGTGCGGGTAAATGACCTTCTTCGCCGCTTTCTCTTCGGCCAGAAACACTTTCAGCGACGCCATGTAGTCGGTCTGAAATTCCTGTCCCAGCCACTGGCTCCAGTCCTTGGGTAGAGGATCCGTCATGTCATTTCTTCATCTGGTCCACAAGAGGTTCGACATAGGCGATGCCCATGTCCCAGGGAAATTGAATCCAGCAGTGCTGCCCCACTTCGGTCAGATACTGATCCACCAACGGGCGGCCCTCGGGCTTGGCGTAAATGGTCACGAAGTGCGCCTTAGGGAGCATTTCCCGCACTGAGCGGGCGGTCTTGCCCGTATCGACCAGATCGTCCACCAAAAGCCATCCCTCTCCATCATGATCCACGCCTTTCATGATGTCGAGGCCACCCTGGTCCATATGATCGTAGCTTTTGATACAGACGGTATCGATCAGACGAATATTGAGCTCCCGAGCGATCAGCGCAGCGGGAATCAGCCCTCCGCGGGTAATCGCCACGATCCCCTTGAAGTCGCGTTCGATAAGCTGATGACAAAGGGCTCGTACGTCGCGTTGAAGCTGGTCCCAGGAAACCGTGAAATGCTGATGATAGCGTTCGCTGCTCATAAGAGATGCTACTCGTCTTCGTTGAATGAACATACCGCGAATACGCTAAAGCCAGCGTCGCGAATTTTCCGGGAACCACCCAGCTCAGGTAGATCGATGATCGTCGATGTTTCGATCACTTGACCACCGCTGCGCTGAATCAGATTGGCGGCGGCCAGCATGGTACCGCCAGTGGCAATCAAGTCATCCATCAGCAGAATACGATCGTTTTTCTCGAAGGCATCGGCATGCAGCTCCACTTCGGAATGGCCATACTCCAGAGTGTAGGTTTCGCTGATGGTCTTGAACGGGAGCTTGCCCTTCTTGCGCACCGGCACGAAGCTACAACCCAGCTCATAAGCCAACGGCGCGCCGATGATGAAGCCCCGCGCGTCGATCGCCGCAATGGCATCCAGATCCATGTCCTGATAGCGGTGTACGAAACTATCGATCAGTTTGCGAAAGGCGGAGCTGTTTTGCAGCAAAGGGGTAATGTCACGAAAATTGACGCCCTTTTCAGGCCAGTCGGGAACCGTGCGAATAACGGACTTGATATAGTCGCCGTAGATGCTCATCGCGTCTCTCATTGGTTAATGCAAAGCCGGGCCAACGCCTAGCCGAAGAAGAAGAATTTAACTGCAAACAAGAGCCCCAGAACGACAACCGCCGGATTCAGGTCCTTGAACCGACCTGACAGCGTCTTGATACCCACGAAACTGATAAAGCCCAGGGCAATACCGTCGGCGATCGAGAACGTCAGCGGCATGGCCAGGGCGGCAATCAATACCGGAGCGGCGTCGGTGGGGTCTTCCCAGTTGGCATGGGCCAGGCTTCCCGCCATGAGCACCGCCACGTACAAAAGCGCGCCGGCGGTAGCGTAGGCCGGAATCGAGCCGGCCAGGGGCGCAAAAAACAGGCTGATCAAGAACAAGACACCCACGACCACAGCGGTCAGACCGGTGCGTCCGCCCGAGGCGATACCGGCCGTGGACTCAATGTAACTGGTGGTGGTCGAAGTACCCAGCACGGCACCGGACATGGAAGCGGTGCTGTCGGCCATCATGGCGCGACCGATGCGCGGAAGCTTGCCGTCCTTGTCCAAGAGCTTGCCGCGGTGGGCAACACCCACCAGCGTGCCCGAGGTATCGAAAAGATCCACGAACAAGAACGCAAAGATTACGCTGAGCATCGCCACATCCAGCGCGCCCATCAGATCCATGGCCATGAAGGTGGGCGCAATCGAGGGCGGCATGGACATCAGTCCGCCGTACTCGTTATGCCCCAGAACCATGGCCAGGACGGTGACGCCCAGAATGCCGATCATCACCGCGCCGGTGACGTTCAGATAAGCCAGGGCGGTAATCACGAAAAACCCCAGCAGCGCATAGATGGGCGCCGGCTGGGACAGATCTCCCAGTGACACGAGCGTTGCGGGGTTGGCAACCACGATACCGGCATTTTTCAGCGCGATCATCGCCAGAAAGAGGCCGATACCCGCGGCGATACCCAGGCGAAGCGACAGCGGAATGGAGTTGATGATCCATTCCCGGATCTTGAAGATGCTGAGCAAGAAGAAGGTCAGACCCGAGAGAAAGACCGCGCCCAGCGCCGTCTCCCAGGTGTAGCCCATCCCCAGCACTACCCCGTAGGTGAAAAAGGCGTTCAGCCCCATGCCCGGCGCCTGGGCGATCGGGTAATTGGCCCACAAGCCCATCACGAAACAGCCAATGGCCGCAGCAACGCAGGTGGCCACGAACACCGCACCGTAATCCATCCCCGCTTCCGATAAAATGCTCGGGTTCACGAAGATGATGTAAGCCATGGTCAAAAACGTGGTAATTCCGGCGATTACCTCGGTTTTGACGTTGGTCTTCTGCTCGGTGAGCTTGAAGTAGTTATCCAAACCTTTCATATCGTTTTTATCCCTGCGCCCCTGGATGCGAGAAAAGCCGCACATACTACCGAAAGCCCCTTTGCGATGCGAGGCTGACAACGCGCGACACACTAATGCGGGAGAACACCCGCCCTGACTATCTAGCAATCTTCAGGCCATGCCTTGACCATGTGGTCAGCTCGGCCGTTTTTTTATAATGTGGCTGCAAGTGTGTCGCTAACGTAAAAGTGGCATTAACACAGCGGCGCTTGAGAAAGGCCGCCGGGCAGCGTCACTTGTCACCGCCTGGCGCGTTAACCCCGCGCCGCCAGCATACGTTCTACCGTTTCCACGATCACCTGGGTTTGCGGGTCGATCTCGATATTTACCCGCGTCCCCGGCAAACGCTCTTTCAATACCGTTCGCGCGAGGGTCTCAGGGATAAGATTGACGCTGAATTCCACTCGCTGATCTTGGTGGCGAACATCTCCGATGGTCAGACTGATGCCGTCCACGCCAATGTAGCCTTTCTCGAACACGAACCGCCCAAGCGCGGCAGGCAACGAAAACCACAGCCGACGGTTGTTGGGCGCCTCATCGATGGCGACCACCTCGGCCATGGCAATGATATGGCCGGACATGGAGTGCCCGCCAATCTCATCACCAAAGCGTGCGGCGCGCTCTATATTAACGCACTCGCCCACGCCCAGTGCACCAAGATTGGTCAGTCTCAAGGTCTCGCGCATCAGATCGAAGCTGACCTTCTCTCCATCGAGGGCGGTCACGGTCAAGCACACGCCGTTATGGGAAACGGATGCACCAATATTCAGTCCCTGGCGCAATTCGGGCCCCAGCGCAACGACGTGGGTACGAAATTCCTCAAGCTCACGGATTTCGATGATCTCCGCGGTGCCCTGTACGATACCTGTAAACATCACTTTTCCTTCTGGCTGCCGGTCGATAGTCCTAGACGTCATGCATGAAACCATTATCGCCTTGAATGAGCGCGGAGCTAAAGAGCCGAGTCATTTTTATTGAATCGTCCCTTAAGTACGACCCAGGGCCTTGTTGAATGCCACTTGCTCATTCTTTCGCTTCACATCCGTACTGTTGCTGCAGATAGCCGCTCTCGAGCGCCATGCACGTTTAAAACACTTGCTTTAATTGACAAGCTGATGGGCTCTATTTAGACTTTCGGCGCAAATGTTTAGACGCCGATTTGTACCCAGATTGCGGGCGTCCACCAGCTGATGGCATGGTGAAGTGCAGCTAAAAGGGTGTGTCCAGCGTTGATGGCCACCCGTATGGGTGGCCTTTTTTTGTTTCAAGCCCCCCTCACTTCACGTCTTCAGCCTACGACTAAGGCAGACGCTATGATCGAACTTAGCAACGTCAGTAAAACCTACGGCAGCGGCGCTCGCGCGGTCCATGCCCTCAAGAACGTCAACCTCTCCATTCCCAAAGGGGCAATCCACGGTGTTATCGGGTTGTCCGGGGCAGGTAAATCGACGCTGATTCGCTGTGTCAACCTACTGGAGCGCCCCAGTACCGGCAGTGTACGGGTGGATGATCGCGAGATCACCACCTTGCGTCGCGCCGAGCTCAATCGGGCTCGTCACCGCATCGGCATGATCTTCCAGCACTTCAACCTGCTCACTACCCGTGCGGTGTTTGATAACGTTGCCCTGCCCCTTGAGCTGATGGGTGAAAAGCGCAGCGCCATCGAAACCCGCGTGACACCCTTGCTTGACATGGTCGGCCTGGCAGATAAAGCCACAATGTATCCAGCGCAGCTTTCCGGCGGGCAGAAACAGCGTGTCGCCATTGCCCGGGCGCTGGCCAGCAAGCCTCACGTATTGCTGTGTGACGAGGCGACCTCGGCACTGGACCCGCAAACCACCGGCTCCATTCTCGAACTTCTGCGCGATATCAATCAGCAGCTGGGCATCACTATATTGTTGATAACCCATGAGATGGAGGTGGTGAAATCGATTTGTCACCGCGTCAGCCTGATATCCAATGGTGAGCTGGTCGAAGACGCCGATGTAGGGGATTTCTTCACTGCCCCGCGCACCGCACTGGGTCGCGAATTTCTTAACGACTTTCTACAGCTCAGCCCACCCAAAGAGCTTACTGCACGCCTTGCAGACACCCCCGGCGCCACATCCCACCCCGTGGTGCGTCTGACGTTTTCTGGCGATTCGGTTTCCACCCCGCTGATTTCGCGTCTGGCCCGGGAGTGCGATGTGGATGTCAGCATCGTGCAGGCGAAGGTGGAATCCATTCAGGAGCGCACCTTGGGGTTGATGATTGCCGAACTGCTGGGCAGTCATGAGCAGACGCAACAAGCAATGGCTTATCTTGAAGCGCATCAACTACAGGTAGAGGTACTTGGCTATGTCCAGCGCAATGTTTGATCTCATTTTACAGGCGACGCTGGATACGCTTTACATGGTGGCCATCTCGGGTGTCATTTCAACACTTCTGGGCCTGCCTCTTGGCGTCATGCTCTACGTGACCCGCCCGCGCCAGATACTTGCGATGCCGGCGTTGAATCAAGTATTGAGCATCATCACCAATATCGGCCGCTCGATTCCCTTCATCATCCTGATGGTAGCGATCATTCCCTTCACGCGAATGCTGGTAGGCACCTCGATCGGCATCAATGCCGCCTCGGTGCCGCTGACGATTGCCGCGGTCCCGTTTGTCGCCCGACTGATCGAAGGCGCCTTCAACGAGCTCTCGCCCGGGCTTGTCGAGTCCGCTCAGTCCATGGGCGCCACGCCCTGGCAGATCATCTGCAAAGTGCTCATTCCCGAAGCCCGTGGCGGCATCATCACGGGGTTGACGATTACCGTGGTGACACTCGTAAGTTACTCGGCCATGGCGGGTGCCGTGGGCGGCGGCGGTCTGGGAGACCTGGGTATTCGCTACGGCTACAACCGTTTCAACCCCACCATCATGCTGATCACGGTAGTGATCCTGGTGGTGATGGTGCAGGGCTTTCAGAGCCTGGGCGACTACCTGGTACGTAAAAGCGACCGTAAATAGCGGCGCTGAATCGTCTGAGTCAATCACCCATATAACCAAAAAGCATTATCGAAATTTTTTTTATTGCTATAATGTTTTACCAACACGGCACGTCAACAGGAGAATGACCTTGAATAAACCGTTACTTGGCGGCCTGACCGCCTTGGCTCTGGCCATCAACGTGGCTAACGCTCAGGAAGCTCGCAGCATCCGGATGGGCACCGTGGCCGGCCCGGAAACCGAGGTGATGGAAGTCGCCGCGCGCATTGCCAAGCAGGAGTACAACCTCGACGTCGAAATCATCGAATTTACCGATTTCGTGACGCCCAACGTGGCGCTTGCCGATGGCAGCCTGGATGCCAACGCCTACCAGCACGAACCCTACCTGGAAACGATGAACAACGACCGGGGCTACGATCTGGTTGCTGCCGGCTACACCTTCGTTTACCCGATCGGCGCGTATTCGGAAAAATTCGACAGCATCGATGACCTGCCGGACGGCGCTCAAATCGCCCTGCCCAACGACCCGACCAACGAAGGTCGCGCGCTGATCCTGATGCACAACGAGGGCCTGATCACCCTGAACGATCCCGAGAACCTCGAAGCGACGCCGATCGATATCGCCGAGAATCCGCGCAAGTTCCGTTTCCGCGAAATCGAAGCCGCGCAGCTGCCGCGCGTACTGCCGGACGTGGACATGGCATTCATCAACAACACCTTCGCCCAACCCGCGGGGCTGAGTCTTGATGATGCACTGGTAAGAGAAGGCGCCGAGTCGCCCTACGTCAACCTGATTGCGGTAAGAAGCGGTGACGAAGAGCGCGAAGAGATTCGTCAGCTGGTCGACGCCTACCAGCGCGATGAAGTGATCGAAAAAGCGGAAGAACTGTTCCAGGGCGGCGCGGTGCCGGGCTGGGTCGAGTAACTCGCAAGAACACCCGTGATGTCACACCACAGGCTGGCCGTATGGCTGGCCTGCTTTTTTAGGGGGTAATACATGGCCTTCGTTGACTATGCCTTGCTAAACCGCCAGCTCGAGGCACTGCTCGATACCCGCGACTGGTTGACCAATACCGCTCAGACCAGCGCCTTTATCATGCAGGCACTCGAATCGCTCAACTGGGTGGGCTTCTACCTGCAGCGCGATCCCGATATGCTGAGCCTGGGTCCTTTTCAGGGCAATCCCGCCTGCAACCCGATTCCATTCAGTAAAGGCGTCTGCGGCGCGGCGGCGCGTACCCAGACTACCCAGCGCGTGGACGACGTTCACGCTGTGGCAGATCACATCGCCTGCGACGCCGCCTCGCAATCAGAGCTTGTCGTCCCCATCGTCATCGAAGGCGTCGTCTGGGGCGTACTGGATATCGACAGTCCCGAACTTGCCCGCTTCAGCCAGCAGGACCAGACCGGCATCGAGGCCCTGGTGAAGACGTTCATTCGCCAAACGGACTTTCCCGGTTCAGCTGGCGCCTAGCACGTAAAAACGGCAGACATGAAAAAATGCCCCGAGCATGAGCTCGGGGCATTTTCTTGAATTCTTGGTAGGACCAGGCGGATTTGAACCGCCGACCTCCACGATGTCAACGTGGCGCTCTAACCAACTGAGCTATGGTCCTTCAGACAAGTACTTTCACACAAACTTTCGCACAATATGGTAGGACCAGGCGGATTTGAACCGCCGACCTCCACGATGTCAACGTGGCGCTCTAACCAACTGAGCTATGGTCCTTCATTGCGGTGCGTATTTTACGTCTTCAGAGTTTAATTGCAACCGATTTTTTTATCTGATGCTTTTTATAGGGTATTGAAAAGAAAGTTCTCTTTTACATCGACACGCCTTTCACAAGCCAGCTAAGCTAACACGAAGACTGAATTATCCTATGTTAAGGAGGTTGATTTGCTTGGGCCCTTGCTTGGCGCCGTTGCGACGCTGCTCTTTCTTGCCACCCTTATCGCCCGTATTCCCCTTCGCTGGTGGTTTATCCGCAGCTTCGAGTTCCCGCGCGTCCAGATCGCCTCCATCGCCCTGCTCAACGCGGTGGCCGTTTTCCTTCTCCTGGAGCCCGGGCTCTGGCGCTCGCTCGCCGGCATTCTCTCCCTCATCAGCCTGATGATTCAGGTAGGTTACATTCTACCCTGGACAAGAGTCTGGCCTGTCGAGGTCAAGTCGGCCAAGAGCCCGCCGGATGAGCAGACCATTACGCTGCTGATCGCCAACGTGCTGACCCCCAATCATAACGCCCGTAAACTCACGGAAATGATCAAGGCGAGCCAGCCGGACATCGTGCTTACGCTGGAATCCGATGAGTGGTGGCAGCAGCACCTGGACGAAGCCCTGGATGAACAATGGCCTTACAGCGTCAAGATCCCGCTGGACAATCTGTACGGAATGCACCTTTATTCGCGCCTGGAGCTCGACCAGACCCAGATCAAATGGCTGATTCAGGAGGATATTCCGTCGATTCATACCTTCGTGACCCTGAAAAGCGGCGCCAAGATTCGTCTTTACGCGGTACATCCACGCCCTCCTGCGCCAAGCGAGAGCGACAAGTCACTTTGGCGGGACGCCGAGCTTTTATGGGTGGGCAAGGAAATTCACGAACACCCGAAAGCGACGCTTGTGGCGGGGGATTTGAACGATGTGGCCTGGTCGGGCACCACGCGGCGCTTTTGCCGCGTGGGCGGAATGCTCGACCCGCGCCGCGGGCGCGGCATGTTCAGCACCTTTCACGCCAGCTATCCGATGCTTCGCTGGCCGCTGGATCATATCTTTGTCACCGAACACTTTACATTGGTGAACATGAAGCGCCTGGAAGCCTTCGGCTCGGACCACTTCCCTATTCTGGCGCGTTTTTGCTATCGGCCTTCTCGACAAGACGAGCAGGAAACGCCCGAGGCAAGCGAACAAGAGCGGGAAGAAGCGGATGAAACCATTCGCGAAGGGCAGACGGAAAAGCAGGAGCGCTGATCCGCCTTGCCCACAGGGCTTACTCGGGTACGCCGCCCCTGGTCAGCACGGCCGGGTCCAGCAGCCGCTCCAGGGTAGCGCGGTCCAGATCGGTCTCTTCTTCGGCGACATCGATGATCGGCCGGCCGGCCTGATACGCCTTTTTGGCCACTGCTGCCGCTGCGTTGTAGCCGATGGTACTGTTCAGCGCGGTTACCAATATGGGGTTACGCGCCAGCGGCTCCTGAAGGTGATCCTCACGTACCTTGAACGTCGCGATGGCACGCTTGGCAAGCAGGTCAGCGGTGTTGCTCATCAGGGTGATCGAGCTTAGCAGGTTCGAGGCAACCAGCGGCAGCATCACGTTGAGCTGGAAGTTGCCACTCTGGCCCGCTACGGTAATCGCCGTATCCAGGCCGATAACCTGAGCGGCAGCCTGGGCGGCGGATTCAGGAATCACCGGGTTGACCTTGCCCGGCATGATCGAGCTGCCCGGCTGAAGCGCCTCGAGCTCGATTTCACCAAGCCCTGCCAGCGGCCCCGAGTTCATCCAGCGCAGATCATTGGCGATCTTCATGACGACACAGGCAAACCCTTTCAACTGGCCGGAGAGTTCGACAGCGGCGTCCTGGCTTGAAAGGCTGGCAAAAAAGCTGTCGTTGGGTGAGAAGCTCAGCCCGGTCTGCCGGCTCAATTCACTGGCCATCTTCTCGGCAAAGCCTTCAGGAGCATTGATGCCCGTGCCTACGGCAGTGCCCCCTTGGGCAAGGCGCTGCAGGCGCTGCATGGCACTGTCAAAGCGTTCGATGGCCTGTCCTACCTGACTCGACCAGGCGCCCAGCTCCTGGTCCATCCGCAGGGGCATGGCGTCCATCAGGTGGGTTCGGCCGGTCTTCACTACGTCCTTGAGTTCATTGGCGCGCTGATCGATGGTGTCGCGCAGCGTCACCAGCGCCGGGCGCAGCGACTCGTTCACGGCAATGGCGGCCGCCACGTGAATGGCGCTGGGAATCACGTCGTTGCTCGACTGGCCCATGTTCACATGATCGTTGGGTGTGACCTCCACCCCCTCACGTGAGGCAAGCGTTGCCAGCACTTCGTTGACGTTCATGTTGGTCGAGGTACCCGAACCGGTCTGGTAGACATCGATGGGAAACTGATCATCGTGTTCACCATTGATGACCGACTGGGCGGCCCTTTCAATTGCCTGGGCCCGCTCTTTATCCAGAAGGCCAAGCTCCAGATTGCAGCGAGCCGCGGCCAGCTTGATACGTGCCACCGCATGCACGAAGGCCGTCGGCATGGGGGTGCTGGAGACCGGAAAGTTATTGATGGCCCGCTGCGTTTGGGCGCCATAAAGTGCGCTTGCCGGCACCTCAAGCTCTCCCATGCTGTCGCGCTCGATACGTGTTTCCATACGATGACTCCTTTTACTCGACCGATGTCCGCGCATTTAGCGCGGCTACCTGATTCACCCTAGTCGTCGATACCGCCAAGGACAACATGACGTCCTGATATATTGCCCCGGTAAACCCGTTGAAGCGCCCTTGACCTGCAAAGCATCGAGATTGCAGCACACACACCGCCTTGCTATGCTGCAACGCAGCACAGCCTACTCATAAGCACTCAACCAGATTCCCCGGAGAGATCACCATGACCACCTTCAACAACTCACCCTTGGGTGAACAGTTTCAGCAGCTTTTCATGGCTCCCATGCAGACATTTGCCGCGCTTGGCGTGGATGCTTCTGAAAGGATGTTCAACGCACAGCTAGAGGCGCAAAAGGCTTACGCTGACATTGGCATTGAACAGGCGCGTAAACTGATGGAGGTCAAGGACGCCGAAGCGCTTCGTGACTACATGGAAGGTCAGCAGCGGGTCGCCAAGCAGGTTGTCGAGCGGGTCAAGGGGAACGCCGATACAGTTGCCTCTATCCAGCGCGACTTTTTCCAGAAAAGCCAGAAGCTGACCGAGCAGAACGTGCAAAAAGCGCGGCAGGCGGCTCAACAGATGGGCCATCAGGGCTGAGCAATTATCCCATCACCAAGCTTTCCAGAAGGCGTTCGGCGCTACCAGTAAAGCGCCGATTTGACAAAGGGAATGGTGAGTTTTCGCTTGGCGGAAAGCGTGGCCTGATCCAGCGTGTCCAGCGCCTTGCAAAGCTCGCCAAGCTCTCTTGGACCACGGTGAAGAATATAACGCGCCACATCGTCGGGCAGTTCCATTCCCCGGGCGCGGGCGCGCAGTTTAAGAGCCTCCAGTCGGCCCGCGTCATCCAGGGAGCGCAGGTGGTATGTAACCCCCCAGCTCAAGCGCGAAGCCAGATCGGAAAGCGCGACGTTAAGCTGACGCGGCGGTGCGCTTGCCGTGATGATCAAGCCTTTATTGGCATCGCGCAGCCGGTTGAAGGCGTGAAAGAGCGCCTCCTCCCAGCGCTTGCGACCGATAACGCATTCCAGATCGTCAATGGCGACCAGATCCAGACGCTCGATATCCTCCAGCATCAAGGGGGGAAAGTGTCCCAGATCCGCAAGCGGAAGATAAAGGGCACGCTTATCGCTGTCGGAGGCCGCATGGCAGGCGGCCTGCAGCAAATGGCTACGCCCGCTGTTGGGGGCGCCCCAAAGATAGATGAAAGGCTCGGCCTGGGGGGTGAGCTGGCGGGTCAGCGACTCAAGAAGCGAGGCGTTGGCGCTTGAAGCAAAGTAGTTGCCAAACGTTGCGTCGTCACGAAGCCCCACACCTAGCGGTAGCTGAGCCGGTACTCTGCTCATGGAATCTCCCTGTCTTTGTAATGGTCGAGCCGGTGAATGGGCTCCGCATTGACCAGCGGATCCTCGCCGTAAAGCTCGCTCTTTTTATAGCGATCGATCACCTCGCGCAGGAGCACCATGATAACCGCCGCTGCTGGAAGCGCTAATAGTACGCCAGTGAATCCAAAAAGACTGCCCCCGGCCAGCACGGCAAAGATGACCGCTACCGGGTGAAGACCAATTTTATCGCCCAGCAATTTGGGTTGTAATACAACGCTTTCCGCAACTTGTCCAACGCTGAATACCGCAAGCACGCCCAAAAGCCCCCACCAGGTATCGAACTGGAAGAACGCCACGATCAGCGCCACCCCCAGCCCCACGATAAATCCTAAAAAAGGCACGATGCTGACCAGTCCCGATACCACGCCGATCAACAAGCCAAAATTGAGCCCCATCAGCGTAAGCCCTACGGCGTAAATAACACCCAGACAGAGCATGACCAGAAGCTGGCCGCGCAGGAAAGCGGCGAGTACCTCGTCGCAGCGTTTGGCAAGCCTTGCGGTATCGCTCGCCCAGTGACGTGGAATAAGCGCTGCGATGTTGCCAAGCAATCGGTCCCAGTCCAGCAGCAGATAGAAAGTGACCACGGGGATCAGCGCCACGTAGGTAATCCAGGTGATGAATGCAGCCCCGGAGCGCCCAATCTGTCCCAGCGCCTGGGCCACATAGCCCCCGGCATCCCGCCAGTTTTCGGCAAGTGTAGCCTGCAAGTTGCCAAGTTCAGAGCGGACATCGTAGCCGGTCCATTCCAATATCTGGGGCGCCAGACGATTCTCCACCCAGGTAAAGACGTTGGGCAGTATTTCACCGAGCTGTTTGATTTGCTGAACGATCAGCGGTATCAAAATCAAAAGCGCCAGCGCCAGGATCAAAAACAGCGCCACGAAAACACTGGCCACGGCAAAGGGCCGCCTCATTCCCCAGTGCTGGAGCTTGTTGGCCACGGGATCCACCAGGTAGGCCAGGATCATTCCGGCGATAAACGGCATCAATACCGAATCCAGCAGGTAGACAAAGCCCACCAGCACTACCAACAGCACTATTCCCCACCAAGAGTTGCGCATGCGATCTCGCCTTTGAAGCCGTGGCCATATGGCCAGTTGAATCCCGGTTGACCGCCTAAGGTAACGCGTCTTGCGAGATAACTCGACACGCCGATGCGGCAATGATTACCAAATGGTACAATCCGCCCGATTATTTACCAGCACCGGCCACACGCCCTCCTATCCCGTACTGCCATAGGCTCTAAAGGACCTGTCATGACCCAGACAACCCCTTCTCAGGCTTCCCCTTCACTTAGCTACAAGGATGCCGGGGTCGATATCGATGCCGGCAACGCTTTGGTTGAGCGCATCAAGCACGTCGCCAAACGCACGACGCGCCCTGAGGTGATGGGCGGGCTCGGCGGGTTCGGGGCGCTCAGCGAGCTGCCAGCGGGCTACAGCCAGCCGGTGCTGGTGACAGGTACCGACGGGGTAGGCACGAAACTTCGTCTGGCGATGGACCTTGGCAAGCACGACACCATCGGTATCGACCTGGTGGCCATGTGCGTCAACGATCTCATCGTGGCGGGGGCCGAGCCGTTTCTGTTTCTCGATTACTACGCAACCGGCAAGCTCGATGTGGATATCGCCGCGGATGTGGTGACCGGCATCGGCGCGGGCTGCGAGCAGGCGGGCTGCGCGCTGGTCGGCGGTGAAACGGCAGAGATGCCGGGCATGTACGAAGGCAGCGACTACGACCTGGCAGGCTTTTGTGTCGGCGTGGTCGAAAAGGCCAAGATCCTGGACGGCAGCCAGGTGGCGCAGGGTGATGTTCTTCTTGGCCTGGCCTCCTCCGGCCCCCACTCCAACGGCTACTCGTTGATCCGCAAGATCCTCGAGGTGAACGCGTCGTCGCTGGAGGAAACCCTGGATGGCGTGACTCTGGGCGATGCACTGATGGCGCCTACCCGCATCTACGTGAAACCACTTCTGGCGATGATGCGCGAAACCGACCTGGCGGTCCACGCCTTGTCGCATATCACCGGCGGCGGCCTTCTGGAGAACATTCCTCGCGTATTGCCGGATGATCTTGCCGCGCGCATCGACGTGAGCACCTGGCAGCGCCCGGCCGTGTTCAACTGGCTGCAGGCCAAGGGCAATGTCAGCGAAGTGGAAATGCATCGGGTGCTCAACTGCGGTATCGGCATGGTCGTCGTGGTGCCTGAAGCGCAAGCCGACGAGGCGGCAAGCTACCTGCAAAACCAGGGGGAAACCGTCTACCGCATCGGCGAGATCGTCGAGCGCAATGAAGAAGCCGTGCTTCTGGAAAACCCGGGTTCTGGAGCCACCAAGTCGTGAATAGTGACGAGTACGCAAGCGATACCCTGAACGACATGACCCCGGAGCCGGTGGATCAGCGTCGCATCGTAGTGTTGATCTCGGGCAGCGGCAGCAATCTGGCGGCGCTGATCGAGGCGCAGGAACACGACCGACTGGGCGGTCACATCGTCGCGGTGATCTCCAATGAACCCGGCGCGTATGGTCTCAAACGCGCACACGCTGCGGGTATCGAAGCCGTGGCCCTCCCCCACCGGGAGTATGAAAGTCGCGACGCCTACGACGGTGCGCTGATCAAGGTGATCGAGCGTCACGAGCCGGACCTCATCGTGCTGGCGGGCTTCATGCGTATCCTGACCCCGCGCTTTGTACAACGCTTTCTGGGCAAGATGCTCAATATCCATCCGTCGCTGTTGCCCGCCTACCAGGGGCTTGACACCCATGCCCGGGCGCTGGCCGACAGCGCCACGGAACACGGCTGCAGCGTGCACTTCGTCACCGAAGAGCTCGACGGCGGCCCGGTAATACTTCAGGCCGAGTGCCGCATCAGCGAAAGCGATACCGCCGAGAGCCTGAAGGAGAAGGTACACGCCCGCGAGCACTTGATCCTGCCCATTGCCGTGCAATGGTATCTACAGGGCCGGCTCCATTATAGCGACGACAGGGTCACCATCGACGGCCAGCCCCTGCCGCCCCAGGGCATGCGCCTTTCCCATGCCGACGCCGCAGAAGAGCTGGACGAAGACCTCTAGGGTGCAGCCAAGGCCTGCCCATGAAAAAGCGCGCCGATTGTGGCGCGCTTTTTTCTTGAAGGGCGTTCGGTGACGTTCAGGTACGCGGAAGCGTCACACCGCGCTGGCCCATGTATTTACCGCCGCGATCCTTGTAGGAAGTTTCGCACTCCTCATCGGCACCGAGAAAGAGCATTTGTGCCACGCCTTCGTGTGCGTAGATCTTGGCGGGCAGGTTCGTGGTATTGGAAAACTCCAGCGTCACGTGACCTTCCCACTCCGGCTCAAGCGGCGTCACGTTGACGATGATACCGCAGCGCGCATAGGTGGATTTACCCAGACAGATAGTGAGCACGTTACGAGGGATACGAAAGTACTCCACGGTGCGCGCCAAGGCGAAGGAGTTCGGGGGAATGATGCATACATCGCCTTTCACATCCACAAAGCTCTTCTCATCGAACGCCTTGGGGTCGACGATAGCCGAATGGATGTTGGTGAAGACCTTGAACTCGTCCGAGCAGCGCACGTCGTAGCCGTAGCTCGATGTGCCGTAGGAGATCACCCGCTGGTCGTTGACATGACGCACCTGGCCAGGCTCGAACGGCTCGATCATGGCCTCGTTTTGCGCCATACGGCGGATCCACTTGTCAGACTGAATACTCATTGGCTTACTTATCACTCACTAAAGGAAATCGTGGGGCCGCTCTGGTTCGTACCCCTCACCGTACCCGCTACCTGCCGGGCGATATCGGCAAACGTCTGGCTTTCAGCACTATCGGGGCTGGAAACCACGCTTGGCGTGCCGGAATCCGCCAGCTCGCGAATGGCAAGCGTCAGCGGCAAGCGCCCAAGCAGTTGGGTATTATACTCGCTGGCGATGCGCTCGCCCCCACCGGTGCCGAAAATGGCCGCTTCATGACCGCAGCTTTCGCACTTGTAAAGGCTCATGTTCTCGACCACGCCCACTACCGGCACGTTGACCTTACGGAACATCTCGATGCCCTTACGCGCGTCGAGCAGCGCGATATCCTGGGGGGTCGTCACGATTACCGCACCGGATACCGGCACTTTCTGGGCAAGGGTGAGCTGGATGTCACCAGTGCCCGGCGGCATGTCGATCAGCAGAAAATCGAGCTCGCCCCACTCGGTCTGGTTGAGCATCTGCTGGAAAGCGCCCACGACCATCGGGCCGCGCCACGCCATGGCATCGCGGCTGTTGACCAAAAAGGCCATCGACATCGCCTTGAGACCATGGGCCTCCAAAGGTTTGAAAGCGTTTTCGCCCGCGGGCTCGGGGCGCGTACCCTCTTTGACACCGAGCATTTGGGCCTGGCTCGGGCCGTAGATATCGGCGTCGAGAACGCCCACGCGATAGCCCTGGGCGGAAAGCGCCAGCGCCAGATTGACAGTGACGGTGGATTTCCCTACGCCGCCCTTACCGGATGCTACCGCGACAATGTGCTTGATCCCTTCCATTACGCGCTCCTTCACATGGCGTCTAGTTGACTAAATCATACGCGCTGGGGCCGCATTCATAAACTCGGAACATGAAAAAGCGGGTACAGCCTTCGCTGTACCCGCTTCAAAATGACAGGGCCTAGTTGCTGGCCTGACTACTGGGCTGACTGCTCTCGTGCTCGTCATCGTTGGCACTTTCGCCGCCTTGATTCGGCTGGCCCTGGCCTTGTGGACGTGAACCTGCCTGACCAGCATCCTGCTGGGATTGACCTTGTTGGGGTTGATCCTGTTGAGACGCGTCCTGAGATTCCTGATCCTGCTGGTTCTGATCCTGCTGGGACTCATTCTGGCTTGAAGAACCCTCGCCGGCAAGATTGGGCACTTCATCTTCAGCGACGTCATCTACCTCGCCCAGACGTTGATCGAGCGCCGAGAGCTCGCTGCGCCAGTCGCTGAGCTGGGACTCCAGGCGCTCGAGCTGCTCTTCACGGGTTTCGATATCGCTTTCGACGCTTGAAAGCTCTTCGCGGCCGATATCCAGCGCCACCATCAGGTCGTCCATTTCGCTGCGCACCTGAGTCAGGCTCTGCTCCTGCTCTTCGCGTTGCTGGCTGAGAGAATCGATGTTCGTCTGCAGTTCATCGCGCTCGCTGCTGGCCGTTTCGCGCTGGCTTTCCAACTGATCCAGCTCTTCCTGGGCAGTACTGATCTCTTCTTCGATGCTGGAGACGCGTTCGTTGGCCTCGCTTACCTGTGATTCCAGCGAATCAAGCTCCTCCTGGGCTTCGGTCTGCTCATCGAGAGCTTGCTGGCGCTCCTGCTCGGCCTGCTGACGGGCAGTTTCAGCTTCCTGGCGTGCCTCTTCGGCACTCTGGCGGGCCTGTTCGATCTGATCCAGCGAGGACTGCGCTTCGTCCCGTTCTGTGACGGCTTCATCACGCTCGTCGCGAAGCGACTGCATGTTGCTCTGCGCGCTTTCAAGCTCCTGCGTAAGATTATCCACCTCTTCCTGCAACGCGTCGCGCTCGTTCTGAAGCTCCTCAAGGCGCGGCTGAATAGCGTCTATTTCCTGCTGAGCCGACTGCAGATTCTCCTGCGCCTGCGCCTGTTGCTGTTCAAGTGCAGTGATCTCTTCGCGCATGCTGGCCAGGTCGGTCTCTGCCTGCTCGATTTCGCTGACCCGCTGACTCAGACGGCGATTCTGCTGCTCGGTGGCTGCAAGATCGCTTTCAAGCGCATCGATACGGTCGCGGTGAGTACCCGCATTGGACTGCGCCATGATGGCCCAGATAACCGCAATGGCCGCAATACCGGCAATCGCTTTGACCCGGTTATCTCTGAAAAGCTCTTTCGTGCTGAGTTTGCGAGCGGAAGATTGATGATCCAGCTGATTGTCGTCTGCCATAATCCGTCCCTGAAGAAATTGTTTATATTCAAAAAAGTAGTTAACTTCCCCTCAGCGCGCCAGTATTTCCCTGAAAATGCTTTTTTAGTTGAAATACGTATCTAAACAAGCGACAAGTTATGCCAATAAAGTATAAGAAATGGCAGCAACTATCGGTAAACACTTACATCGCCCCACGGGATTAAACGCTACTCTACTGTTTTTCTTTTCACCATTTCCAACGCTACCCATGTGGAATCGCGCATGCTCGTGAACGATAAACCGCTGACGCCGCTGAGCGCTGACTATCTTCTACCCCATCTACCGGGAGTGATCTTTCAGCTTCATCGCTCGTCCATGGGTACACTGCGCTTTACCTACCTGGAAGGCGGGGGCACCATACTGGATTGCATGGACCGCGTAGCGCTGGCCGACAACGCCAACTCCTCCATTGCACAGCTTACCGGCGAGCACTGGCCCGTGGTAAGCGCTGCCATCGAGCGCTCCGCACGCTGGATGATTCCCCTGTCTACCCGTTTCAAGCTTTCTCACCCATTGCGCAAGACATGCTGGATCGGGGTCAGCGCCATTCCGGAGCGCACGGCACATGGGGTGAGCTTGAACGGTATCATGATGGATATTACCGGACAGGTGGTAAACGAGAAGCGTCTGGAAAAACGCAGTTATACAGACGTGCTTACCGGTATTCCCAACCGTCGTAAACTCATGATGGAGCTCAACCGCCTGGCCCTGGCCAGCCGGCACGAAGCCAAGCCCTTATCCGTCATGATGATCGATGTGGACTATTTCAAGAAACTGAACGACCGTTTCGGTCACGCCGTGGGTGACGAAATCCTCAAGGCGCTGGCCACCCAGACCAAAGCGCTCTTGCGAGAAAGCGACATGCTGGCGCGGCTGGGGGGCGAGGAATTTGTGGTGATCGCCCCGCGTACACCGCTTAACCAATGCCACCGCTTTGCCAACCGGGTACGCGATGCCATCGCCCGGCTCGACCTGGGCACCGGAGTGGGCGAGGTAACGGTGAGTATCGGGGTTGCCGAATACCGTCCGCATGAAGCGCTAACGACGCTACTCAAGCGCGCCGACAAGGCCCTGTATCGCGCCAAGGACACCGGGCGTGACTGCGTATACCACATTGTCTAGCCGATAACCGCTTCCCCTCGAGGTATTGCTATATTTAGCAATTCCCGGGCTGCTGCTGTGGCAGTTCGCTGAGCACGGTGGCATCATTAAGTGCTGCAATATCTTTTTTTGTTATCGCTTAACGAGGTAGTCAACTAAATGTTCGAGCATATTGAGCGGGTCCCGGGAGATGCCATTCTTGGACTGATCGAAGCTTTCAAAAAAGACACCAATCCGCAGAAAGTGGACTTGGGCGTAGGTGTTTACCGCGATTCCAAAGGCAATACGCCGGTAATGCGCGCCGTCAAGGAAGCAGAGGCTCGTCTGCTCGACAACGAAACCACCAAGACCTATATCGGTTCTCACGGTGCTCCGGACTACGGCAAGGCCGTACTGCCGATCGTGCTCGGCGAAGGCTCGAAAGTACTGAGCGATAACCGGGCCAGCGCCACCCAGTCTCCCGGCGGTACCGGCGCACTGCGCCTGGCGGCGGATTTCATCGCCGGACAGATGCCGGATAAAGGTATCTGGGTAAGCGACCCGACCTGGCCGAATCATCACGGCATTTTCACCGCGGCAGGCATCGAGCTGCATAAATACCCCTACGTCGATCCGGACAACCGCCTGGATTTCGACGGTATGGTGGCCGCGCTCAACAAGATTCCCGAAGGCGATGTCGTCGTGCTTCACGCTTGCTGTCACAACCCGACCGGCTTTGACCTTTCCAAGGCGCAGTGGCAGGAAGTACTCGAGATCCTCAAGGAACGCAAGCTGCTGCCGCTGGTGGATTTTGCCTACCAGGGGTTCGGTGAAGGCCTGGACGAGGACGCTTATGGTGTCCGGCTGCTGGCGGAAAACCTCGACGAGGTGATGATCACCAGCTCCTGCTCGAAGAATTTCGGCATCTACTGCGAACGTACGGGATGCTTGATCATGGTGGCGAAAAACGCAGAGCAGATGGAAAACGTTCGCTCGCAAATCGCCATTGTCGCTCGCGAGAACTACTCCAACCCGCCCGCGCACGGTGGTGCCATCGTCAGCGAGATTCTTCTGGACCCCGAGCTCAAGGCGATGTGGCATGACGAGCTGACCGAAATGCGCGACCGTATCAATACGTTGCGTCGCGAGTTTGTCGAAGCGCTCAAGCCTTACGGGTTGAATGAAAAGTACGCCTGTGTAGCCGGGCAGCGCGGCATGTTCTCTTACACCGGCTTGACCCCCGCCCAGGTCGACCGTCTGCGCGACGAGTTCGGCATCTACATGGTGCGCTCAGGCAGAGCCAACGTGGCAGGCTTTTCTCGGGAGAATCTGCCCTATCTCGCCAAGGCGATCGCCGCCGTCAACGAGTAATCCGGCATCTTCCAAGCGCCCAGGCCTCTTGCCTGGGCGCTTTTGTTTCCACTCCTTGAAATTTGACCGATCAGTCAAACCACCGGGCTTTCGTGTTCCGGTGGTACAACCTCGAGACTCTCAATGGCGGCCAACAGCAATTACTACCCCTGGTACAAGAAAGAAGATACCGATGCCTTTTTTGCGCTTTTTCAAAACAATATCGCCAACTTCGTCATCATCGCCATCACGATGCTGGGCATGGGCTTTTCCGCCGAGATTGTCTACGGGCAGGTGCTACCCGGTGCCGCGGTAGCCGTGATGGTGGGTAACTTCTACTATGCCTGGAGCGCTGCGCGTCTGGCGCGCAAAGAGCAGCGCAGTGACGTTACCGCGCTCTCCTACGGTATTTCCACGCCGGTGATGTTCGTCTTTCTGTTTGGCGTACTGCTGCCTGCCAAGCAACTGACCGGGGATGCCGAGCTTGCCTGGAAGGTGGCGGTCGCCGCCTGCTTTATCAGTGGCGCCATCGAAGCGCTGGTGAGCCTGGTGGGCCGCTTCGTTCAACACCACCTGCCGCGCGCCGCCATGCTGGGGGCCGTCGCCGGCGTTGCGCTCACTTTCATCGCCGGAGAGATGCTGTTCAAGACACTGGAGATGCCGGTCATCGGTTTGCTGGTACTGGGCATTACCATCGTGGGGCTGGTGGCACGGGTCAGCATGCCCTTCAAACTGCCGACGTCCTTGTTCGCCATCGTGCTGGGCACGGCCATGGCTTATCTGATTGGAGATGCCGGCAGCGAGCGCTTCAGCGACGCTTTCACGCACCTGGGATTTTATCCGCTGCTCCCCAACAGCGCCTGGTGGGAAGGGCTGGGGCTTTTGTTCACCGGTATGCTCGCCGTTTTGACCGTCGTACTCCCCATCACGCTCTATAACGCGATCGAAACGATGAACAACGTTGAGGCAATGGAAGCCGCTGGCGACAAGTACGATGTGCGCGAATGTCAGGCCGTGGACGGCGCGGGCACCATGATCGGCGCGCTGTTCGGGGGCGTATTCCCCACTACCGTGTATATCGCCACCGTGGGCGCCAAGTGGATGGGGGCAGGCCGTGGCTACAGCATCATGAACGGTGCAGTCTACGGTCTTGCCACGATGCTTGGGCTTATCGCCGCACTTGCCGCGATTATCCCGGTTTCAGTAGTGGCGCCTATCCTGGTGTTTGTGGGCATTTCCATGATCGCCACTGCCTTTCAGGCCAACGATACTCGCTATTATCCCGCCGTGGCCCTGGCCATGCTGCCCTACTTCGCCAACTACGTGATGACGCGTTTCAACCGGGGCGCGGGTGACGTGGTCAGTGACATTTCATCGGCCATCGTGGTCATGGGCCAGGGGGCGATGTTCATGGCCATTTTCCTTGGCGCGATGACGGTCTGTGCCATCGACCATCAGTTTCGCAAGGCATCCGCCTTTGCGCTGATCGCCGCCGGGTTCTCCTTCGTGGGCTTGATGCACGCGCCAAAGCTTGCTCTGAACGCCGCGCCGCAGTTTGTCATGGGCTATCTGGCCATGGCGCTGTTGTTCCTGTACTTCTCTTTTCAGAAGACGACGCCCCGCTAGTCGAGGGCCTCTTTCGCCTGCCGGTGCGGGCGAGATAGAATACGCCGCAGTACATACCAGGCGGCAAGCCCCGCCATGACGTTGCCCATCGCCGCACCGGCGGCAAGTCCTGACCAGCCGAACAGTCCCGCACCCAGCCAAAGGCAAGGCAGGTAAAACAGAAACAGCCGAGCGCTGGATAACAGCATGGCGCGAAGCGGCCAGCCCAGCGCATTACCGGCTGAAACTACCAGCATGCAGACGCCGAGTGCGGCATAACTGGGCAGCAGAAAACGAATCAAGAGCGACAGCGCCTGTTGCACCTCGGCGCTGCCCGCCAGCACCATGGCAACCCATGGCGCGCCAAGGGCCAGGACAACGCCGAGTGCCAGCTGCCAGACCACGGCTACCTTCAGCGCCAGGCGCATGAGCTGGTGGATCTGCCCCCAGTCCCCCGCCCCGTAACAGCGGCCAAGCCAAGGCGGCAGGGACATGGTCATGGCCAGTATGACCATCAACGACACCGTTTCAAGCCGATTGGCCAACCCCCAGGCCGCCACCTGCACATCGCCAAGCCCCGCCACTGCAGTGATGGCAAGCATCGCCGCCAGCGGAGGCATCAACTGGCTGATCATGGCAGGGCCGGCAATACCGACGAACCCGCGCCACGAGCAACACATCTCCTCGAAGACGCCCTCGAGCACCAGCCAGCGCCGACGGAAAAGCTTTTGTCCGATGACGAGCAGGCCGACGCTGAACGCGATGGCGGTAGCCCAGGCGGCGCCAGGCAGACCAAGCCCTTCCCAACTGCCTGCACCGAAGATCAAGAGCGGGTCCAGCGCCAGGTTGACCACGCTGCTGAGCACCATCATCTTGCCGGGCATGCGGGTATCGCCATGGGCACGAAACAGGCTGTAGATGAAGTATAAAAGCGCCCCGAGCCAGGCCGAGAAAAGCTGCGGCGCCCAGTAGCGACGAATATAGTCAAGCGCGGCATCATCAGCGCCCAGCAGCGAAAAGATGGGTACCTGAAAGAGCCAAAGTGCCACGACCAGCACACCGATGACACCACCGCCGGCCATCAATACCAGACTTCCCAGACGCTTCGCCCGGTCGTCCTCGCCCGCCCCCAGCGCCCGGGAGATCAGCGCAGCGATCGCGATACCCATCCCCACCTGGACGCCGATGATCAGAAAAGAGAGCGGAAAGGTAAACGACTGAGCAGCCAGAGGCGCGGTTCCCAGACGGGCGATGAAGGCGCTGTCCACCAGCTGAAACCCCAGAAGCGCCAGAACGCCGATCGCCATCGGCCAGGTTTGGCGCCAGAGAGTGATCGCAAGAGTGTGTTGCCTGAAAACCGCCAATTTAAAACTCCCCATTGAGAATCATTCGCCGCTCATGCAAAAGCGCCACCACCCCGAGCGGGGTGATGGCGCTTTTTAACACGCCGATATTACTGGCGGATACCTTCGAAAATGACGTAAAGCTCAAGCTCCTGCATTTCTTCACTGAACTCGCTCATGTCGATGCCGTAATCGTTCAGCGCAATCGTAGTGCTTCCTTCAAAACCAGCGCGGTAATTGCCCCAGGGGTCTTCGCCCTGACCGATCAGGGTAACCGGCATTTCGAGTTCGCGCGTTTCGCCGTGTACCGTGAAGTCGCCGGTAATCACGCCTTCGTTGTCACCAGTGGATTCGAACCCGGTCGAGGTGAAGGTAGCGGTCGGGTACTCGCTGGCATTAAGAAAATCTTCGCTGAGAATGTGACGATCACGCTCGGCGTGGTTGGTGTGAAGACTGTCGATCTGAACCTCCATCTCGATGGAAGAAGCATCCAGGTCGCCCTCGTCATAGGTAAACTCACCTGAGAACTCTTCGAAGCTGCCCAGAATGTAGGACATGCCCAGATGGCTGATCTTGAACTGTACGAAGGCGTGCTGGCCTTCCGTGTCGATCATGTAATCGGCGGCCTGGGTCTGGCTTAAAGGTACCAGGGCGGCGGCGGCAATCGCACTTGCGAACAGGCTTTTCTTCAACATTCGAACAACTCCTCTCTTTCCTTGGAAGACACCAGGGCATCTATCAAAACGCCTTGGTATATGAAAACCGTCATGTCAGCTTGTGACCGTGAGCCGGGTTGATCATGCGCACCAACGTTTTATGGCGACCTACAAAGTGATGTTTGAAGGCAGCGAGGGCATGGCCTGCGGCAATCACCAGCAGGGTGAGTGCGCTGTACCAGTGAATATCGCCTGCAAGGCTTGCCTGGTTCGGCAGCCCCGCCACCAGGGCGGGCATGTCAAACCAACCGAAGACACTGATGCTCCGGCCATTAGCGGTGGAGATCAGATAACCGCTCAGCATCACCAGAAACAGCAACATGTAAAGTGCAATATGACCAGTGTGGGCGGCGATGCGCTCGAACCGGCTGCCCTCCCCGTGGGGAGCGGGCTGACATAAACGCCAGACGATGCGTGCACAGGTTGCAAGCAAAAGTAGAACGCCGATCGAGCGATGGATCCACGGTCCTTGGTTGTACCAGGCATCATAGTAACCCAGCCCGGTCATCCACCACCCCAACATGAAAAGGCCCACAATGGTTAAAGCGCTGAGCCAATGAAACGAGATACTCACAAGGCCCCAGCCGCTTCGCGTATTACGCCACATTCCATTTCCCTCGCCTTGCTCGATAAAGGCTCGACGCTTGACATGCGTACAGCAATACCGCGCCAGCTAATTAAATATAATTATCAACTGCTTTCCGGAAGATCATAGCGGGTTGGCGGCAAAACTACCGCTGAAAAAAGCAGGACAGTTCGTTCGTAAAAACCATTGATTAACCCGCTAACAGAAAAGTCCTCTGCGGGCATTGCAAGGGTTATGCATAGGACTGTGCATACGATCGACGGATTCGCTGAACCTCAGTTTTCCATCGTGGTTAACCGCCTATCAACCAAAGTAGAATAGCCAACTTGTCAATATATTGCAGGGCGGTTAAACGAACAAATTAATAGAATGGTCTAGTCGCTTTTTACCAATTTTTATTTTGTTTTTTCGATATTAATATGGCCGCACGCTTCAAGACACCCCGGCGGAAACATCTTCTTTATCAGGGACCGCCAGCAACTAGAATGAGTACGCCACCATGAAAAAACTGACTACTGCCGTCGCCGTTACGTTTGCCCTTGTATCTGGTGCTGCCTTTGCTGAACGCGGTTCTGCCGAGCTGAACGAGGTCGACCAGCCCAGCTCCTCGAGCGAACAACAGATTGACGAAGGCCGCGATGCGTCCGTCGAGAATCTACGCACCAAGAACGGTTCAAACGGCGCGATGATCAACCATCCTGAATCCAGCGCACAGTCGCATGGCACCGACCATAACGGCTCGCGCGACCTGACCGTTCGCAACCGTTGAGCGCTAAATCTCCAATGTTTCGCTCGACACAAAAAACCCCACCTTGGTGGGGTTTTTCGTAACTGACAAAAGCCATGGCCTCACAATCGAACGCGCTTGGCCTGCTCGTCTATTTGGCGAGTGCATCCAGCCCTCTTGCCAGGTCCTGGCGAATATCCTCCTGGCTTTCCAGGCCAACGGCAATGCGAATCAACCCCGGTGCAATACCGGCAGCCTCGCGCTGCGCATCGCTCAGCCTGCCATGGGTCGTGGTGCCAGGATGGGTGATGGTCGTTTTGACATCCCCCAGATTTCCGGTAATCGACAGTAGGCGCGTTGCGTCAATTACCTGCCAGGCACCCTCCTGTCCATTGATGACCTCGACGCCCAATACCGCGCCAAACCCGCGCTGCTGCGCTTTGGCAAGCGCGTGCTGGGGGTGGGTTTCAAGGCCGCTGTAGTGAACGCGGATCACCGCCGGGTGCTGCTCGAGCCATTCGGCCAACGCCTGGGCGTTCTCTCCATGAGCTTTCATGCGAAGCGAGAGCGTTTCGAGCCCCTTGGTGAAAATCCAGGCGTTGAAGGGGCTCATGCAGGGCCCGCAGGTGCGCACCACGCCGAAGATCTCTTCCAGCAGATCATGACGCCCGACCACGGCGCCGCCGATGGCGCGCCCCTGCCCATCCAGGTATTTGGTGGCGGAATGAATCACCAGATCCGCTCCCAGCGCGATGGGCTGTTGAAGTGCGGGTGTCAAAAAGCAGTTATCGATGGCCAGCAGTACCTGGTGCTTCTTGGCGAGTGCGGCCAGGGCCTGAATATCGGCCACTTCTGAAAGCGGATTGGACGGCGTTTCGGCAAACAGCAGCCGGGTGTTCGGCCCGATGGCATCTTCCCAGGCCGCCAGGTCCGAGAGCTCAACATAGCGGGTAGTAATACCCAACTTGCCCAGATACTTATCGAACAAGCTGACCGTCGAGCCAAACAGCGAGCGCGAAGCGACGATTTCATCGCCCTGGGATAGCAGCGCAAGTGCAGTGGACAGGATCGCCGACATGCCGGAGCTCGTCGCCACGCAGCGCTCACCTCCTTCGAGGGCAGCCAGCCGACGCTCGAAGGTATGCACGGTGGGATTGGTGAAACGCGAGTAGACGTTGCCGGGCTCTTTTCCGCCGAACTTGCGCGCCGCCTCGGCGGCGCTTTCATACACGAAGCTCGAAGTAGGAAAAATGGGTTCGGCGTGCTCCTGCTCAAACGTGCGGTGGTGGCCGGCGCGAATGGCAAGGGTTTCTAACGACCATGTGGGGAGTTCGTTGTCATCCTGCATGAGTAGACCTTATGAGCGTCAGTTGGCGAATTAGTCGTCTAAGTCGTCGTCTTGGTTATGCATGTCCACCAGCGCGTGGCCCCCCGCGCCCTGGTCCTTGGCCGCATCGTTTCGACTGGCCTCGAGCACGGCCAGGTACGCCTCGTCGATATCCCCGGTCACGTAGTTACCGTCGAATACCGAGCAGTCGAACTCCTGCATGTCCGGGTTCACTTCGCGACAGGCGGCTTTCAGATCTTCAAGGTCCTGATAGAAGATGCGATCGGCGCCGATCATCTCGCCGACTTCCGCTTCGGTGCGCCCGTGAGCGATCAGCTCGGAGGCGACCGGCATATCGATGCCATATACGTTGGGGTAGCGCACCGGTGGCGCCGCGGAAGCGAAGTAGACATTACGAGCGCCGGCGTCCCGGGCCATCTGGATGATCTGTTTACAGGTGGTGCCGCGAACAATGGAGTCATCCACCAGCAGCACGTTCTTGCCTCGAAACTCGACATCGATCGCGTTGAGTTTCTGGCGTACCGATTTCTTGCGCTGGGTCTGGCCCGGCATGATGAAGGTACGTCCGATGTAGCGGTTCTTCATGAACCCTTCCCGGTAGGTCACACCCAGATGCTGAGCCATCTCCAGCGCCGAGGTACGCGAGGTATCGGGAATGGGAATGACCACGTCGATATCGTGATCGGGCCATTCGTTCATGATGCGATCGCCCAGCTTGCGGCCCATCTGCATGCGCGTGCCGTACACGTAGGCGCCATCGAGCAGTGAATCCGGGCGGGCGAGATAGACGTGCTCGAAGATGCACGAATAAAGCTCCGGACGGTCAGCGCAGACCTGGGTATGGTAGTTGCCCTGCATGTCCACGAAGATCGCCTCACCCGGGCCCAGATCACGCTCAAGCTCGAAACCGCCCACATCGAGAGCCACGGACTCCGAGGCAATCATCACCTCTTGGCTGTCGCCCTCCTGGCGTGTGCCGAATACCACCGGGCGAATGCCGTGCGGATCACGAAACGCGACCATGCCGAAACCATTGATGATGGCCACGGCCGCATAGCCACCCTTGCAGCGACGGTGCACCCGGCGTACCGCATCAAAAATGTCCTCGGCGGTAAGGTGGAGCCCCTGCTTGCCCAGCTCATGGGCAAAGACATTCAGCAGCACCTCAGAATCGGAGCTTGTATTGATATGACGAAGATCCGTCGAGAACAGCTCCTGTTTCAACTGCTCGGAATTGGTCAGGTTGCCATTATGAGCCAGCGCGATCCCGTAAGGGGAATTGACGTAGAAGGGCTGTGACTCGGCTTCGCTTGAAGAACCAGCGGTGGGATAGCGCACATGACCGATTCCCAGGTGCCCCTTCAGGCGCGCCATATGGCGGGTATGAAACACGTCGCGCACCAGGCCGTTGCTCTTGCGCAGTAAAAAGCGTCCCTCGCTCCAAGTCATCATGCCCGCGGCATCCTGCCCCCGGTGCTGAAGTACGGTCAGAGCGTCGTAGATACCCTGATTTACCGCCTGCTTGGCCAGAAGGCCCACAATACCGCACATTCCAGTTACCTCGCTTTGTGCCGTGGCTTACCGGGGGTAAGCCCGAACATTTCGATCTCAAGACGTTGCATGCCCTGGCCAACCCCGTATCGGTTTACCGGTTCAGGGGGTTGATTCGCGCGGGGCTGTATTTAAGGAGTCATTAAAAAAGCCGTTTGACACGCCTCCCGAACGAAGCTCGGGCAGGCTGATATCGCGAAGCGACTCAGGTGCTCTGGGAAGCTCACGCTCCCATTGGTTAAGCTGGCTGACCGCCCAGTCTCTTAGTTCGATAAAGGTGGGGCGAAGGCTCGCCTGCTGCCAGGCCTGGAGATCCGTCAGCGGCGTCAGGGTAATCAACACCGTGGCGATCAGCAGGATCACCACGCCACGAGCAACCCCGAAGGCCGCGCCGGCAAAGCGGTTGAGAAGCCCCATGCCAACCCAGACGATAGCGGCGTGCACCAGACGAATCACCATGCCACACAGTAAGATGACCGCGAATATGACTAGTGCAAAGGCCACGACCAGGCGGGCGTCGTAGCTATCGATGAATCCGCTTAAAAGCTCGGCGACCGGGTCGGCAAGCAACCGGGCCACCATGAGCGCAACCACCCAGGCCGTCAACCCCAGCGCTTCGCGTACAAAGCCGCGCATGAACCCGGCCAGCATGGAAAGCGCCAGTACTGCCAGAAACAGCGCATCGATCCAGGTGAGCGCCATGGTCAGTCTCGTACCCGGACCAACAGCCCCTGGACATTGGCTCGTTGCTTGATCAGCGCCATGGCGGACTCCCCTTCCTCGGAAGTGGCGTAGGGGCCCACATAGACCGATGTAAGGTTGTTGTCCCGAGCGCGCCTGAAGGCGCTGAACCCTTCACTTGAAAGCTGCTCGCTCAGGCGCTGGGCGTTGGATACATCGCCGAAGCTACCGACCTGTACCGCCCATTCGCCTTGTTCAGCGGTGGCCGGCGCACTGGCGTTTGGCGCTGCACTCGTGGAAGACGTATTGGATATGGCCGCATTGGACGCAACTATATCGGCAATCGGGTCCTGCTGTGCCGGGCCTTGCGGTGCGCCCTGGCTTGCAGCACCGGGTGTCGAGGCGGCCTGGCCAGTTCGTGGCTCGGCGGGTTCGACATTGACCGGATCCGCAAGTGCCCCGTCTGCCGGGGCTTGATCAGGCGCACTGGATGGCAAGGCAGTGATGCTTGAAGGCATTTCCGGTTCGGGCACATTCTGGCGCGTGACATTGACCGGCTGCTCGATCACGAAGGTGGGCTGGGGCCGCTCCTCACGAGGCGCCGGATCACTCATCAGCCACGGCACGAAAATCGCCAGCAAGGCGAGCAGAATCACGATCCCGCTGATGCGCTCCGTTTTACCGTATTTCATATCCCTCTCCTTAAAGCATCGGGGCAAGCTGAAGGCACCATGCTTGATACAGCATGAAAGTGACCGAAAGCGCTAGGCTTGCGGCAGCGAGTGCTCCAAAAGCGCAGCAACGGTCTTGAACGAACCCATGGCAAGCACGCGGTCATTCGCGCTCAGCTGTTTTTCAATTATCCCCACGCCTTCCACGGGCGAATCGGCCAGGGCGTGAACCGCGCCCCCCTTCGCCCGAATGCGCTCGGCCAGATCAGAAGCGCTACGCCCGCGCTCGCCCTCGAGGCTGACACAGACCCAGTCGGTGATTCGTGTCTTCAAAGCCTCGATAACCCCGTCGGCATCCTTGTCGTTCAACATGCCGATCAATGCCCACTGGCGTCCCCCTGCCGGAGGTGTGGGTAGCCGACCGGCCACATAACGAGCAGCATGGGGGTTATGGCCTACATCCAGGCACCACTGTCCTATCCACTGCATACGCCCCGCAACGATCAGCCCGCGAAACGCTTCGTTGCAAAGCGGGGCATCAAAGGAAACCCCCACCAGCGCCAGTGCCTGCAGCGCCGTGGCGGCGTTGTCGATCGGCAAGCCCGGATCCACCAGCGCGTCCAGCGATACCGTATCGCCCTCTTCGGTCAAGCCATGCCAGCACCAGGGTGTGGCCCGCTCGTTATTGGTACGGGTGCCGGCGCTGTGCTTGAACCCCACGCCCAGGGCATAGATGGTCGACGCCATGGCGATCGCGGTATCGGGAACGCTCACCGGCATCATCTGGCTTCCCAGCACCGCCGGTTTCAAGGGGCGAAAGATCCCCGATTTCTCGCGTCCGATCTGCTCGATATCGGTGCCCAGATAGTCGGCGTGATCCAACGCCACCGTGGTAACCACGCTGACATCTGACTCGACGATATTGACTGCATCGAGTCGGCCGCCCAGTCCCACTTCCAGAAGCGCTAGATCCAATTCCTCCTGGGAAAGACACCAAAGCGCACAGAGCGTTCCCGCCTCGAAGTAGGTCAGACTGACTTCCGGTGCCTGAAGGCGAGCCTTTTCGACTCGCTCGAAACCTTCAATCAGCTGCTCGTCGCTCGCCTGTTGCCCCTGTATGGTCACACGCTCGTTGTAGACGACCAGGTGAGGCGAGGTGTACGTGCCTGCACGCAAGCCATGCGCCCGGGCCAAGGCATCCATCATGGCAAGGGTCGACCCCTTGCCGTTGGTGCCCGCCACCATGATGATGCGCTGGGCCACGGGGCGCTCGAAAAGCCCCATGCGTTTCGCCACCTCTGACACCCGGTCAAGCCCCATGTCGATGCCGACGGGGTGCAGCGTTTCAAGATGGGTGAGCCAGTCGGCTAATGAGTTAGGCATTGCGGCTGGATTCATCGCTCGTTGCACTGGGGGAAGTACCCGGGCCATGGGCCTCGGCGGCATCACTCAGTGGCTCTTCGTTTACCATGGGTTCAGTGATCTGAGCATCCGCCGTCTGTTCCAGCACCTCTTCAGCGGGCCTGACGCTTTGGTGCGTCAGCTTGCGCAGTACACCGCCCACCCGCGTACGCATGTCGTGGCGATGAACGATCATGTCCACCGTGCCGTGTTCAAGCAGGAATTCGCTGCGCTGGAAGCCTTCCGGAAGCGTCTCCCGAACGGTCTGCTCGATGACGCGGGGTCCGGCAAAGCCGATCAGCGCATTGGGCTCGGCGATATTGAGATCGCCCAGCATGGCGAGCGAGGCGGATACGCCCCCGAACACCGGATCCGTGAGGATCGAGATATAAGGAACTCCCGCCTGCTTGAGCTTTTCAAGCGCCGCGGAGGTCTTCGCCATCTGCATCAGCGAGAACAGCGCTTCCTGCATCCGCGCTCCGCCGGAGGCGCCAAAGCAGACGAGCGGAACCTGTTCCTGCAAGGCAACAGTGGCGGCGCGCACGAATTTCTCGCCGACCACCGCCCCCATCGAGCCTCCCATGAAGGTGAACTCGAAGGAGACCGCGACAATGGGCAGACCATCGAGCTGACCCCGCATGGCGATCAGCGCATCCTTTTCGCCCGTCTCTTTCTGAGCGGCGGCCAAGCGATCTTTATACTTCTTGGAGTCTCTGAATTTGAGCCGGTCGACGGGCTCGAGATCAGCAGCGATCTCTTCACGCCCTTCTTTATCCAGAAACCAGTCAAGCCGCTTGCGCGCGGTCAGCCTTAGATGGTGATCGCACTTGGGGCAAACGCTTTGATGTTTCTCAAGCTCCGGCAGGTAAAGCACCGCCTCGCACTTGGGACATTTACGCCAAAGACCGTCGGGCACGCTGGCACGACGGTCCTTACGCTGGATACGCCCCATAGAGGGTACGATTTTATCTAACCAGCTCATATCAAAAAGGCTTCCGTATACGTCAACGCCCGGCCTTGCCAGGCTGTGAGTGTCATCGATCAAATCAGTGTAGCCGATGAAGGCTCGATCAAGCGTCCATCGCGGTGCGCATCTCTGCCAGCACGCTTCTAAGCTCGCCAGCGATCACTTCCGGGGTGTCGGCGTTGTCCGCGATACGATTGACCAGCGCACTGCCCACGATCACCCCGTCGGCCACCTTGGACACCTCGGCGGCGGTCACGCCATCGCGAATGCCAAAACCCACGCAGAGCGGCAGATCCGTCATCTCGCGTAAGGGAGCAAGATGCTCGGCCACGTCCTGCGCGTTGAGGGTGGCGGCCCCGGTGACACCTTTGAGCGACACGTAGTAAAGATACCCTTCACCATGGGCGCATATTGTAGCGGCTCGAGCGTTGGAAGTGGTAGGCGCAACCAGGAAAATTGCTGCCAAATCACGCTCTTTTAACAGCGGACCGAACTCGTCGGCCTCTTCAGGGGGCATATCCACCACCAGTACGCCGTCCACGCCTACGCTTGCCGCCTTATCGGCGAAGTGCGCGTAGCCGATACGCTCGATGGGGTTCAAGTAGCCCATCAAGACTACGGGGGTTGTGGTATCGCTTTGGCGGAATTCGGCCACCATGTCGAGAAGATCCACCAGGCGGGTACCTTTTGAAAGCGCACGCTCGCAGGCTTTCTGGATGACCGGGCCATCGGCCATGGGATCGGAAAACGGCACGCCCAGCTCGATGATATCGGCACCGGCATCCACCAGGGCGTGCATGAAACCCACCGTATGCTCGGGGCCGGGGTCGCCGGCGGTGATATAGGGAATCAGGGCCTTGCGGCCCTGCTTTTTAAGTTCGTTGAAGCGCTGATCGATACGGTTCATGCTTACCCTTAAGCTTGGAGTTCTTGATTGAAGGCGGTTAAAACTCGAGACCATCGATGTTTGCCACGGTCATGATGTCTTTATCGCCCCGGCCCGAGAGGTTGACCACGATATGCTGATCGGGTCGCATGGTCGGCGCCAGCACCTTGGCATGAGCCAGCGCGTGAGCAGACTCGAGCGCCGGCATGATGCCCTCCATATGGGTAAGCTCGCGAAATGCTTCCAGCACTTCCTTGTCGTTGGCGGCAACGTAGCTGACGCGCCCCACGTCTTTCCAGAGCGAGTGCTCCGGCCCTACGCCGGGATAGTCGAGCCCGGCAGAAATCGAATGGGTATTTGACACCTGCCCTGCTTCATCGGACATCAGGTAGGTGCGGTTGCCGTGAAGCACCCCGCGCGGCGCGTTGGAGGACAGCGGCGCTGCGTGACGACCGGTTTCGACACCGTCACCTCCGGCCTCGACGCCATACATGGCAACGCCTTCATCCTCGATGAAGGGGTAGAAAAGGCCGATGGCGTTGGAGCCGCCGCCGACACAGGCCACCAGGGCATCAGGCAACCGACCGATCTGCTCGAGCGACTGCTGGCGTGCCTCACGCCCGGCCACGGCATTGAAGTCGCGCACCAGTTGCGGATATGGATGGGGGCCTGCCACGGTGCCGATAATATAGAAGGTGTCATCGACGTTGGTGACCCAGTCCCTGAGCGCCTCGTTCATGGCGTCTTTCAGGGTGCGCGTGCCGGACTCGACGGGAATCACCCGGGCGCCGAGTAGATGCATCCGGTAAACGTTGAGCTTCTGGCGCTCCACGTCATGCGCCCCCATGTAAATATCGCATTCAAGCCCCAGGCGAGCAGCAACCGTGGCCGTGGCCACGCCGTGTTGGCCGGCCCCGGTTTCAGCGATAACCCGGGGCTTTCCGCTCTTTTTCGCCAGCAGCGCCTGACCGATCGTGTTGTTGACCTTGTGAGCCCCGGTATGATTGAGGTCTTCACGCTTCAACCAGATCTGCGCGCCTCCCAACGACTCGGACCAGCGTTTGGCATGATAAAGCGGCGATGGGCGACCGACGTAGTGGGCCAGGTCATGATCGAATTCCGCCTGAAAGTCGGGATCCTCACGCAGGCTTGCGTAGGTCTTCTCCAGATCGTCCAACGCAAAGCTCAGGGTTTCCGACACGAACCGACCGCCGTAGGGGCCGTAATGACCGCGCGCATCCGGCATGTTGGTCAGGTCGCTGAACCTGCTCTTTACGGTTTCAGTATCACCAGTTGCTGAGACAGTCACAAAGGCACCTCACAAGATCGCCAGAACAGGCAAACGATGAATGAATTTACATATGAACGAATGGGCTTCGTCTTAGCAGGATGCCCTGGCATCGGCCAGCGCTACCTGGCTAACGAAGGCGCGCATCGCGTCTTGATTCTTGACGCCGGGCGAGGCCTCGATACCGCCGGATACATCCAGTGCATAGGGCACGACGCAAGCCACCGCCTCGCCTGCATTGCACGCCGTCAATCCACCCGCGAGAATAACAGGTTTTGCAAGCACTGAGGGGATTCTCGACCAATCGAACGTTTCGCCGGTTCCCCCTGGAACCCCCGGGCGGTAAGCATCCAGCAAGAGCGCCTGGGCGCCCTGGTAGTCTGTCGCCGCCCGATGCAGATCCATTCCTTCACGCATGCGAAGCGCCTTGATCCAGGGAGTGGCAAACTGTTCGCAGAACGCCGGCGACTCATCGCCATGAAACTGTAGGAGATCCAGATGCGGCAGGCAGCGTTCGATGAAATCCGGGCTCTGGTTGACGAAAAGCCCTACCCGGGTCACAAAGGCTGGCACGGCCTGGCTCAACGCCGCGAGTTGATCAGGTGTCATCGCGCGCTTGCTGTCGGGCCACATCACAAAGCCCAGCGCATCGACGCCGAGCGCGACGGCCTGTTCGATGTCCTCGATTCGAGTGAGACCACAAAACTTGATTCGCGTGCGCATGGTGCACCTCGGCTGCAAACGGTTTCGACGGCGCTAACGGTTGGACCGCGCGGAATTTAATTCGTTGAGAGGTCGCTGACCGGCGCCTTTGGACTGTTGGCGAAGCTCAGCTTTCGACGGGCGGCGATACGGGGGTTGTCCGGCAGCGCTCGATCACCGGTCCATTCGCCGGTAAAGGCCAGCAGGTTCGGCCCCAACGGCTCCTGGGGCAGATTAAAACGCTCGTCATAGATGGAGTCGACGAAATGAAGCCCACAGGCCGGAGCCGTCACATCGCCATCTCGGCGACTTTTCTTGTCGAGAAGCGCCTGAATATAGCCTTCCTCCCGAGCGCCACGACCCACACTTGCCAAGGCACCGGCAATATTGCGAATCATGTGGTGCAAGAAGGCATTGCCCTGAATATCGATCACCACCAGCGGACCATAACGGTTCACTTCACAAAAATGCATTTGTCGCCAGGGCGTTCTGGACTGGCACCCCGCCGCACGAAAGCTCGAGAAATCGTGCTCGCCCACCAGCGCCTGAGCGTCGCGGTGCATGGCGGAGGCGTCCAGCGGGTCGCGACACCAGGTGACGTTGTGACGCTCCAGTACCGGGCGGCTCAACTGGTTCAGGAACACATAACGGTAACGCCGCGCGAGCGCACCCAGCCGGGAATGGAAGTCACTGGATACCGGCTTGATCCAGCGAATGGCGACATCTCGGGGCAGGTTGCTGTTGGCGCCGAAAATCCAGGCTTTTTCGCTGCGCTCGGCGGGCGGGTCGAAGTGAACGACCTGACGGGTGGCGTGCACACCGGAGTCGGTGCGCCCGCTTGCGTGAATCTGCACCGGCGCGCCGGCCACCTTGGCCAGCGCATCCTCGACAGCGCCCTGGACGGAGGCAGCATGCTTCAAGCGCTGAAAGCCGCAAAAGCGTGTGCCGTCGTACTCGACACCCATCGCAAGCCGCCCACTCAGCGGCGTGGTTTCATCAAAGTGGTAATAAAGCGTCATTAGCCACGTCGTGTTGGAAAAGGGTTAGCCATTATCCCGACGTCGCGGCTTAAATGCTACCTCCTCGATTTCCCACTCAGGTTCAAAAGGGGTCTGTTCATCCATCGAGGCAGCCTTCGATGAGGACGAATGCGCCGCCGGATCAGCCGGCGTTGAGAAATGCTCCGGCTGATAGTCGATCGTATGGCTCGAGGCGGGGCGTGAAGGTTTCGCCGACAGGGGGGGCTCCTGCTCATCCAGAAACAGGGGGGATACGGGCTCCCTCGCAGCCTGGCCGGGCTCGGCAACGTCATCAGCTTCCTCCCCCCACCAGGAAGCCTTGCTGGAAACGGGCTCACGCTCGACCAGGCTCGGGTCTTCGAGGGCCCGCTCATCAGACACCCCCTCCTCCTTCAGCGTCGGCTCGTGGGCCTGAACCCGGGCCGCTAACGAAAACGCCTGCGTCTCATCCTGCGCGGGCGTTTCGTTCACGGCGCTGACCTCCACCGATGTGTCCAGGGCGCTGGTTTCATCGGGCTTACTGTCCTGCGCAGGGGTTTGCTCGGGTTCGGGTTCGGGTTCGGGTTCGGGCTTGCGGCTGGCCACCATCGGGGCGCTTTGTACAGCCCGGCTCAAGGGCGGCTGTGACGTGCTCGCCAGTGGAGCCGGCTCCCACCGACGCTCACGCCGCCGGCGGGTAATCATCATGGCGGCCAACAGCAGCGCAAGCCCCAACCCGGCAAGCCATGCCCAGTACTCGCGCACGATATCTGCAAGGCTTGACGACCCGTCACTGGTTTGCGCGGCGATGGGTAGAGCGTCGTTTTGCGACAGGGCAAACGTCTGTACATCGCCAAGTGCCTGACGCAGCTCGGCCACCTCCCGTCTTAACGCGTCGATCTCCTCGGCTTGACGCGCCTGCTCCTCCAGCATCAGCTGGAACTCGCTTTCATTGGGCGCGGCGAGTGCGGTGGGCATAGGCGACCACTGCGTCACTATCTGGGCCAGCGTATCAGCGGGGATGACCTCGTTATCAGAATCAAGCTCACGCATCCCGTTGGCATCACTGACCGCAAGGGCGGCATCGAGGCTCGCCGGGTCAAGCACCGCCTCTGACGGGAGCACATTCAGAACAGAGCCTTCCACTTCAGCCGCTTGCGGGTTCGACTCACCGCGCGCAGCCTGGTTTTGCGCTACCTCCTGACGCTGCGCTAGGTCCTGACGCTGCGCAGTCGAACGCTCATTCGGCGAAGGCAGATCGGATGTCTGAGCGCTGCGCGCCCTGACGGTTTGAGCGGCCTGCCCGGGGCTCAGGTTCAGAGCCTCCTGGCGGGAGGGCAGTCGAAGGCGCTGACCAACGTTCAAACGGTCGATACTGCGGCCGGCAAAGGCCTCCGGGTTCGCCTCCACCAGTGCGGCAATCATCTGCTGAACATCGACGCCGGGAGGCCGGGTGCGCAGTGCAATATCCCAGAGCGTATCGCCGGGTCGTACAGTGGTGTTCGTCGTTTCTGAAGAAGCGCCTGGCAACGCCGACAAGACAGCCTCGGGCGGGGGTGGCGCAATTGCGCCCACGCGGGGAACGCTGGACTGAGCGGCCATGGCGGGCATAGCGCTCGGCTCACTGGGCAGGTAATCCACCGGGTCGAACAACAGGGTTACTGACTGAGTCTGGCGCCCGGTAGGCGTGGTCAGGGTAACGAGCACATCAAGCCAGGGCGTATTGACCGCTTGCTGACTGCTTAGCCGTAGATAGGTGCGACCGTTCTGGCGAACCGGGCTCACCTGTACATCGGCCAGAAGCGGTGACCACTCAAGCCCCAAGGCGTTGAAGGCGGAAGGCTCGGCGATGGTCGCACCGATGTCCTCCACCCGGTAGCCGTCGGTATCCAGTAGCGTGACCGTCGCGTCAAGCGGAGCCTGAAGTGGTGAGAACACCGTTGGCTGGCCAAGCCCCAGAGCGAGCGCGGCCGGACTGAACATGGTCAATGCGAGCCAGGCATTTCTGGCAACCGTTTTATTCATCAAGGCCCCTTGCCTTTCATTCCCCATGAGCCTTGTCGCCGGCTCTACTTGTCATGCCTTTTTACCACAATACCCTTAATGCAATCTATTGAGACAGGTCGTTGAGACTGGCTATTGAGACTACTCACTGGGCTGGTCATTCAAATCAGTCTAACGCTTCTTCATCGGGGCAAATAAAAAGGGAAGCCCGCAGGGCTCCCCTTTTTCAACCGCTAACGCGACAATGCGTTGATCAGTGCTCGCGCAGGATCTTGAGCATACGCTTGAGCGGCTCCGCTGCACCCCAGAGAAGCTGATCGCCCACGCTGAAGGCCGAAAGATACTCGCCGCCCATGTTGAGCTTTCTGAGCCGCCCTACCGGCACATCCAGCGTGCCGGTGACCGCCGTCGGGGTCAGCCCGGCAATGGTGGCCTCCTTGTCGTTGGGAATCAGCTTGACCCACTCGTTGTGCTGGGCGATGCGATCCTCGATCTCGTCAAGCGGCACGTCCTGCTTGAGCTTGATGGTGAACGCCTGGCTGTGCGAGCGCATCGCACCGATACGCACGCAAAGACCATCGATGGGGATCGGGTTATCGCCCAGTCCCAGAATCTTGTTGGTCTCGACGAAGCCCTTCCACTCTTCGCGGCTCTGGCCGCTATCGAGCTTGCTGTCGATCCAGGGGATGAGGCTTCCGGCCAGGGGGGCGGCGAAATTATCAATCGGGAAGTCGCCGCCGCGCATCTTGGCCGTTACCTGCCGATCGATCTCCAGAATGGCGCTGGCCGGGTCGGAAAGATCCGTGGCTACGCTGTCGCGAAGATCGCCCATCTGGTTCAAGAGCTCGCGCATGTGCTTGGCACCGGACCCCGAGGCCGCCTGGTAGGTCATCGAGGTCATCCACTCGATCATGTTGGCCTCGAACAGACCGCCCAGACCCATGAGCATCAGGCTCACGGTGCAGTTGCCGCCGCAGAAGGTTTTCGTGCCCTTGGCGAGCTGCTCGTCGATCACGCGGCGGTTGACCGGGTCGAGGACGATGGTGGTCTCGTCTTCCATGCGCAGGGTGCTGGCCGCGTCGATCCAGTAGCCATTCCAGCCACTCTTGCGCAGCTCCTTGTAGACCTTCTTGGTGTAATCACCGCCCTGACAGGTAATGATCACATCCAGCGCCTTGAGCGCCTCCTGGTCGAAAGCATCCTTGAGCGCCGGTACGTCCACGCCGATATCGGGTCCTGGCTGGCCGACCTGGGAAGTGGTGAAGAACACGGACTCGATACCGTTGAAATCACCATCTTCCTGCATACGGTTCATGAGCACTGACCCGACCATGCCCCGCCATCCTACAAATCCGACCTTCAACATGTAACGTCCTCCAATAGAGTAGAACCTTCAAAACATTCACTATAACAAAAGACATCGGCCGCTGCGTACAGCGGCCAATCAGCCTTTTTATCGCGAGTCATGGCGCGGGCATATCAGCCGCGCCGAGCAAAGGCTTCGAGCACGGCATCGCCCATTTCAACGGTCGAGGCTTGTGTTTCCCCCCTCTGGGCGATGTCCGCGGTACGCAGGCCCTGATCGAGCACGTCGCCCACGGCGGCTTCGATGCGCGCGGCAAGGCGGGGCTCGTTGAGCGAGTACCGCAGCATCATGGCCACCGACAGCATCATCGCCAAGGGGTTGGCGATGTTTTGTCCGGCGATGTCCGGGGCGCTGCCGTGGCAGGGCTCGTACATGCCCTGACCGGATTCGTTGAGCGACGCCGAGGGCAACATGCCGATGGAGCCGGTCAACATGGCCGCGGCATCGGAAAGGATGTCGCCGAACATGTTGCCGGTCACGACCACGTCGAACTGCTTGGGCGCACGCACCAGCTGCATGGCCGCGTTATCCACGTACATGTGCGAGAGCTCGACATCCGGATACTCCGGCGCCAGCCGCTCCATCACCTCGCGCCACAGGATGGTGACTTCCAGCACGTTGGCTTTATCTACCGAACAGAGTTTCTTGCCCCGTTTTTGGGCCATCTCGAACGCCACGCGGCCGATACGCTCGATCTCGCTTTCCGAGTAGACGTAGGTATTGAAGCCCACGCGTTCGCCGTCGCGCTCTTCGATACCCCGCGGCTCGCCAAAATAAATGCCGCCGGTGAGCTCGCGCACGATCATGATATCGAGCCCGGCGACCAGTTCAGGCTTCAAGCTCGAGGCGCTGGCCAGCTGCGGGTACAAAAGCGCCGGGCGCAGGTTGCCGAAAAGCCCCAGATGCTTGCGCAATCCCAAAAGCCCCTTTTCCGGACGCTTTGAGAGATCCTCGATCTTGTCCCACTTCGGCCCGCCGACCGCGCCGAGCAAAATGGCGCTGGCGGCCTTGGCTTTCTCGAGCGTTTCGGCCGGCAGCGGCTCGCCGTGAACGTCATAAGCCGAGCCACCGACCAGCGCCTCTTCGACGTCGATATCGAGCCCCGCCTCCTGACAGGCTTTTAGCAGGCGTGCCGCCTGGGCGGCAATTTCCGGGCCGATACCGTCGCCGGGCAGCAGTAGAACTTTCTGGGTCATGCGGTTTCCTCAACAAACGAAGCGGTAAATCTCAAGCGGACTGGCGGAAAAGCCAGGGGCGAGCGGCCTTGTGCTTTTGCTCGAAGGCGCGAATGGCGTCCTCGTCTTTCAGGGTGATGCCGATATCGTCCAGGCCTTCGAGCAGGCAGTGCTTGCGAAACGCATCGACCTCGAAGGCGAAGCTGTCGCCGCTAGGGGTGGTCACGCGCTGGCCTTCCAGGTCGATATCCAGGCGGTAGCCCTCAATCGCGTCGACCTCCTGGAATAACTGCTCTACCTGCTCTTCCGGCAACGTGATCAGCAAGATGCCGTTCTTGAAGGCGTTGTTGTAGAAGATATCGGCAAAGCTAGGCGCAATCACCACCCGAAAACCGAAGTCCTCGAGCGCCCAGGGGGCGTGCTCCCGGGAGCTGCCGCAGCCGAAGTTACGCCGCGCCAGCAGCACCTGGGCGCCCTGGTAGCGGGGCTGGTTCAAAACGAACCCTTCGTTGAGCGGGCGCTCGGAGCAGTCCTGGCCCGGCTGGCCTTCATCCAGGTAGCGAAGCTCATCGAACAGGTTCACGCCAAAGCCGGTACGCTTGATGGATTTCAAGAACTGCTTCGGGATGATCAGGTCGGTATCGACGTTGGCGCGATCCAGCGGCGCTACCAGGCCTTCGAGACGTTCGAACTTTTTCATGGATCAGGCCTCCTGGGCGTGGCTTTCATCGTTGGCGGGCAATGTACGGACATCCACAAAATGTCCGGCAATCGCGGCGGCGGCGGCCATGGCCGGGCTTACCAGGTGGGTGCGCCCGCCGTAGCCCTGGCGGCCTTCGAAGTTACGGTTGGAGGTCGAGGCGCAGTGCTCGCCGGCGCCGAGCTTGTCGGCGTTCATCGCCAGACACATCGAGCAGCCCGGCTCGCGCCACTCGAAACCCGCCTCGGTAAATATCTTGTCGAGGCCTTCCGCTTCGGCCTGGCGCTTTACAAGCCCCGAGCCCGGCACCACCATGGCCAGCTTGATCGAATCTGCCACCTTCTTGCCCTTGGCGACCTTGGCGGCTTCACGCAGGTCTTCGATGCGTGAGTTGGTGCAGGAGCCGATGAACACCTTGTCGAGTTTGATATCGGTGATCTTCTGGTTCGCCTGCAGGCCCATGTACTCCAGCGCCCGGGTATGGCTGCGCTGTACCGTGTCATCCACGGCGGCCATCGGGTCCGGCACCTGGCCGGTAATACCGGTGACCATCTCGGGGCTGGTGCCCCAGCTCACCTGGGGTTCGATCTCTTCCGCCTGAAGGGTGACGACCTTGTCGAATTCGGCGTCCGCGTCGGAGACCAGCTCGCGCCAGTCGGCCACGGCGGCTTCCCACTGCTCTTGCGTAGGGGCGAAGGGGCGCTTGCCGAGATAGTCGATGGTGGTGTCGTCAACGCCAATGAGCCCGACCCGGGCGCCGGCTTCGATGGCCATATTGCAGACCGTCATGCGCCCTTCCATGGAGAGCGAACCAATGGCACTGCCGGCGAACTCGATGGCGTAGCCGGTGCCGCCGGCGGTACCGATCTCGCCGATGATCGCCAGCACTACGTCCTTGGCGGTCACCCCAAGGCCCAACTCGCCTTCGACGCGCACCTGCATGTTCTTCATTTTTTGCGCCAGCAGACACTGGGTGGCCAGCACGTGCTCGACTTCCGAGGTGCCGATACCGTGGGCAAGGGCTGCGAAAGCGCCGTGGGTGGCGGTGTGGGAGTCGCCGCATACCACGGTCATACCCGGAAGCGTGGCGCCCTGCTCCGGACCCACTACGTGGACGATGCCCTGGCGCGGATCATTGATCTTGAACTCTTCGATGCCGTACTCGCCGCAGTTGTCGTCCAGGGTTTGTACCTGGATCAGCGAGACCGGGTCTTCAATACCGCTATTGCCCGCGGCGCGCTCCTTCTGCGTAGTAGGCACGTTGTGATCGGGTGTGGCCAAATTGGCGTCGAGGCGCCAGGGCTTACGCTTGGCCAGGCGCAGGCCTTCAAACGCCTGAGGCGAGGTCACCTCGTGAAGGAGCTGGCGGTCAATATAGATGAGCGCCGTGCCGTCATCGCGCTGCTTCACCAGGTGTTGATTCCAGAGTTTATCGTAAAGGGTTTGGCCTGACGTCTCGGTGTGACCTGACATTGTGCTCTCCCGGGCGGTGCCCTGCTGGTTCGGTCCGGCGTTTTCGCCTTGCCCGCCTCTTGGGGCGGTTTTAGTGAAGCCAGTGTTGCGCGCCTCGCGCATAAAAGCAATTCATGTTATTTATGGATTGGATTCCATAAGGGAATAGCAGCTTTCAAGTGAACGCTGGCGTATCGAGAGGAGCAGTCATGGATACACAGAACCTGCAGGCGTTTCTGGCCGTTGCCGAGACGCAAAGCTTCTCTCGCGCCGCCGAGCAGCTTTACCTGACCCAACCTGCGGTAAGCAAGCGCATCGCCGCCCTGGAAACCCAGGTAGGCACGCGGCTTTTTGACCGCATCGGGCGGCGCATCGCGTTGACTGAAGCGGGTCACCTGCTCGAGCCTCAGGCGCAGCGCATTCTTCACGCGGTAGAAGACAGCCGCCGCGCGCTCAACAACCTTTCAGGTCAGGTCGGCGGCAGGCTGACTCTGGCGACCAGCCACCATATAGGCCTTCATCGATTACCGCCTATCCTGAAGCGCTACACCCAGCAGCACCCCGATGTTGCGCTGGATCTACATTTTCAGGACTCGGAACTTGCCTACCAGGGGGTACTCAACGGCACTCTGGAAATCGCGGTGGTCACGCTGGCACCAACGCCGCTTGAGCATCTCAAGGCGGTGGAACTCTGGCGTGACCGACTCTGCTTTGCATGCGCGCCGGACCATCCGCTGCGCCACTACCCGCAACCACTGACGCTGGACACGCTTTGCAACTTCACCTGTGTGATGCCGGGGCTCAAGACCTTCACCCGCGCCCTGATTCAGCAGCGCTTCGCCAGCGCCGGACTTTCCTTGAACGTCAGCATGGCGACGAACTATCTGGAGACGCTGAAAATGATGTGCAGTGTCGGGCTTGGCTGGAGCGTGCTACCCGAAAAGATGATGGATGACGAACTCACCGAGCTCGAGGTTGACACACCAAACATCGAGCGTCCGCTAGGTTATCTGGTGCATAACAAACGCACGCTTTCCAACGCGGCAAAAAAAATGATCGAAGCGCTGACAACGAGCAGCTAGCGTGACCGGAGGCGAAAAATTAAGAAATTAATACTTTTTGCATCACTCAAAAGACTGACAAAATACTTCCTACGGGTTGAATTGCTCCTTACATCATTCACGATTTAGCCTATTTTTACCCTATAGATACTCCTGTACACTTAAAGTTACACTTTATTACATTAGTGTCACTCTTTCCTTTCTGTGCAGGAATTACATCATGTATAGCCTTCGCCGTTTCTGGCCCCTTGGCCTGCTCGCAAGTTTAACGGCGGGGGCCGCTTATGGCCAAAGTACCACAGACGCTGCACGCGAAACCTTGGTGCGCGAAGCGCGCGATGGCGGTCTTGCCTCGTCCATCGACGGCCTCCAGCACCTGTATACCCAAACTAATGATGAGTGGGTTCGATCGGATCTGATCGCCCTGCTGGTTCGCGCCGAGCGCTACCAGGAGGCGCTTGACGTCTGTATCGATTGTCAGCCGGGTGACTACCTTTCTCACGATCTGGCAACCCTGGGCGGCGCCGCGCGCAGTGTGCAGGCGCTGGACGAGGCGCTGACGTATTTCCAGACCCTGGTTCGTCGTGACCCACGAAACGCTCAGGGGTATCTTGGCCAGGCGCTGGTGTATACCGACATGCAAAGCTATACGCTTGCCGAGATCGCCCTGGATAACCATGAGCAGGTAGCGGGCACTACCACTCAGGGGCTCGAGGCGCGCGGGTATCTCGCTTCGCGCACACAGAACGCGGTGCAGGAACTTGCCGCACGCCAGGCGCTGGTGGAGCGCGATGACACCAACAGCCGCGAGCTTCAGGCAGTCTACCGGCTGGCAGTAGGCCTTGGCGCAACCAGCGCCGCCCGGGACCTCATGAGGCAGCACCCGGATACGTTTACTTCCAGTGACAGGCTCTGGCTCGCCTATTACGAGGCGGTGACAGACATTCGTCTGGGCATTCATACCGACCAGCCTCAGCGTACCACCAGTGGCCTTGAACAGCTCGATACGGTGCTGCGCGACAGCGATACCCCTCAGGAGCTCGAGACCCTCGCCGAATACGACAAGGTGGTGGCCCTGGCCGAGCTGCGCCGCTTCAGTGAAGCCGAAGCGCTCTCGGCGCGGCTGCAGATTCAGCACGGCACCCTACCCGACTACGTGCTGCGCGCCCGGGCGCTGGCCTTGAACGGGCTGGGCCGACCCGATGACGCCGTAGCCCTTTACCGACAGCTCGTTCAGCGTACCCCAAGCATGGCCATCAACCCGGAGGACCCGCTCAACGAAGGGCTTTTCTACAGTTATACCGATGCCCAGCGCTTCAATGAGGCCGACCGGCTCTTGCAAAGCTGGCTTGCCAAGGAACCCGAGTACCGCTGGGACTTCACCCGTACCCTACAGATCACCAATACCAACCATCAGAAGATATTGATGCTCGATGTTTTGCTGACCGCCTGGCGCGGGCAGATGGGTAAAGCGAGCGAGCGTCTTGCAGGGTATCAGGCTCAGGCCCCGGGCGAGCCTTACCTATGGCTGACCCGGGCAGACGTCGAACGTGCCCGGGGCTGGCCCCGCCAGGCCGAAGCGTCTTACCAGTACGCCGAGACCCTGCTTCCTCCGGATCAGCGTTACCAGGCTGAACACGGCAAGCTGTTAGTGCGTCTACAGCGCGGTCAGTGGGAAGGCACCACTACCGATATTGCCCGCGAAATGGCCCAGGCCCGCCCCAGCGCCTCCCGGGACGAGCTGGCACGCGAGTGGCGTGAAGCGCGTGCGCCCCAGCTCAGCGCCACCTTCGCGCGCAGCAGCGGTGAAGGCGTGAGCACCCAGGCTTCGAAGGAGTGGCGCAGCGATGTACGCCTGGACGGGCCGCGCAATGCCAACGGCTCACGCCCGTTTCTGCGCCAGATCAATCAGTACGGCGAGTTCGATGAACAGGATCTGCGCGCCGGGTACACCATCGCGGGGTATGAACTGAATCTTCATCCCGCCACGGTCACTCTGGCGGCTGGCCACGGCGCCCAGTTGGGCGAGGACTTCCTCGCCCAGGCGGAGCTCCGTTATGAGCCGACCGACCATATCCTCGCCACTGTCGGCGCCGAGCACAACACCACGGAAACCCCGCTCAGAGCACTCAACGATGGAGTATCGGCCGACCGCTACCGGGGTGAGCTTGCTTACCGTCGTGATGAGCGCGGTACGGGGGCCCTCGGCCTGTCGGCGGTGGATTTCGACGACAGCAACCTGCGTCGCTCGCTGTATGGGTACTGGAATGAAACCCTCTATCACCTCGACCGCTGGCAGGTGAACGGCGAAATACAGGCCGCCGCCTCGCGCAACGACGAGGTAGCCGCGAGCTACTTCAACCCCGAGCGGGACACGAGTCTTGCCGGGATAGTGTCGGTGAATTACGAAATCCCGCTGGATTACCGCCAATCCTTCATTCAGACACTTTCGCTTGGCTCCGGGCGCTACTGGCAAAAGGAGTTCGATAGCGAAAATACCTGGTCGATCGGTTACGGCCACCGCTTCGAGCTAGCCCCGGCCTTCAGTCTCGAGTACGGCATCACCCGCGAACGCGCGGTCTACGACGGCATTCCCGAGTACGACAACACCTTCACCACTGGCTTTATATGGAGATTTTTATAATGCACTGGCGCACGATCATTATAGCCATGGTGTTACTGCTCTTGAGTCTTCAGACCCACGCTCAAAGAGCACCGGACGACTATGTGGTGATCAGTTATCACGACATAGTGGACAGCCAGGTGACACCGAACATGTCGCTTTATTCGCAGACCATTACGCGTGCCCGCCTGGTGGAGCATTTCAACCTGATCGAGGCCGAGGGCTATCACCCGGTCAGCTTTCAACAGATTCTCGATGCCAAGGAGGGCCGAGGCACGCTCCCTGAGAAAGCGGTGCTGCTGACCTTCGACGACGGCTATCGCAGTTTCTACGACATCGTCTTTCCACTGCTGAAGCTCTATGACTACCCAGCGGTTCAGGCGGTGGTGGGCAGCTGGCTTGACGTGCCTGCGGGCGCTCGCGTGCCCTATGGCAACACGACCCTCCCCCGGGAGCGCTTTCTGAGCTGGGAGCAGGTAAGAGAGCTCGATGAATCGCCGCTCGTCGAGATCGCCTCTCACACCTACAACCTGCACTACGGCGTGCTGGGCAACCCCATGGGAAACGAGCAGGGCGCGGCGGTCACCAGCATCTGGGACCCCCAGACCGGCTACGAGAGCGAAACTGCTTACGTTGAACGCATCCGTGCGGATATGGCGCGCACCCGCCAGCAGTTTGACCAGTACCTGGGGCGCGAGCCGCGCATGATGGTATGGCCTTATGGCGCCCACAGCGAGGCCACACTGGAGATGGCCGCCGAGGTCGGCATGCACTACACCTTCAGCCTTTTAAGCTCGCCCAACCTGCTCAGCAGGTCGCTGACGAACATCAACCGTTACCTGATCGACCAGGAAACCAGCCTGCAGACCTTCCACGAGATTCTCGCCAACCGTGTATGGGAGAACGAGGCGCTTCGCATCGTTCATGTGGACCTGGACTATGTCTATGACCCCGACCCGGTGCAGCAAGAGCAGAATCTCGACAGGCTCATACAGCGTATCTACAACTACGGCGTTACCACGGTCTATCTGCAGGCCTTTGCCGACCCGGAAGGCGATGGGGTGGCCAACGCTCTTTACTTTCCCAATCGCCACCTGCCGGTACGCGCGGATCTTTTCAACCGTGTGGCCTGGCAGCTCAAAAAGCGTGCGGGCGTGAAAGTCTACGCCTGGATGCCGGTGCTCTCGTTCGATCTGGGCGATGGGCACAACTACGTCATCAATGAAAGAACCGGCACCGAGTCGCCGGAGCACTACAGAAGACTCTCGCCTTTCGTCGCCGACAACCGTCGCATCATCAACGAGATCTATCAGGACCTGGGCCGCCTGACCAAGTTCGATGGCTTGCTGTTTCACGATGACGCCTTTCTGACCGACTTTGAAGATGCCGGCGTCGAGGCGTTGAACGCCTACGAAAACGCCGGTCTGCCGCGTGATGTGGCGGCCTTGAATCAAGGCGGTGACTTGACGGCGCGCTGGACCGATTTCAAGGAGCAGTATCTTGCGGATTTCACCCAGGAGCTCCTCGCCTCGGCCAACCATTACCGCCAGGCGGACAACAAGACATTCACCAGCTCGCGCAATATCTATGCGGTCACCATCATGAACCCGGAAAGCCAACAGTGGTTCTCTCAAAGTCTGAGGGGGTTTGCTCAAAGCTACGATTACGTGGCAGTCATGGCAATGCCCTACATGGAAGAGGCCGAGCATCCCAACGCCTGGCTTCGCGAACTGGCAAGGCGCTCACTTTCCGAAGTCAGCGCCGAACAGCTGGTGTTCGAGCTGCAAACCCAGGATTGGCGTACCCAGACACCCATTCCCAGTGAAGAGATCGCCGAGTGGATCCGTATTCTGCGCGAAGAAGGAATTCTCCATATCGGCTACTACCCCGATGACTTTCATAACAACCATCCGAACATCAACGTGATCAGGCCCCACTTTTCCTACGGGCAACGCTTCAGAGCACTTCCATGAACCTACTCGACTATCTAGCCGTCTTCACACTGGGCTACCCAAGCGTCATGGCCACTGTATGGATATGCGGCGGTGTTTACTTCTATCTTCACTGGGAGCGCAAGCAGCCTCGTACCACCACGTTCCAGTGGGAGAGCACGGCCCCCAGCGTCACGGTGCTGTTGCCCTGCTATAACGAAGGCCTGAACGTGAATGAAACCCTTCATCATCTGTTCAAGCAGAACTACCCCAACATGGATGTGGTGGCCATCAACGACGGCAGCAAGGACGATACTCTGGCGCGCCTTCAAGCCATGGCCGCGCACCACCCTAAACTGACGGTGCTTGATCAGAGCAACCAGGGCAAGGCCAGCGCCATGAACCATGGCCTGACCCACGCCAGCGGCGAGATTATCGTAGGCATCGACGGCGACGCCATACTCGATTACGACGCTGTGGGCTTCATGGTGAGCCACTTCCTGAACAGCGCCAAGGTAAGCGGCGTAACGGGTAACCCTCGGGTCAGAACCCGATCCACTGCCATCGGCAAGATTCAGACCGGCGAGTTCTCGGCAATCATTGGCTTGATCAAGCGCGCCCAGCGCATCTACGGCATGGTATTTACCATCTCCGGGGTGATCTGCGCGTTCAGGCGACAGGCGCTGGAAGAGATCGGCGGCTGGAGCACCGACATGATCACCGAAGATATCGATGTGAGCTGGCGCTTACAGCTTGCAGGTGGTCATGTTCGTTACGAGCCGCGCGCCATGTGCTGGGTGCTGATGCCGGAAACCCTGGGCGGGCTTTTCAAGCAGCGGCTTCGCTGGGCCCAAGGCGGAGGTGAAGTCTTTCTACGCTATTTCACCCAGACCATGCGCTGGAAGAACCGTCGTTTCTGGCTACTGATGCTGGAATACATCGTCAGCGTGATCTGGTGCTACTCGGTGCTGCTGCTCACCCTCGCGTGGCTCGTGGCCCAGGCGCTTTCCCCCATGAGCTGGCCCATCACCGCCAACGTGCTCTCCTACTTCAGCAGCATTCTGATCTTTGTCAGTTTCATCCAGTTTTCAGTGAGTTTCTATATCGACAGCCGCTACGACCGGGAAATCCTCAAATGCGTTTACTGGAGTATCTGGTACCCCTTCGCCTACTGGATTCTCAATATGGCCACCGTGATTATCGCTTTTCCCAAGGCGATGCGGCGGCAAAAAGGACGTCTAGCCACTTGGCAAAGCCCCGACCGAGGAGAGCCTTTCAATGAGCAATAAGCTGATGCCCGTCATCATCGACAACCCCTGCCAGAAGTGCTGGCAGTACCGCACCCGCGATACCGTCATGGCGCTGGCTACCCTTGCCCTGTGGCTGATGGTACTGTCACGGCTGCACGCCTTTTACGCCGTCGAGGAAGCCCTGATCGAACAGCTCTACAGCTCCACGATGCTCAAGGTACTGCTGGTGGGCTTTGTGGCCACCTTTCTGACCTTCCACCTGTGGGCCGTGTACAACCGTTATCTGTATACCAGCGTACTCAAGCACCAGCTACCCTATGCGCTTCCCGCCCTTGAACAGCACACTTCCCTGGACGCCCAGCAGTATGTAGACGCCCAGCGCCACGTAGTGAAAAGCGAGCACAGTGTCGTTCGTTAGGAGAGGGATTCGCCTGGTGGCGCGGGCGCTGGTTTCACCACCAGGCAAGGCCATCTTTCCCGCCACCTTTTGCTGGCGATACGCGCGGCGAAGGCCCGGGGCTTCGGCCGTTTAGGGTTGAGGGTAATCGTCAGATCGAAAAGCGCCGCTACCCCGAACGGCGCTTTCAGGACGAGCTTGCCGTGCCTGTCGAGCGCCACCCCCACCGCGGTTTCCACCTCGACCCAGTAGCTCATGGCGTCTTCCACGCTGCAATAAGCGGCGTCGAGGTTGCGCGTATGCATACGTGCCTGGTTTTTTACCGACCAGGGCAAGTCCAACAGACGCCGCAGCCGTGCCTCGACCGCCTGGTCGCGTTCGGGACGGGTATCGCTTGGGTCAAAATGGATCAGGTCGATATCATTGAGCGGCGTGGCACTTTCGAAGCCGTGAACCCGGTCCCAAGCCAGATTACGCACAAAGCCCGCGGCCAGGCACCAGTCGGATAACCCTATCGCGGCCGCCGCGTGCAGCGCCTGCATGCGTTGGGAGTCTTGACTCAGCCAGTAGGCAAGCCGCGCTTCGGGGCTCATGCCTTCATGACATGGCTTTGCAAGAAGGTCTTGGCCCTTTTCTTTGGAGTGATCTGAAAGAGAGTAACGTTCATTGCTCAAAAGAAACGCCCCTTTTCGCCCCCGAGAACCATCCTGGCCTCGGGTGAAGTCAACCGCGCCGCGCTAGCAAGAACGTCTTTTGGGAAGGCGTCTTTTTTGATAGATACCCGAGGTGATAAACGCGAGCGCAATGCCGACCAGAATGCTCACCCCTTTAGCCGAAGCGCCCGCCAGCGGTTGCTCGAGCCAAACTGCGTAGGCCAGGAAGCTCGACATCGACACGAGAATCAGGCTGCCCGAGACCATCAGCACCTGCCAAGGCACCAGCCTGACGCTGGAAACGGGGCGGTCGATCAGTACCAGATTGACGCCAGCGGAAGCAGCCACCCCGCCCAGCCCGCTTAGCAGCGAGAAGAAGATAGCGAGATTCATTATTCCTTCGCCGCGGGAGCCCGCATTCGCTACCTGTACAAAAAGCGAATAACCGATATATAACCCCAGCGCGAGTGTTACAAGCCCGATGGCCAGCACGACAATTCCGACCCCTCGCCAAAGCGCGTATGAACCACTGGAAAATCTCATGCCCCTTCTCCTCTGTGCTGGCGCGGCCGTGAGCGCTTCACGATGGATGCAACGCCCTGTCCTGCTCCAGCTCCAGCGCTGGCTTATTCATATTCTAGTCCTGTTGGCCGGAATGCATTGCAAAGAGCTCCTCGCCGGTCAGGTTGTGCGTGTTCTGAGAGAACGCGTAAAAGGCGGGCTTTTGTTCGATGAAGACCTGCTCTGTAAACGCCCATTCGCTGTCGCCCTCGAAAAGCCCCACCGGAATCCCGTAGAAATCGCCTTGCTTCAAACGGAAAAAAAGATGCGAGCCACACTTTCGGCAAAAACCGCGCTCTGCCCATTCCGATGAATCGAACGTGGCGATATGCTCGGTACCTTCGAACGTTACATCCGCGCCGCACTCTGCCACCAGCAGCGGGCCGCCGCCCCACTTTCGACAGGTATCACAATGACACGCTCCCACCTTTTCATCTTTAACCTGGGCTACCAGGCTAACGCTGCCACACAGGCAGGCACCGCGATGTTCAGATACTGATGTCATAAAAACCCCAGAGGTTCAGGTACGTATTAGGTTCTGTCTGAAAAGTCGGCTCTCATGCATCGCTCGATGCAGGCCAGCGTCACCATGGCTTTAAAGCTACTGGCCAGCTTATCGTAACGGGTATTGAGCCGACGTTTTTCCTTTAGCCAGCCAAACTGATGAGGAAGACCCGGTTTCGGGCGTCGATGCATACGGCGCTGCGGGATGATCGGACGCATGCCGTAACGCGTGCAATCACGTCGTAACGCATCACTGTCGTACCCCTTGTCTGCCACGATGTAACGACTCCGTTTACGAGGTCGACCAGAACGCTCCGGCAGTCGGACCTTTTCCAGCAGTTCCGTCAGATAAATCGAATCGGCGCGCTGTCCGGCCGACAGAGAAAAGGCGAGTGGAAAACCATGGCGATCGCACACCATATGTATCTTCGTGGTCAGTCCACCGCGACTACGGCCGAGCGCATGATCGCTGGGTTCTACCGATCCCCCTTTTTGCTGGCACCGCTGGCCGACCGGGTGGCTCTGATGGAGGTTGAATCGACCATCCATGTGTCCAGATCCATGTTGCCATCTTCACGTAAACGAAGGTGAAGATGGGTCAGTATCTGATCAAACGTGCCGTCATCACGCCACTGTAGAAACCGCTGATAGACGGGCTTCCAGGGACTATAACGTTCCGGCAGATCGCGCCACTGTGCCCCCGAACAGAGAATCCAGAAAATACCGTTGAGTATATGGCGATCGCCACTACGTGGGCGTCCCATGGTCTGTGGTGGAGAAACGATGCCCTCAATCATCTGCCAACGTTGGTCAGAAAGCTCGTAACGGCCTGTCATATCGCTTCCTGTTCAATGAACAGGAATAGCGTCACATTTATGACTTTTCAGACAGAACCTAAAATAATGAGTTCAATTGGGCCTTTACTCTCAGACTTTGAATATATAACAAACAAACCATTAGAAAAACCCATTACACGACGCAATATAAAATAGAGGACCACCATTGAATATAAATGACATAACTTATTAACGGCGTGTACTCATTCGAATTCTAGGTGTTACGGGAAGCACTAACTGCTCTGGCAAAGCATCTGGATTACTAATATGATTGATTAAAAGCTCGGTAGCTTTAAGCAGCATTTTTTCAACTGGTTGCTGTAGTGTAGTCAGTGAATGACTGGGCCATGAAGCCATTGTCATATCATCAAATCCAATGACAGAGACATCCTGAGGTATAAGAAGATTCAATTCATTTCTCAATGTTTCCATTAAAGCGATAGCCATCAAATCATTAGCCGCAAAAATTGCATCTGGCCGTTTAACCAGCTCTTCAGAAAAGAATAATCGTCTTGCAGCATCACACGCACCGTCGTACTGGTAATTACCCACCTCAACAGCAAAGCAGGTCAAACCCTCTTCTTTTAATGCAGCATGAAAACCGGCTTCTCTTTGACAGTTAGTGGAAGAGTCAGGTATACCAGCCAAATAAGCAATTCGCTGATGCCCTCGTGTTGCAAGATAGCGGCCTGCCCAGTACCCCCCTCTATAGTTATCGCTACCCACCTGACTAACCCCGGGATAGTCAATAGTCCGATTAATGATAACGACAGGAATATCAAAATTTACAATTTCCTGAGCTTGACGTTGATTAAGTGTAACCGCGAGCATCAATACACCCTCGACCTGACTACGAATAAGGTCGTCGATGACGCCACTAAAATCACCATTACCCTGCGGTGCAAATATAATCAGGAGGTGATAACCCTGTTCTTGCAGCAGACGCGATGCCTTCTCAAGCAACGAAGCATAGAATGGGTTTTGTAAGCTATAGGTTACTACTGCGATGGTGCGACTTGAGCGTGTAATTAGCGAACGTGCAATGGTATTAGGGCGATAACCTAGCTTTTGCGCGGCTTCAATCACTTTTTTTCGCGTTTTTTCTGCCACACTGGCAGATGGCGTAAAACTTCGGCTCACTACTGACTGAGAAACCCCAGCCAGTTGAGCGACATCGCGAGAGGTAACGGTTTTCCGTCGCATTGTGCCTACTTTAATAGCCATACTTATGGCAAATTTTAATTAACGGTTGGCTTTGAAATGACCCCGCTACCAGAGTCATTTCTGTTGACTTTAAATTACTTTGCTTTTCCAACGTTTCTAAAAATCAACCTTATTAGCGCCTTTAAGCTCCAGCATTTCTCGCGCCTCATCTGGAGTTGCAATATCAAAGGACATGGCTTCCAAGATATCGCGTACGCGCTTTACCTGGCTTGCATTATTTTCTGCAAGCTTGCCAGGTTCAAGCCACAATGAGTCTTCAAGACCAACCCGTACATGCCCTCCCATGGAAGCAGATTGGGCTGCAATTTTCATTTGGCTACTGCCTGCCCCCAACACGGACCACTCGTAACCTTTACCAAAGAGTCGATCTGCCGTACGCCGCATATGCAGGACATCTTCAGGGTGAGGCCCAATCCCCCCCAGGATACCAAAGACGCTCTGGATAAACACCCTTCCATCGACTATGCCTCGATCGACCAGGTTACGCAGATTGTATAAATGGCCGATATCATAACACTCGCACTCAAAGCGAGTACCGTTTTCAGCTCCCAGCGTCATGGCTTTCTCGATATCCGAAAACGTATTTTTAAAAACGAGATCGCGGCTATTTTCCAAATGCTCTTGTTCCCAAGCGTGCTCGAAAGAGGAATAACGATTCAACATGGGAAATAGACCGAAATTCATCGATCCCATATTCATGGATGCCAACTCAGGCTTGAACTGCATGGCAGGCCGCATGCGCTCCTCTACGGTCATATGCGGGCTCCCTCCGGTCGTCAAGTTAATTACGGCATTCGTTGACGATTTGATTTGCGGTAAAAATTTTTCGAATACAGCCGGATCCTGGGTAGGCCTGCCATCGTTTGGATCGCGAGCATGCAAATGCAAAATTGCTGCGCCCATTTCGGCTGCAGCAATACTTGCCTCGGTAATCTCTTCAGGCGTCACCGGTAGGTGAGGTGACATTGAAGGTGTATGGATGGCACCGGTAACGGCGCAGGAGATAATAACTTTACGCTTTGTAGCCATGAAGACCTCGAATCAAATAAATGATGTTGAAATTACCAGCAAAGTGGCTAACCACTTAACTACCGAGTATTAATTTTTCAGAACGTATATTCGAAACAACGGAATGCTAACTTTTAATGTGTCACGTTATTCGATTTTGTTACGGGCAAATAACTGGCATCGCTTTACAGTAAGTCTATACAAAATTTACAAACCTGAATAATATCATCAAAATACTATACAGCTATACTACTCATGATGGGGCATAAGAAGTCGTTACGTACTAAACCCCGGTTAATACTTTGCCATCACTTCAGACATGCGATTTATAATGTCTCGACGTTTGCGCAAACACTTAAAGCTTGTCCAGAAATATTACTTCCTCCTGGTGCAGACAAGAATAGTGCCATGGCGGCAATATCCTTTGGCTCGACCATTTTACGCATGGATATCTTGGAGAGGTTTTCCTGCTCCATCGCTTCGTAACTGATTCCACGCTTAGCCGCTCGATGCTCGATCACTTTTTCGATTCGGGGCCCACGCACGATGCCAGGAAGAATAGCATTTACACGAACACCGTTTGGCCCCAGCTCACAAGCCAAACTTTTTGTAAGTCCCACTACTCCCCATTTGCTTGCCGCATAAGGAGTACGGTAAGCAAACCCCAGGCGTCCAGCCACTGAAGCAAGATTGATCATTAACCCTTGGCTTTCGCGTAATAGTGCAGCTGCATGGTAAGCAACTCGGTACTGGCCGTTTAAATTAATATCAATGGTTTTGACCCATTCATCCTCACTAATTTCTTCAACTGAAGAAGTAGGCCCTGCAATCCCTGCATTATTGACGACAACATCTAATCCACCCAGCCGCTTTACTTGCTCAAAGAGATGAGCAACTTCGTCGGCCTGACTGACGTCAGCCAAAGTATGAGTGATACTCGATGGAAGTCTGGCTAATGCGGCTTCATCAACATCGCACACGTGTACCTGGGCACCCGCTTCGAGGAATGCTGTGGCAATTTCCAATCCGATGCCATTAGCACCGGCGGTGACAAGCACCCTCAAGCCTGCCTTGGGTATAAGGCTATCGATAACAGACATTTAAATTTCCTTTTTTCAGGTATTAAAGTGAAGGAAGCCATGTGGAAAGTGCAGGGATAACACTAATGATAAGAACATTGACCAACACGATGGCAACAAAGGGAAGAATAGACCAGGTCAGTTTGGCAACACTGATTTTCGAAATTTGCGAAGCAACAAATAAATTGAGTCCAACGGGCGGCGTGAACATCCCCATCGCTAAATTGACAACCATAATGATGCCAAAATGGACGGGGTCGAAGCCAAAGCTAATTGCTATAGGCAATAAAATTGGCACGAATATTAGAATAGCCGCAGCCGCTTCGATAAACATACCTACGAACAGCAGTAGTATGTTTGCCATAATGATAAACGTTATAGGGCTACTGATAGTTGAAAGTACGAAATCGGACACCATTGAAGGCACACGAAGGCTTTGCAAGATTCGACCATAGAGCCCTGCTGCTGCAATAATGCTGAGGACGATCGCGCTCGTAACTGCAGAATCTTGAAAGATGCGCATTAAATCTTTTATCTTTATTTCTCTGTAAACGATTACACCGACGATAAAGGAATAAGCGACCGCGATGACAGCTGCCTCGGTAGGAGTAGTAATCCCACCATATATTCCTCCTAAAATAATGACTGGCATTAAAATAGCTAACAGTGCTTTTCGCCCAGCTTGCAGAACTTCTTTAAGAGTGCTTTTTTGATTTCCACCAATCCCATTTCTTCTAGCAAATATATATGCAAATAAAAGCAATGAGGTTGTTACTAGAACACCGGGGAATATACCCGCTACAAACATATCTCCTACTGAAACATTTGCTGCAATAGCATAAAGTATCAATGGAATACTCGGCGGAATAATAACTCCTAGAGCACCCGAGGCAGCCTGATTAGAGGCAGCATAAGCACCGGGATAGCCTCTGGATATCATGGCCGGTATTAAAATTGACCCTATAGCGGCGGTCGTAGCGGCTCCCGAGCCCGAGATGGCGGCAAAAAACAAGGATGTAACGATTGCCACCATCGCAAGACCCCCCGTCATTCCTCCTACTAGCGTATTAGAGAAGTTAACTAACCGTTCAGAGATTCCGCCATGCTGCATTAAAAAACCCGCCAGGATAAAAAACGGAATAGCAAGCAATGGGAAAGAGTTTACCGAACCAATCAACTGCTGCGTCACTATGAGCATTGGCATCATTTCGCCATACCAAACGGTCACTGCTGATGCCAACCCCAGAGAGAAAGCGATTGGAACGCCTATAAAGAAAAAACCCAGAAGTAATAAAAACAGCGTAAGGGCCATATTTATGTAACCTCCGGTGGTTGAACGTCAGGTTGATCCGGCGCCCATTGACCGAGAGCCTCATCGATTAAAAGTGCTATGCTATTTATCAATATAACCACGCCACCGAGCGGTACGGCCATGTAAGGCCACATCATCGATACCCTTGTACTGGGTGCTGTTTGGTTGGCTACTCGACCGACTAAATCAAAGCCATATTTGATAATAATAATTGCGAAAATAGCAGAACAAAGCACTACTATTACTCTCAAAATACATCCCAGACGATGTCCAGCGTATTCTAACAGTAGGTCAACAGATATTAGCGTCCCCTTTCGATATGCATAGCCTGCCCCGATAAACGTTAGCCAGATCATCGCAAAGCGCGCTATCTCATCCGAAAAATAGAGAGGTTTACCCACTACGAAGCGAGCAAAGACCTGCCAAAAAATCAGTATCGTCATCGTGATTAAAAGGAGAGCTAATACCCAGCCAACGACCCGATTGAAATGGTCAATTACTTTATTAATCAATATTAGAGAAGGCTTCATGATTGCCCCATGTATAACTTAAGCTGCGGAAGTAATAATTACTTCCGCATGCCATGGTGTGATCAATAATCGAAATTGATAGCGGCGTCTACCAGGTCTTCACCTACGACAGAAGACCACTGTTCAAGAACAGGGCGAACTGCTTCACGAAATGGGCCCAGCTCAGGTTCTGTTACAGTCATACCAAGCTCACCCAACTGCAACTGATAGCGTTTTTCCAACTCTTGACTTGTTTCTCGTTGTACAGGAAGCGCAGTTTGTGCTGCCTCAAGAATGATAGATTGGTCCTCTTCACTAAAAGAGTTGAATAGATCCAGTCCCATCATCAAAGGGGCAGGTGAATATACGTGCTGAGTTAAATTAAGATAGTCCTGAACTTCGTAAAAATTAACGTCGTATATAGTGGCCAGAGGATTTTCCTGACTATGCATAACGTTTTGCTGTAAGGCGGTATACACCTCAGTCCATGCCATGGGTGTGGCGTTGGCACCCAGGGCTTCCCACGTGTCTACTTGTACGCGACTTTCCTGGGTGCGGTGATTTATCCCTTGAAGATCGTCAGGATGGTTAATTTCACGGACTGAATTGGTATTATGACGAAAACCATTTTCCATCCATGCCAAAAATTTCACGTTCATCTGGTCTTCTGCAACTTGAGCAAGCTCCTCACCGTACTCGCTATCAAGAAACGCATAGGCATGTTCATGATTTTCAAAAATATAGGGCAGATCGAAGAGCATGAAAGGATCTGCGAACCCGCCCATAGGGCCCGTAGAAGTAATACCTGCATCGATAATTCCAAACCCCATTCCCTCTACAACCTCTCGTTCCGCGCCTAGAGCGTTATTGTAGTGAGGCTCAATCGTCAGGCGCCCTTGCGAAAGTCTTTCAAGCTCTTCACCGAATTTTAATACACCAATTCCCTGTTGTGATTCAGGGCCCAAGGGAAGGCTTACATCGATTACGCGTTCGGTTTGAGCGTTGACACTCATCGATGCGCTCAACACGATAGAACCCGCTAACGTGGCAGTACGGAACGAAACAGTTTTATAACGATTCATGAGTACTCCTGGCTGTAATTATTTTTGCTGCTAGTTAACTCAGGTACGCCTCGAGGCTTTGCCTGATCAAGTCACCCTGACAGTTTTAATTCACTATGCATACGTATTCAACATTAGCTTTTTAATGAACGCTTCATCCTCGTATAAGATTATGATTTTATGATAAATATACATTAGTCTAAGAGTAACATACGTATTCACTTTGAAGTGACATCGAGGTTTAAGTTCCTTGTTAGACAGGGGCGACCACAGTACCGCGCAGTTACCCGCGAGATCACTAGCCTTCTCTCATCAACCCTATTAGCCTGCTAATCCATGACAAAAGGATTGCGTATGGATCGGACCTCTTCTCGACGGCGCTTGGCAGGGGCGCTCGCGCTTCTGGGGCTCATCGCTCAAATGGCAGGGTTTACTGGCTGGTTTGAAACCACTCAGACCGTGAGCTATTTGCTGTGGGTGGCCGTGCTTCTGCTCTGGAAAGACATCCCCAAGCGTTCTCGCGCACAGGCCGGGGTATTGATTGGCATCGGTGCACTGATGCTACTGGCGGCGCGGTTCATCTATGGCGCAGCCGTCGAATGGACGCGGATACTGGAAGGCAACGTGTTTGTCGTGGCCATGCTGATCGGGGTGAGCTTTATCTCGCTGGTGGGCCGCCAAGGCAACAAGCCTGCCTCAGGTAAACGGCTGACCGGCAGCGGTGGCATCCTGCGTACCTGGCTGGGCGTTCATTTCCTGGGCACGATTCTGAACCTTTCCACCATTTTCATGGTGGGCGATCGAATCGCGCGTCGTGCGCCGCTGACTACCCCCCAGTACCTGGCGCTCAACCGCGGGCTCTCCAGCGCCGCCTTGTGGTCGCCATTTTTCGCCTCCATGGGGGTGGTGATTGCCCTCGCACCCGAGGTCCAGTACGCCCAGATCGCCCTGGTAGGATTTCCCATTGCCATGCTCTCGGGGCTGATCACCACGCTGGAGCTTCGTCGGCGGTTCGACTTGAGCGACACCGATGGTTTTTCGCTCTCCCCTCGCAGTCTCTTCATGCCATTGGGCATGGCGGCCGGAGTCATGCTCTTTCATTTCTGGCTCACCCCGGCGCTGACGATCGTCAGTATCATCACCTTCTTGATTCCCGGTGTGGCGGTTGCCGCCAACCTACGCGCCGGGCCGGTGTTTACCCTGAAGCGGATTCGTCAGCACACCTTTGACCGTCTGCCTGCCATGCGCGGGGAAATCTCGCTTTTTCTGGCCGCGGGGCTCTTGACCATCGGACTTTCGGCCCTGGTCAACGCCGCAGCCGGCGAGGAGTGGACGCTTTTCGAGCGCTTCGCCACCGGCCAGGCCATGGCAAGTTTTGCCGCCATTCTGCTTAGCGCACTGGCGGGGCTTCATCCGATTATCGGGGTGTCAGTGCTCGCGTCCGTGCTCAATCTCGCCCCCAACGAACAGACACTGTTTGCCTTTGTCGCGCTCAGTGGATGGGCGGTAGGTACCAGCGTCGGGCCGCTCTCGGGAATCAATCTTTCACTGCAGGGACGCTACGGGGTGAACGGTTATCAGATGATGCGCGACAACCTGATGTACGCGGGTATCATGAGCCTGCTTTCACTGGGCGCGATCGCAGGCATCGGGCATGTGAGCGCCTAGGTTTCGATGATCTTGCTGGGAAACCGGTAGAAGTAGCGGTGACCGCAATCGTGGCAGGGTTCCAGGCGCGCCACGCGCTCGAGCATCACCTGGGCGTCGCAATGCACGCAGGCCATGAGGCCAGGGGCTGCCATTTCGCCTTCGCAGTAATCCGCCCGCGCCGCTTCCAGATCATCTTCGAAGCGCTCGCGCTCGACCACGCTGCGATCGGCAATCGATAGAAGCGACTCGACCACACGCCGGGACAGCCCATCAACATCGATGCCCAGCCACTGGGCGACCTGCTTGCCGGTATCGGCCATGTAATAGCGCATGTCCTTGAGATCGCGTTCGACCCAGGCACGCAACAGCGCCAGCTCATCCTTGGTGTACTCTTCGAATTCGGACTCGAAGGCAACGGCGTCATCCAGGTCCTTTTGCAGGTTATCCCAGGTGAGTTCGTTGGCGCCCCCCTTCATGCGCTCAAGCAGGCGTTCGTAGCCTTCGCGTAAACGGTGGTCGTCTTGTTGTTCCATGGTTGCACTCCTTTTTCAAAACCACGCTTTGCTATCAGCGGCTAACCGTTCAAGGTTACATCAGCATAGGATACAATCGACTCTACTTATCTGACAGCTGTCATTATCATTCATACTGCGCCCGCTTCGGGCGAATTACGCCAAGGCATTGATAAAACCGATGGATGCACACTATAGCCCTCGTGAGATTGAACGTGACGCCCAGCAGTACTGGGACAAGAACCAGTGCTTTAAAGCGATAGAGGACGCCAACCGCGAAAAGTTCTACTGCCTCTCCATGTTCCCCTACCCCAGCGGTAAGCTCCACATGGGCCACGTGCGCAACTACACCATTGGTGATGTGGTCTCGCGCTTTCATCGAATGCAGGGCAAGAATGTCATGCAGCCCATGGGCTGGGACGCCTTCGGCATGCCGGCGGAAAACGCCGCCATTCAGAACCAGGTGCCGCCTGCCGAATGGACCTACCAGAACATCGACTACATGCGCAATCAGCTCAAGGCGCTGGGGTTTGCCTACGACTGGAGTCGCGAATTCGCCACGTGTGATTCGAGCTACTACCGCTGGGAGCAGTGGTTCTTCACCAAGCTCGTCGATAAAGGCCTGGTCTACAAGAAGATGTCCACGGTCAACTGGGACCCGGTGGATCAGACCGTGCTTGCCAACGAGCAGGTCATCGACGGTCGCGGCTGGCGCTCCGGGGCACTTGTCGAGCGCAAGGAGATTCCGCTGTGGTTCTTGAAGATTACCGACTACGCCGATGAGCTCTTGCATGATCTGGACAAGGTCGAATGGCCTGAACAGGTCAAGACCATGCAGCGTAACTGGATCGGCAAATCCAGGGGCGTGGAGCTGAGCTTTGATATCGAAGCGGCGGATGGCAGCAAGGCCGAGCCGCTGGCGGTCTACACCACCCGCCCGGATACACTGATGGGCGTGACCTACGTGGCCGTGGCCGCCGGCCATCCGTTGGCCAAAGAGGCCGCAAAGCAGAACAGCGACCTGGCGGCATTTTGTGAGGAGTGCGCCAAGGGCGGCACGTCGGAAGCGGAAATGGCCACCAGGGAAAAGCTGGGCATGGCCACCGGACACATGGCGGTTCACCCGCTGACCGGCGACAGAGTGCCGGTTTTCGTGGCCAACTTCGTACTCATGGAATTCGGCACCGGCGCGGTGATGGCCGTGCCGGCCCACGACCAGCGCGACTGGGAGTTTGCCACCAAGTACGGCGTAGACATCAAGCCCGTGGTTGCCGATGCAAACGGCCAGACGCCGGATCTCAGCCAGGCGGCCTTTGTCGAGCACGGCAAGCTCATCAACTCCGGCGAGTTCGACGGCCTTGAGTTCGAGGCGGCCTTCGACGCCATTGCGGCAAGGCTTACCGAACTTGGCCGGGGCGAGACCAAGACCAACTTCCGTCTGCGCGATTGGGGCGTGGCCCGTCAGCGCTACTGGGGCGCGCCGATTCCGGTCAAATACGGCCCCGAAGGCCAGACCGTGCCGCTCACCGATGATGAGCTGCCGGTGGCGTTGCCCATGGAAGTCACCGTGGACGCCTCGGGTTCGCCGCTCAAGAAAATGCCGGCATTTTCCGATCTGGGCGACGGCTGGACCCGCGAAACAGACACCTTCGATACCTTCATGGAGTCCTCCTGGTACTTCGCGCGCTTTTGCTGTGCGGACAACCACGACGCCATGCTCGACGAGCGGGCCAACTACTGGTTGCCGGTGGATCTCTACATCGGCGGGATCGAGCACGCGATCTTGCACCTGCTCTACGCCCGCTTCTTCCACAAGCTGATGCGCGATTTCGGCCTGGTAGAAAGTGACGAGCCATTCCAGCAGCTTCTGACCCAGGGCATGGTGATTGCGGAAACCTTTTATCGGCCCATGGATAACGGCGGCAAGCAGTGGTTCAACCCGGCGGATGTGGAAGTGACCCGGGATGAAAAAGGCCGCCCGGTGAGTGCCCTACTGCTGAGCGATGGACAGCCGGTCGAGATGGGCGGCATCGAGAAGATGTCCAAGTCGAAAAACAACGGCGTCGACCCGCAATCAATGATCGATAAATTCGGCGCCGATACAGTACGCCTGTTCATGATGTTCGCCGCCCCGCCGGAGCAGTCCCTAGAGTGGTCAGATTCCGGAGTGGAAGGTGCTCATCGCTTCTTGAAGCGGATCTGGCGACAGGTCAGCGATCATCTCGACAGTGGCGAGCCGGCGAGCCTTGACCTTGAAGCACTCAACGACAGCCAAAAGGCACTTCGCCGCAAGACCCACGAGACCATCAAGAAAGCCAGTGACGACATTGGTCGTCGCACTACCTTCAATACGGCCATCGCGGCAGTGATGGAACTCTCCAACGCCGTTGCCAAGTTCGACGATGACTCGGCCCAGAGCGGAGCGGTCGTGCGCGAAGCGCTTGAAGCCTGCGTGCTGGTGCTGGCACCCATCACGCCCCATGTCTGCCATCAATTGTGGCAGGAGCTGGGCCATCAGGAACCGGCGATCGACGCAAGCTGGCCGGGGGTTGATGAGTCGGCGCTGACCCGCGATAGCCTGGAGCTGGTGGTGCAGGTCAACGGCAAGCTGCGCGCGCGCATCGAGGTACCGGCCAATGCGGACAAGGCCTCTGTCGAGCAACTGGCGATGGAGAACGACAACGTGCAGCGCCACCTGGAGGGCAAGACGGTGCGTAAGGTCATCGTTGTCCCGGGTAAGCTGGTCAATATCGTGGTGGGCGGATGAATACCCCTTACCGGTTAACACGGCGGCATTTACTAAAACTGGGTAGCGTCGCCGCGTCGGCGGCGCTGTTGAGCGGATGCGGCTTTCGGCTGCGCCGGGCGGATTCAATCCCGACGCTGCCCCCGCTGTCGATCGAGGGGGCCACGGCCACGCCGCTGGCCCAGGAACTTGAAAACCGCCTGTCCCGGCAAGGCACCGTGGTGGCCCCCGGCGCGCCCTGGCAGGTAACGCTGGGTACGCCCGCGGTGGACAATCGTCCGCTGGGCAGCGATGGTCGCGCCAGTCGTGAGCATGAGCTGACCATGAGTGTCTCGGTATCGGTACAGCAGCGCGAGACCGGCGCCTATGCTCTCAATAACGCGGTCATTACCACCAGCACGCGCATACGCGTCAATGACGATGACCTCTTGAACCGCGAGACGCTCTTTGAAGAGGCGAACCAGACACTGACGCACCAGCTCGTCCGACGCATCATCGAGCGCCTGGGCACCCTCGAGGCGCCGCCTTGAAGGTCTTCGCCGACCAGCTTCCCGCCCAGCTTGCCAAGAAGCTGCCCAAGGTCGTGATCGTTGCCGGCGAAGAGCCGCTGCAGCATCGCGATGCCTGCGATGCCGTGCGGCAGGCCGCGCGGCAGGCCGGCATCGAGGAGCGTGAAGTGCTCGACGTCGAGCCCAACTTCGCCTGGGGCCGGCTTCTGGAGACCGCAAGCAATCTGTCACTGTTCGCCACGAACAAGCTGCTGGAGCTTCGCCTGGGTACTCAAAAACTGGGCCAGGAAGGCAGCAAGGCACTGGCCCAGTACGCCGAGCTGATGGATGACAGCGACGATGTGCTTCTGATCAGCATGGGCAAGCTCGATGCCAAGCAGCAGAAAAGCGCCTGGTTCAAGGCCCTGGACAAGCAGGGGCTTTTTGTTCCGGTATGGCCGGTGGACGTTTCACGGCTGGGTTACTGGCTTCGCGACCGTGCCGCGCTACACGGTGTGCAGATCGACCTGGATGCCGCTCGCCTGCTGGGCGAGCGCACCGAGGGCAATCTTCTCGCCGCCGACCAGGAACTCCAGAAGCTTGCGCTGATACACCCTCAAGGTACCCGCCTCAACGTGGACAGCATCGCCGCCGGCGTGGAGGAAAGCTCGCGTTTCGACGTCTTCAACCTGGCGGATGCCTGCCTGAAAGGCGAGCCCCAGCGGGTTTCCAGGATCGTTACCGGGCTCAGGAGCGAAGGCGTGGAGGCGCCCATCGTGCTTTGGGCACTCACCCGCGAACTGCGTACGCTCTTGTCGCTTCACCAGCATCTCGATCAGGGTCAAAGCTTCGAGCATGCCTGCAAGACGCAAAAGCCCATGATCTTCGACAAGCGCCGGCCGGCATATCAAAAGGCGATCAGCCGTCTGCCCATGAAGCGCCTGCACAAGTTGCTCTTGATGTCCCAACGCCTCGATTTGGCGGTGAAAGGCGCCTCGAGTGTGCCGCTTTGGCCGGGGCTGCACGATTTGGCGATGACGATGTCCGGCGCGAAAGGTATACTCGCCGAAACCCCGTGGACCTATCGTATCGGTATCTAACCGGTCGGCGGCAAGTCCTTTCTGCCGCCACTGAACAGGACTCGAGGTTTGTTTCGAATTAAAAAAGCGCTTTGCGCAACTGTCCAAGGATTGAAGACGATGAAAAACCTGCGTGCCTCTATTTCTGCTCTGTTGATAATGGCGCTTGTCGTCACCAGCCTGCCAGCCATGGCCTCCGTCGACGCCTCATCCAATGCCCTGATTTCGACCCAGTCGGTTCTTGCCAGCGACCAGGCAGGCGCCGAGCGCCAGCGTATCAACGATGTTCTTGCCCGCGGGGATGTACAGCAGGCGCTCTTGAATCAGGGCGTCGACCCGGTCGACGTTCAGGCGCGTGTCGCAGCGTTGAGCGACACCGAAGCCCAGCAGATGGCCGAGCGTCTTGACGAGCTGCCCGCCGGTGCCAGCGGCGTGGTCGGTGCGCTGTTTGCGGTGTTCATCATCTTGTTGATTACCGACATTCTCGGTTTGACCGATGTCTACCCGTTCACCCGCTAGGCGCAGCCGATGAGCCGCTTTTTAGACGACGCCCGCTTAGCGGGCGTTTTCATGCTGGCCTTATGGCTTACCGGCTGCGCGCGTAGTCCGGTTCTGCTCGAAAGCACCTACCAGAGCATCACTCCCGAGGTAGAGCTTACTGACGTGCCCTTCTTTGCGCAAACCGAGTATCAGTGCGGCCCGGCAAGTCTTGCCATGGTGCTCAGCTATCAAGGCCAGGACACCACTCTCGACGAGCTGATCAGCCAGGTATATTTGCCCGGGCGCGAGGGCAGCCTGCAACCGGAAATGTTGGCAACCGCTCGCCGCCACGACCTGATCGCCTACCCCATACGCCCGACCATGGATACGCTGCTTGCACACTTGGATGCAGGGGAGCCGGTAGTGGTGATGCAGAATCTATCGCTTCCCATCTACCCGCTATGGCACTACGCGGTGGCGATCGGCTATGACCTGCCCGGTGAGCAACTGGTGCTGCGAAGCGGCGAAATCGAGCGGCACACGGTGTCGTTTAGCCGCTTCGACGCAACCTGGGCGCGCAGCGATCGTTGGGGATTTGTAGTCAAGGCGCCGGGGGAGCTTGCCGCCAACGTGTCGGCACGCAGCGCGGTGGAGGCCATCAGCGCCTATGAGACGCTGCACGGCCCGGTCGCTGCCCTGAGGAGCTGGCAAGCGCTGGTCGAGCGTCATCCTGGCAATGCGCTGGCCCAGTTCGCCCTGGGCAATGCCCTTTATGCCGATAACCAGCCCAGCGCTGCCCAGCGCGCCTTTGAGGCCGCCACACAGAGTGATCCAGACCTGGGCGCGGCCTGGCTCAACCTGGGCCTGCTGCTTGCTCAGAATGGCGAAACCGAAGCGTCCCGGAATGCGCTGGCCCAGGCCGCCGCCCGCGAAGGCCCCTGGCAGGACCGGGCGCTTGAGCTTCTAGGGGATTAAGACATGTCAAAAAGGGCCCCTCTGGGCCCTTTTTGATTTTTCCTGAAGGCTTGAAACCATGCTTTTACCTCAGAAAACGCGGTTCAAACCATTTTGCGCCGCCACTCGGTAGGCTTCAGCCATGGTGGGATAGTTGAAGGTCGTATTCACGAAATAGCGAAGCGTGTTGGCCTCCCCTTCCTGTTGCATGATCGCTTGTCCGATATGCAGAATTTCGGAGGCCTGGTCGCCAAAGCAGTGAATGCCGAGAATTTCCAGCGTGTCCTGATGGAACAGGATCTTCAGCATGCCCACGGTATCGCCCGTGATCTGCGCTCTGGCGGTATCCTTGAAAAACGCCTTGCCGACTTCGTAAGGAACCTTCGCCTCGGTCAGCTCACGCTCGTTACGTCCGAATGAGCTGATTTCCGGAATCGAGTAAATCCCCGTGGGGATATCGGTCACGAAGCGATATTCTTTATCGAGCAGCTCGTTACAGGAGTTCAACCCTTGATCATAAGCCGCGCTGGCAAGGCTGGGCCAACCGATCACATCGCCTGCCGCGTAGATGTGCGGGATTTCGGTGCGGTAGTGATCATCCACGCTCAATTGACCACGGCCGTTGGCTTTCAGGCCGATGTTTTCAAGCCCCAGGCTATCGGTATTACCGGTTCGACCATTCGCCCATAAAAAGGCGTCCGCGCGAATCTTCTTGCCGGATTTCAGATAGACGATGACGCCGGATTCATCACCCTCGACGCGGTCATACTCTTCGTTATGACGCACCAGCACGCCGTGCTTGCGTAGATGATAGGAGAGCGCATCGCTGATCTCGTCATCCAGAAACGACAGCAGGCTATCGCGGCTGTTGATCAGGTCTACCTTGATGCCCAGACCCGAGAAGATCGATGCATACTCGCAGCCGATGACACCGGCACCGAAAATGACCAGAGTGCGCGGCGTATGGGAAAGGCTCAGGATAGTATCCGAGCAGTAGATGCGCGGGTGTCGAAAGTTGATATCGGCAGGACGGTAAGGGCGCGAACCGGTGGCGATCACTATGCGCTTGGCGACCAGCTCTTCGGTGCCTTCGTGACGATCACGTACCAGTAAAGTGTGTTCGTCCTTGAAACGCGCGGTACCGTGAAAGAGATCGATTCGGTTACGCGCATAGAACGTGGTGCGCATCTCGACCTGTCGGTCGATGGTATCCCGGGAGCGCTCCATCACTCTAGGGAAGGAGAACATGCGAGGCTCGCCGATATCGCGGAACATGCGGTTGGTATTGAACGCCATGATCTGCTTGACCTGATGGCGTAGCGCCTTGGAAGGAATCGTGCCCCAGTGGGTACAGTTGCCCCCTACCTGAGGCTGCTTCTCGATGATCGCTACCCGCTGGCCGTTCTTGGCCGCGTTGATCGCCGCGCTTTCACCGGCAGGGCCTGTGCCAATCACTACCACATCATAATTATGAACCGCCATACTGCTGCGTCTCCTCGTCCCCGTTGTCGCGAGCGCCTCTTGAGCACTCGCGCTTACCCTGTCACGTCACGTGCGCCGCCTTTTGCTGCTCATGAAGACTTCTCAGATGACGGCCCAGTATGTAAAGAAAGCGCATGCAAGACATCGCATGTAAAAGCGATGGTTAGCGACGTACGGCGTTATAGCCCAGGTCCGCACCACGGCTTTCATCGCTTGCCCGGCGCAAAGTGCCCTGCTTGCGATTCTCTTCTTCGCATACCTTGTCCTTGCCGCCACAGATATCGCAGCCATCTTTCATGCCAATCTGATTGAGTCCGCCGCAGGAACCGGCGATCGGTTTACGTCCGACCAGAACGCCAACCGCCATGGCCGTCATGATGAATGCCATGAAACCAAATACCAGTAGCCAAATAGCCATTCGTGCCTCCTATGACGTTATCGTCTTGCCTCAGGACAGCAGCGCGTCCTGAAAGTGCCCCTATCGGATTAAAATCAAATTCAAACAAAGGGTGTACGGCGTCATTATACCCGAGAGTGCTCGATATAATCAGGCAGTACGGCCTGCGCTTAAATGAACGGGGCTAGCACCATGCTAGCCCCGTTGAGCGAGGGTTTACCTCTTAACCACCAAAATCATCCAGCATGATGTTTTCAGGCTCGACACCCATATCCAGCAGGAGCTTGATCACGGAGGCGTTCATCATGGGCGGCCCGCACATGTAATACTCGCAGTCTTCAGGCGCCGGATGGTCCTTTAGATAGTTTTCATACAGCACGTTGTGGATGAATCCGGTCGGGCCTTCCCAGTTGTCTTCCGGCTGCGGGTCGGAAAGCGCCAGATGCCATTCGAAGTTGGGAAATTCCTCGGCTAGTTGGTCGTACTCTTCGTTGTAGAAGGTCTCGCGCCAGGAGCGCGCACCGTACCAGAACGAGATCTTGCGATCGGTCTTCAAACGCTTGAGCTGATCGAAGATATGGCTACGCATGGGCGCCATGCCGGCACCACCGCCGACGAAGATCATCTCGGCGTCGGTATCCTTGGCAAAGAACTCACCAAAGGGGCCCATCACTTCGACCTTGTCGCCTTTTTTCAGGCTGAAGACGTAGGTCGACATCAACCCGGGCGGGTGATCCGACTTGGGCGGTGGCGTGGCGATACGAATGTTGAACTTGAGAAGCCCCTTCTCTTCCGGGTAGTTCGCCATGGAATAGGCGCGAATCACTTCTTCGTTGTTCTTGTGGGAAACATCGAACAGGTTGAATGTTTCCCAATCGCCGCGGTACTCCTCCTCGATTTCAAAATCCGAGAACTTGATATCGTAAGGCGGTGCAACCAGCTGCACATAGCCGCCGGCACGGAAGGCCACTTCTTCGCCTTCGGGGAGCTTTAGGTTCAGCTCCTTGATGAAGGTAGCGACGTTCGGGTTGGCGGTAACCTCACACTCCCATTTCTTGACGCCGAATACCTCTTCAGGCACTTCGATCTTCATGTCCTGCTTGACGGGTACCTGACAGGAAAGGCGCCAGCCTTCCTTTTTCTCGCGCATGGTGAAGTGCGACTCTTCAGTGGGCAGGATCGAACCACCGCCCTCTTCGACACGACACTTGCACTGAGCGCAGGAACCGCCGCCACCGCAGGCGGACGAGAGGAAAATACCGTTGGCCGCCAACGTGTTCAGAAGCTTACCGCCGGCCTGAGTCTTCAGAGTATTCTCGGGGTCGTGATTGACCTCGATGGTCACGTCCCCGCTACTCACGAGCTTGCTGCGCGCTGCCAGAATGATCACCGTCAAGCTGATGACGATGATCGTGAACATGACAACACCGAGCAAGATGATAGTTGTATCAACCATATCGGTTTCCTATTGCTGAAGGTTTCTCTATCCCGGCAGCCCGAGCTGCCGAGAAAACCGGCCGATTAAAGCTGAATGCCAGAAAAGGACATAAAGCCCAGAGACATCAAGCCAACGGTGATGAACGTGATGCCGAGCCCTTGCAGGCCACCCGGTACATCGCTGTACTTTAGCTTCTCGCGGATACCTGCCAGGGCTGCAATCGCCAGCGCCCAGCCTGTACCGGCACCGAAACCGTACACTACGGATTCACCGAAGGTGTAGCTACGCTCCACCATGAACAGCACGCCACCGAGGATTGCGCAGTTGACGGTAATCAAGGGCAGGAAAACACCCAGCGCGTTGTAAAGCGACGGGACGTACTTATCAAGGAACATTTCCATGATCTGTACCAGCGCCGCGATGACACCGATATAGGAAAGCAGGCCCAGAAACGACAGATCGATGTTCTCGGCACCTTCGATCCCTGTCCAGGTCAGCGCGCCTTCCTGCAGCAGGTAGGTGAACACCAGGTTGTTCACCGGCACGGTGACCGTCAGCACGACGATAACCGCAATACCCAGACCGATGGCGGAAGACACCTTCTTGGATACCGCCAGGAACGTACACATGCCCAGGAAGAAGGCAAGTGCCATGTTCTCGACGAAGACCGCAGCCACGAAAAGGCTTATATAGTGTTCCATGTTAAACGGCCTCCTTCGGCTTGGTGTTTTCCTTCATCTTGAACTCGTTCGCTTCCACCTGCTCGGGATTGATCGAGCGAAGCACCCAGATCAACAGACCAATGATAAAGAAGGCGGAAGGCGGCAGCAGCAGCAGCCCGTTGGAGATGTACCAGCCACCATCCTGAACGGTGGGCAGTATGGTGAAACCAAACACGCTGCCCGCACCGAGAAGTTCGCGGAAGAAACCAACCACAATCAGTACAAAGCCGTAGCCCAGACCATTGCCGATACCATCCAGAAACGACATGCCCGGGGTGTTGGACATGGCAAAGCCTTCAGCGCGACCCATCACGATGCAGTTGGTAATGATCAGGCCCACGAAGACCGACAGCTGCTTGGACATCTCGTAAGCGTAGGCCTTGAGGATCTGATCCACCACGATGACCAGCGACGCGATGATGGTCATCTGCACGATGATACGAATTGCGGAAGGAATATGGTTACGTATCAAGGATACGAACAGATTCGAAAAAGAGGTTACAAAAATAACCGCCAGCGCCATGACCAGCGATACGCTCATGCTGGTGGTGACCGCCAGCGCCGAACAGATCCCCAGGATCTGCAGCGCAATGGGGTTATTCTGGAATATTGGCGCGACCAGCACGCCTTTTGCATTTAAATCCGCCATGATCAAGCCCCCTCAACGTCGTTGAAGTCGGTGTCGGTATCTTCGGCGTCTTCCGGTTCGGTATCGCCGCGGAACGTGGCCAGATAAGGGCCAAACCCTTCTTCGCTGAGCCAGAACTGCAGCATGTTGGTCACGCCGTTACTGGTCAGCGTGGCACCGGAAAGCGAATCCACCTCGTGCTCGTTGCTGGCGCCCCCCTTGGTCAGGTGGATCGCCGGTGAGAGGTCACCCTCTTCATCGTAGATCTCTTTACCTTCCCACTGAGCCTGCCAGCGCGGGTTGTTTACTTCAGCGCCGAGTCCGGGCGTTTCGCTGTGCTCGAAGTAGGTGATACTCACGATGGTATTGCCATCACCTTCCACTGACAGAAAGCCTCGCATACGGCCCCAAAGGCCCTGGCCACGAATCGGTAGAACGATCTGCTCCGGGTCATCGGGATCGCCGACCAGATAGACGGTGGCGTAGTTTTCCACCCGCGAAAGGCCCGCGATATCGCGATCGCCCGAGAGCGTACGACCGGTAGCCGGATCGCGCGCCGCTTCGAAACCGTCGTACTCGTCGGCATCGAACTCGTCGGTGTATTCGCCGGTTTCAAGCTCGACCACGCGCCCGGTGATCTGCTCGCTGAAAGCCTGCTCGACATCCATGCCCGGCTCATAAAGCCTGGCCACGTTCAAGATGTTGGTTTTACGATCCAGCTCCTGGTTGAGCTGCTGTGTAGGACGCAGGGCCACGGCCGCGGTAGAGACAATCACCGAACAAACGATACATAGCGAAAACGCCACGATCAGAATCTTCTTAATGGAGTTGTTACTCTTTGCCATGATGACGGTGTTGTTACTTTCAGCCATTAGGCGGTCTCCTCAGCCGGTACGCTTGTACGCTTGACGCGGCGTTTGATGTTGGCCTGGACGAAGAAGTAGTCAATCAACGGTGCAAACAGGTTGGCGAACAGAATGGCCAGCATGATGCCTTCCGGGAAGGCCGGGTTGACCACACGGATCAGCACCGTCAGCACACCGATCAACGCACCGAAAATCAGACGACCCTGGTTGGTCATCGAAGCAGAGACCGGATCGGTCGCCATGAACACCATACCAAACGCAAACCCGCCGATCACGAAGTGCCAGTACCACGGCATGTCGAACATGGGATTGGTGTCCGAGCCAATCAGGTTGAACACCGTACTGGCGGCCACCATACCCAGAAACACGCCCAGCATGATTCGAAACGAGGCAATCCGTGTATAGAGCAGTACCAGCGCACCGATCAGTATGGCAAGCGTCGACACCTCACCTACCGACCCGGGTACATAACCCAGGAAGGCGTCCCACCAGCTGAAGGTGCTGGTAAGTGTGCCCATGCCATCCTGGAAGGCCACGGAGAGCGCGGTCGCACCGGTATAACCATCAGCCGCCACCCAGACGGCATCGCCGGAGATCTGCGCCGGATAGGCAAAGTAGAGAAAGGCACGGCCGGTCAGCGCGGGGTTCAAGAAGTTCTTGCCGGTACCGCCAAAAATTTCCTTGCCGATCACGACGCCAAAGGTGATACCCAAGGCCACCTGCCAAAGCGGGATGGTCGCGGGCAGGATCAACGCGTAGAGCACCGAGGTCACGAAGAAGCCTTCGTTGACTTCGTGGCCACGCTTGACGGCAAACAGCACTTCCCAGAAACCACCGACCACGAAGGTGACCAGGTAAATAGGCAGGAAGTACGTGGCCCCCAGCAGGAAGTTGGACCAGAGGCTGGATGAGTCATGCCCACCGGCAAGCGTTGCCAGAATGGCTTCGCGCCAGCCTCCCATGGAGGCATAACCTGCATCGATCGCCACGTTTGCCTGCCAGCCGGCATTCCACATGCCGAAGAACATGGCTGGATAAGTGCAGAGCCAGACGGTGATCATGATGCGCTTGAGGTCGATACCATCACGCACGTGAGCAGTTGTCTTGGCCACACTGGGCGGCGAGTAGAAAATCGTGTCTACCGCTTCGTAAAGCGGGTAGAACTTTGCGTACTTGCCATCTTTGACGAAATGCGGCTCGAGGTTATCGAGTGTTTGTCGAATACCCATCATCAGGCCTCTTTCTCGATCATGGTGAGATTGTCACGCAGGATAGGTCCGTACTCGTATTTACCCGGGCAAACGTAAGTACATAGCGCCAGATCCTCTTCGTCCAGCTCGAGACACCCAAGTTGCATGGCAGCCTCGATGTCGCCCACGATCAACGAACGCAGCAGCTGCGTCGGCAGGATATCCAGGGGCATGACCGTCTCGTAGGACCCTACCGGCACCATGGCACGTTCAGAGCCATTGGTCGAGGTAGTGGGTGCGTAATTGCGCAGCCCCTTGATACGGGAAAGATAGATCCCCAGCACCGAGTGGCGATCCGCCCCCAGCGACAGCCAGCCCAGCAGCGCTCGCTTGTTGCCCTCTTCAAGCAAGCTGATCTGATTGCTGAAGCGGCCCAGATAAGCCAGCTTACCTGTTGCCGTGGTGCCCGCGAATACCGAGCCTGAAATCACACGCGTATCTTCAGGTTTCACGACTTCGTTGACCATGAACTCCCCGATGCAGGCACCCAGGCGGGTACGTACAAGCCGGGGATTCTCGGCGCGCGGGCCGCCGATCGCCACGATACGCTGGGTACTCAGCCTGCCTTCGGTGAAGAGCTTGCCAAATGCCATGACGTCCTGATAACCGATATGCCAGACTTTCTTGTGCAAGGCCACGGGCGAAAGGTAGTGAATATGCGTGCCTACCAGACCGGAAGGATGCGGGCCGGCGAAGCTTTCGGCCTTGACACCGTCGATGTCCCCACCGGGAATGCTGGCATCAGCCCCCGTGCACAGGAAGACGTTGCCCTCGGTCAGGCGTGTTAGCACCTTGAGGCCATCTTCAAACGCTTGGGCATCTTCATTGATGATGACAGCCGGATCGGCACTCAGCGGATGAGTATCCACAGCCGTCACGAAAATATCGGCAGGCTTGCTGTCTATCATTGGCGTACGCGAGAAAGGACGTGTACGCAGTGCCGTCCAGAGCCCGGATTCGACCAGTTGGTCGACAACCAGCTGTCGCTCGAGTTGAGCTAAAGAAGAACGATCGTGAGAGGCGAATGTCACCGCTTCTTCATCTTCGTCGACTTTAATGACCACCGAGAGCAGGCGTCGTTTTTCGCCACGGTTGATAGCCACTACTTCACCGCCGGCGGGCGCTGTAAAACGCACGCCTTCAATCTTCTTGTCGGTGAAAAGCAGCTGGCCCAGTTTGACCTTGTCCCCTTCCTGAACTTCCATGGTTGGCTTCATGCCAACGTAGTCGGTACCCAGGATTGCCACATGGCGCACAGGCCGCGCATCGTCAATACGCTGCTCAGGCGCTCCCGTGATGGGGAGATCCAGGCCTTTTTTGACTTCGATCATAGTCTCGCCCAGTTGATGGATCGGATATACGAAGGTAAGGGGTTCGAATGCTTATTTTCTGCCCAGTGAATTATTGTTTTCTGTCAGATCGTTACCAGTCAGGCCCAAGCAAGCTTGAACCACCCCGAAAAATCTACCGCATTATAAAGATAAGCGCGGCCAATGACCACATCCCCGACGGACTCGTAAAGTGATATATCCACTTACATTGGCTTACCTGTTCCATGAAAAAACGCCACCTCCCGGTGGCGTCATTCATGGATATGCGACATGGCGCGTTGCACGCGGCGGCTCTGAATCAGCCTTCATGAACGGGGCAGTTTCAAAAACTCGACGTTGGACATGTGCTGAAGAATGCGAATGACCTGGCAGCTATAGCCGAATTCGTTGTCGTACCACATGTACACCACGGCGTGATTGCCGTTGGCGATCGTTGCCTTGGCATCCACGATGCCGGCGTGGCGGTTGCCCACGAAATCCGAGGACACCACCTCGGGCGAGTCGACGAAATCGATCTGCTTTTGGTAGGCGGAGTCGATTGACATACGACGCAGATAGTCGTTCAGCGCAGCGCGATCGGTCTCTTTTTCAAGAGTCAGGTTCAAAATCGCCATGGAGACATTGGGCGTGGGTACGCGAATGGCGTTGCCGGTGAGCTTGCCCTCAAGCTCCGGCAGTGCCTTGGCTACCGCCTTTGCCGCACCGGTTTCGGTCAGCACCATGTTGAGCGCTGCACTGCGACCGCGACGATCCCCCTTGTGGTAATTGTCGATCAGGTTCTGGTCATTGGTATAGGCGTGAACGGTTTCGACGTGGCCGGTCTTGACCCCGTATTCGTCGTTGAGCACCTTGAGCACCGGCACGATGGCGTTGGTAGTGCACGAGGCCGCCGAGACGATGCGATCCTCCTTGCCGATCGAGGTATGATTGATGCCAAACACGATGTTCTTGATATCGCCCTTGCCCGGCGCCGTCAAAAGCGCCTTGGCCGCGCCCTTGCACTCCAGATGCTGGCCAAGGCCGGCTTCATCACGCCAGATACCCGTGTTATCCACCACCACGGCGTTATCGATACCATAGGCGGTGTAGTCGACTTCGCTCGGTGAATCGGCGTAGATGACCTGAACCACGTTACCGTTCACCGTCAAGGTCCGCGCCTCGGCATCAACGGAGATGCTGCCATCGAAGGGGCCGTGAACCGAATCGCGACGCAGAAGACTTGCACGTTTTTCCAGGTCCTTGGCGATATCACCGCGGCCGCGCACCACGATGGCCCGAAGGCGCAAGAGATTGCCGCCGCCGGCTTTTTCCACCAGCACCCGTGCAAGCAGCCGGCCGATACGGCCAAAGCCGTAAAGCACCACGTCCTGGGGCTCGCCGGTACTCGCGCCGTGCTGGTAGCCATCGATGATGTCACTCAGCTCGCGCGCTAGAAACGCGTCGAGGTCCCCACCGCCCTGACGCTTGAAATTGACCGCCAGCTTACCGATATCCACATGCGCCGGAGCCAGGTTCAGCTCGCACATCGCCTTGACGATCGGGTAGGTGTCTTCAACCGAAAGCTCGGTGCCTTCGATCTTGCGCACGAAGCGGTGGTCCTTGAGGATCCGGATCACCGAGCGCTTGATCAGCGAACGTCCGAACATCGTCGCGACGACATTGTTCTGACGGTAAAGCTGGCCGACCAGCGGAATCATCTGCTCGGCAAGCGCTTCGTCGCTTTGCCACTGTTGAAAAACGTTCTCGAGCGTTGGCTGACTCACGTGCGGCCCCTTTGCATGGTTTGGCGTGATGGATGATTGACCTGATGGACAGTAATCAGCGCGTATTATCCGGGCCTTACATCAAGGTCGCAATCAAAGGATAGTCGCACACCGTGTAGGGGTATTACAGAAACACCCATTTGACTACAAACGCGAAAACCGGTTAGGCGCGGACGTGCGCCCCTCTAATTGGCGGGGCGTATCGTGTATGATTCAGCTTTTGTTCAAGCGCAAGATACTCTGACTATGGCCTCTTTCTCTCTGCTCGACCCGCCCGAACCCCAAGGGATACGCGATACGCTCTACCTGACGTCGCCGTCGGGCAGTGCCACGGCGCTTACCCTCGCCCGGATCGCCAACACGGCTCCCTTGCTGGTCATCACTCCCAGCACGGCCAGCGCCCAGCGTCTGGAGCAGGATCTGTCGTTCTATAGCCGCGTGCCCGTTCTCCCCTTTCCGGACTGGGAAACGCTGCCCTACGACAGTTTCTCGCCCCATCAAGATATCGTGTCCACCCGGCTGCGCACGCTCAAGCTGCTCCAGGATGGCGTGAAAGGTATCGTCCTGGTGCCCATCAACACCCTCATGCAGCGACTGCCACCGGTGGATTACATTGCCGGGCGCGTGTTGACGCTTGAAGCGGGTGCCACTCTCGAGCGCGAGAGCTTTCGCGAGTCGTTGTCTCGAGCCGGATATCGGGCAGTGGAAACGGTGTATGAGCCGGGTGAATACGCCATGCGTGGCGCAATCATCGACCTTTTCGCCATGGGCATGGATGAGCCGATTCGCATCGACCTCTTCGATGAGGAAATCGACACGCTGCGCCATTTCGACCCGGCCAATCAGCGCTCCACGGAAAAAGTCGACAAGATCGAGCTTCTCCCCGCCCACGAATACTCGCTGAGCCGCAGCGCCATTGCCTGTTTTCGCGAACAGTTCGAGACGCTTTTCGACGTCGACCCGCGTCAGTGCCCGCTTTACAACGACGCGCTCAAGGCGATCCCTTCCCCCGGGCTCGAACACTATCTGCCGCTGTTTTTCGAACAGACGGCCTCGCTTTTCGAACACGTCACCCCCGACACGCGGGTCGCGCTACTTCCCGGCGTATTCGAAGCCGCCGAGCAGCACTGGCAATCCATCGAGTCACGCTTCGAGAATCTCGGCGTGGATCCGACCCGGCCGCTCCTGCCGCCTCACCGTGCCTTCATCCCGGTGAACGAGGTTTTCTCGGCCGTGAAAGAGCGTCCGCGCCTTGAGCTTGTCAGCGAACAGACGCCTCATCGCCACGCCCACACCCCCGACGCCCAGGCGCTGCCGACGCTTGCGATCAATGCCCGGGCAAAAGAACCCCTTGGCGCATTGACCAATTTCCTGACCGGCCACCCCGACACCCGCGTGCTGTTCGTGGCGGAATCCCGTGGTCGCCGGGAGGCGCTGGAAGAGCTCTTAGCGCCGCTGCATATCAAGCTTCCCCACGTGGAGAGCTTCAGCGCGTTTCTGGAAAACGACGACCGAGCGGCCATTACCGAGAGCCTGGTAAGCAGCGGCCTGTGGCTTACCAAGCCCAGCGTGGCAGTAATCAGCGAAACCGAACTCTTTGGCGATGTGGTCCGCCAAAGCCGCCGCCAGGAGAAGGCGACCGACGACAACGAGCTGGCCGTCCGCCATCTGTCCGAGCTCAAGGAAGGTGCGCCGGTCGTTCACCAGGCCCACGGCGTGGGACGCTACCTGGGGCTCGAGGCGCTGGAAGCCGGTGGCCAGGCCAACGAGTTTCTGGCGCTGGCCTACGCAGATGGCGCCAAACTCTATGTGCCGGTGGACAGCCTTCATCTGATCTCGCGCTACAACGGTGCCGATGACGAGCACGCCCCGCTCAACAAACTGGGATCGGATCAGTGGGAGAAGGCGCGGCGCAAGGCCGCCGAGAAAATCCGTGACACCGCCGCCGAGCTTCTGGATATCTATGCCCGCCGTGAAGCTCAGAAAGGCACCGTGTACGCCACGCCGGACGAAGAGTACAGCCGCTTTGCCGGAAGCTTCCCCTTTGAAGAGACGCCGGATCAGAAGGCCGCGATCGAAGCGGTGATCGGCGATATGGTGTCCCCTCAGCCCATGGATCGGGTGGTGTGCGGCGACGTGGGCTTCGGCAAGACCGAAGTCGCCATGCGCGCGGCCTTTCTGGCCGTGCAGTCCGAGCGCCAGGTGGTGGTGCTGGTACCCACCACCCTGCTTGCTCGTCAGCACTTTGAAAACTTCCGCGACCGCTTTGCCGACACCGCCGTGAACATCAGCCTGATTTCGCGTTTCACCAGCGGCAAGGAGATGACCAAGACCCTTGAAAACATCAAGGAGGGGCAGGCCGACATCGTCATCGGCACCCATAAGCTTCTCTCCAAGAGCGTCGAATTGCCCAAGATGGGGCTTTTGATCATCGATGAGGAGCATCGTTTCGGCGTGGCCCAGAAAGAGAAGCTCAAGACCCTGCGCGCCGAGATCGACATTCTGACCCTCACCGCCACTCCGATTCCGCGCACGCTGAACATGGCCATGAGCGGCATTCGCGATCTCTCCATCATTGCCACGCCACCGGCTCGCCGTCTTTCGGTCAAGACCTTCGTGCAGCAGCGCAATGAAAGCCTGGTCAAGGAGGCGCTTTTACGGGAGATCCTGCGTGGTGGTCAGGTGTACTTTCTGCACAACGAAGTGAAGACCATCGAGAATACCGCCGAGCAGATCCGCGAGCTGGTTCCCGAGGCACGCGTTGGCGTGGCACACGGCCAGCTGCCCGAACGAAGCCTTGAACGGGTGATGTCGGATTTCTACCACCGTCGATTCAACGTACTGGTATGCTCCACGATCATCGAGACCGGTATCGACGTACCCAGCGCCAATACCATCTTGATCGAGCGCGCGGACAAGTTCGGCCTCGCCCAGTTGCATCAGCTGCGCGGACGCGTAGGACGAAGCCATCACCAGGCCTATGCCTATCTGCTGACGCCGCCGCCCAAGGCCATGACCCGCGATGCGGTGAAACGCCTTGAAGCCATCAGCGCCTCCGATGACCTGGGTGCCGGCTTCCAGCTCGCAAGCCATGACATGGAAATCCGCGGGGCGGGCGAACTTCTGGGTGATGAACAAAGCGGCCAGATGGAAACCATCGGCTACTCGCTTTATATGGAAATGCTCGATCGTGCGGTGAAGGCCATACGGGCAGGCAAGACGCCCAATATCGATGCGCCGTTCAATACAGGGCTCGAAATCAGCTTAAACCTACCCGCATTGATCCCCAATGACTATATTCATGATGTACAGCAGCGCTTAGTCATGTATAAGCGCATTGCCAATACCCAGGACGACGCCGAGCTCAAGGAGCTTCAGGTGGAACTGATCGACCGCTTCGGGCTGTTGCCGGATGCGCTCAAGAATCTGATACGTCAAACCAGGCTGCGTCACCGGGCCGAGCCCTTGGGAATTGCACGCATCGAGGCTTCCAGCAGCCGTGGACGGATTCTTTTTGCAAGCGACACTCAAGTGGACCCGCTGACGCTGGTAAAATTGATTCAGACCTCACCCAACCACTACCGGCTGGATGGCTCCGACACCTTGAGGTTTGAATTCGAGATGGAAAAAACCGAGCAGCGCTTCGAAATCGTCGAAAACCTGCTGGGCCTGCTGAATCAAAAAGTAGCGGCGGCATGAACCTTGGGGCAAACTTGGATCCAAGCTGCCTATATAAGCGGACTGGCTCGAATCAAGACGCGATTTAGCGGTGGATTAACTCAACAGGAACAACCATGACTATACGACGCACCTTCAGCCTTTGGGGGCCCACCAGCTTGGCAGTGCTGTTAGCTGCCAGCTTGACCGGGCCAGTTTACGCACAGAATGCCGACGAACAGGCATCCAATGCCACACCCACCCTGGAAGGCGACGCCATTGCCAGCGCCGATCAGATTGCCGAGCAGCGCGAACTGCCCCGGGGGCATTTTCGTCTGCCGGAAGAGGGTGACATCATCGGCGATTACTACACCGTGAAGGTGCAGGATCACGATGAAACCCTGATCGATATCGCAAGACGTCACAATATCGGCTATGAAGAAATTCGCATGGCCAACCCGGAGGTCAGCCTGTGGGTACCCGGTGAAGGCACTGAGGTGGTAATACCGGCTCAGTACATTCTCCCACCGGCCCCCCGAGAGGGTGTGGTGGTGAATCTGTCCGAGCTGCGTCTTTACTACTACCCGGCGGATAATCCGGGTATCGTCGAGACCTACCCGGTCAGCGTGGGCCGCGAAGAGTTCGCGACTCCGGTGGGCATGACCCGCACGACCGTGAAGGTGAAGGATCCGGCGTGGTCCCCTCCCTCCTCCATGCGTCGTGAAGCCGCCGAACGCGGCGAACCGGCCCCCGAGGTAGTGCCCGCCGGTCCGGACAATCCCCTGGGCCGTCACGCGATCCTGCTGGCCATGCCAAGCTACCTGATCCACGGCACCAACCGCCCGGACGGCGTAGGCATGCGGGCCAGCCGCGGCTGTATCCGCATGTACCCAGAAGACATCGAATCCCTTTACGAGCGGCTTCCAAGCGGCACGCAGGTGAACCTGATGGATGCGCCGTTCAAGGCGGGCTGGGGCGCTGATGGCACGCTCTTTGTACAGTCCTACCCGCAGCTCGAGGAGAACGTGGGCGATTTTGAACCACTCCTCAATGCCATCGAGCGCGTTGAAGCGCTGACCGGCGACGACGTCAATGTGGATTACGCCCAGGTGAAGCACGCAGTGGAATCGCCCAATGGCCGCTTCGTAGCGCTTTATGGCCCCCAGGCGCCCGCCATGGAAGCCGAATCTCCGGCAGAACAAGCCCCCTCTCAGCGTCAGGGGATTTTCGAGGAAGTGGAGCTTAGTGCCGCCATCGAAAACGACGGCGACGCCTGAAAGAGACGCCAGAAAGACTTGGTGACTATCGTCTCAGCCTGGGTACCAGCTTGCGATAGTCACCATGAACCGGTCTTGATCGACAGCCGGCCATAAAAAAACCCCGCACCAGGCGGGGTTTTTTACACCTTACGCAGACCGCTGAGCTATAGAATGCTCAGTGGTCCATGCAGAATTACTTCTGCATGGAGCGCTGGAACTGACGGCTCATTTCTTCACGGCTTTGCTCGGTCATCTGCAGAGCAGCTTGCGCATCGCGCTGAGCCTGGTTAGCAGTGTTCAGAGCCTGTGAAGCCATGCTGCGAGCTTCTGCAGCGTCAGCCTGGGCAGATTCAGCAGTCATGCGAACTTCTTCAAGAGCGCTGGTAGAAGCACAGCCAGCCAGAACGGCCAGAGAAGCAGCAGCAGCGGTCATTTTCAGAGCAGTCTTGATAGTCATAATGTTCTCCTTGAGTCTTCCTTGGGTACTACGTTGAAGGCATAACAAAACGTAAGGCTAGAAGGTTAGCTTAGTTTTGTCTACCTGCGGTGCAGGTTCTTTTTCAGTGACTAACGCCAATGACTTACGTCTTAACGTTCAAGTCAAACGCTGTTTTATATTAGACCACAACGCTTGTCTATAGCCACCTTTTTAAAACCGCGAACTTCCTTATGCATCACGGCCATACTAGCGGATCACGACGCGAGTGCCAACATCTACAAGCGACGCAATACGATCGATTTGTTCATTGTTCACCGCCACACACCCCTGGGTCCAGTGATAGCGCCCATGAATGTCCGGGTCGGATGAACCAATGCCGTGTATGCCGATAGCCCCCCCCAGTGCGGTATTCTGCGGCGGGTAACCGTAGCGGCGGTACTCATCGAAGTAGGCCTCGTAATCGGCCTGGGAATAAATGCCTTTCTCGAGCGCCATTCGGGCATGAGGGGGCGTAGGATAATCGATACCGATAAAAATACGCCACCGACTTTCGCGATTGAACCGGTAAATTCGAAACTCGCCCAGCGGCGTTGTGCTGTCCCCTCGTACGCGATGGGTCCTCGCACCACCGGTACCCCGTGAAATCGGCGTGAAACGCTCGATCAGGGCGTTTCCGCGAAAAATGCTCAACACGCCTTCTTTATCGTCGATCAACACCCAGAGTTCATTGCTATGGCGTGGCACCGCCGCCCGACTGAGCAGCGTTTCCACGAGATCACTGGGCTGATACTCGCTCACAGGAGAAGAGACAGTCGCACCGGCCACGGCAGGCCAGCCCATGGCAAGTGCTAAAAAGCGACGGCGGTTTACAGGCATCTGACAATTCTCGGTACAGGCCGGAACTACTGGCCGACAGGTATTGATGGCTTGGCACGTTTATACCCTATTGCCGCCGCCGCTGTCAGTGCCCGACCGTGAAAAAGCTGCTGGGCTATCGCCAGGAGCCACTAGTGCTCATGAGGGTCCTGGGCCCATGTCCTCAAGCCCTTGACCTGGTGGTGGTGTATCGAATCTTTCCGCATGATCGGTCGTTGTCATCAATGACAACGCTGACAGCTGACACTCACCAACTACGCCTTTCAGGGCAGCTGGGTAGAGAAAAGTTTCGAAAACCGGCGATCAGGCTACCACTCCTGGCTAGTCTCACGCAGCGCAGCCATTTCCCGTTTGGCCGCCTGAAGCTGATGGGTGAGTGCCTGCGCCAGCGGTGCTTCACCTTCCAGCGCGATCATGGCCGGATTGTGTACCGGCCGTCTGGCCGCTCCTTCATCACCATGCAGTTTTAAAAGCTTGCCCACCAGCCAGTGAAGCCAGCTCTCGGGCTGCCCTGCCAGATCGCGCAGGCGGGTAAGCTCGGCCACTTCCGGGCCGTCCGGGGCCAGGAGTACCTGCCAGAGGTGGGTATCCAGACGAGCATGCTCGGTCACCTCGTCCAGAAAGGAATTCAGCGCGAGTTCAAAGAGCGCCAAGGCGCCCTCCTCGATTGCCATCTGCCGGGCAACAGCCTGCTCGTCGTCCTGGACGGGCGTCTGGATCAAGAGCTCTGCCTGGTAGAGCAACTGATTGGTGCGCGCACGAGCCATCACTTGCGCTTGTCCTCCACGTGCCATTTACCGCCTTCAAAGGTTGCCTTCCAGCCGGTGGCCTTGCCCTCTTCATCGGTCATCACGTACTGCTCTTTATTCTTGCGCGAATAGCGAATCTGCGTCGGCCGACCATCCGGGTCTTCGCTGGGCGCCTTGAGAATGAAGTGATACTTTTCCGGCAGCTCGTCCCGGTGTGCCTTCAACTCCTTGACCAGGGGCGGGCGCGTCTCGCGGTTCTTGGGAAATTTGCTGGCAGCCAGGAAAAGCCCGCTCGCCCCGTCGCGCAGCACGTAGTGATCGTCCACTTTCTGACAGGCAAGCTCCGGCATCGGAATGGGGTCCATCTTGGGAGGTGCCACCTCGCCGCTTTTCAAGAGTTTGCGGGTATTGCTGCATTCGCTGTTGGTGCAGCCGAAGTACTTGCCGAAACGACCGGATTTGAGCTGCATGTCCGAGCCGCACTTGTCGCACTCGATGAGCGGTCCATCGTAGCCCTTGATCTTGAACTTGCCGTGCTCCACGGCGTAGCCGTCGCAATCCGGGCTGTTGCCACAGATATGCAGCTTGCGCGTTTCATCGATCAGATAGCTATCCATCGCCGTACCGCACTTCTCACAGCGCCGCTTGGCGCGAAGCGCATCGGTTTCCGCCTCTTCACCAGCGTCATCCGCCACTACTTCATCGCCGGGAATCAGGTCGATGGTCGTCTTGCAGCGCTCCTTGGGCGGCAGGTTATAGCCGCTACAGCCCAGAAAGACACCGGTCGAGGCGGTGCGAATCTGCATCTTGCGGCCACAGGCCGGGCAGTCGATATCCGTGGGTACGGGCTGGTTGGGCCGCATTCCCTCTTCGCTTTCGGCCTTGCTCAGCTCCTGGCGAAATTCGCTGTAGAAGCTGTCCAGAAGCGCCTGCCAGTTGCGCTCGCCTTCGGCCACTTCGTCGAGGCTGTCCTCCATGCGCGCGGTGAAGGAGAAATCCATCAGATCCGGAAATGACTCCTTCAAGCGCTCTGTGACGATATCGCCAAGCTTTTCGGCATAAAAGCGCCGGCTTTCCAGCTTCACATAACCCCGGTCCTGGATGGTCGAAATGATCGCGGCGTAGGTTGAAGGACGCCCGATACCCTGCTTCTCGAGCTCCTTTACCAGACTCGCCTCGGTATACCGGGCGGGGGGCTTGGTAAAATGCTGTTGAGGGTCGAGCTTTTCAAGCGCCATGGGGGTATCGATGGGAAGATCCGGAAGGCTTTGATCTTCATTCTTGCCGGCAGGTTTCATCACCCGGGTATAGCCATCGAACTTCAGTACGCGCCCTTTTGCCCGCAAATCATAGCCGCTCACTTCCACGCTCAAGGTGCTGGAAAGATATTGTGCCGGCACCATCTGACAGGCCACGAACTGGCGCCAGATCAACTCGTAAAGGCGCTCGGCGTCGCGCTCCATACCGGCCAGGTCGCTCGCCTTGCGTTCCACGTTGGAAGGCCGGATCGCTTCGTGCGCCTCTTGCGCGCTCTCCTTGCTCGAATAGCGATTGGGAGACTCCGGCAGATAGCGTTTGCCGAATTCACTTTCAATATAATCACGCGCACTCTCCACCGCATCCTTGGAAAGGTTGGTGGAGTCGGTACGCATGTAAGTGATATAGCCCGCCTCGTAAAGACGCTGGGCCATGGTCATGGTCTTTTTCACCGAATAACCAAGCCGCCCGCTTGCCGCCTGTTGAAGCGTGGACGTAATGAAGGGGGCGGTGGGCTTGGAGCTGGTCGGTTTATCTTCGCGATTGGTGATCGCAAGCGAGGCACCGCGCAGCGCTTCAATGCGCGAAAACGTCTCTTTTTCCGACGTTGGACGAAACGCCTGGCCATCCTGGCGCGCCAGGGTGAAGCGTACCGGCTCACCGTCCGGCGATACCAGATCGGCATGAACGTCCCAGAACTCTTCAGGAATGAAGGCACGGATATCGCGCTCACGCTCGACAATCAGGCGTACCGCTACCGACTGTACACGCCCCGCCGAAAGGCCACGCGCTATTTTTGCCCATAAAAGCGGCGAAAGCATGAAGCCCACTACCCGGTCCAGAAAGCGCCGCGCCTGCTGCGCTTCCACCCGGGGAATGTTCAAGGAACCCGGGGCCTTGAACGCGTCCTGAATGGCATTCTTGGTAATTTCATTGAACACCACGCGCTTGTAGCGCGTATCGTCCCCGCCAATGGTTTCGCGCAGGTGCCAGGCAATGGCTTCCCCTTCGCGGTCCAAGTCCGTTGCCAGATAAACGGCGTCCGCCTTTTCCGCGAGCTTTTTAAGCTCCGCCACCACTTTCTCTTTACCGGGCAGAATTTCATACTGCGCCTGCCACCCGTTGGCCGGATCGATTCCCATGCGTCGGATCAGCTGATCCTGGGCCTTGCGCTTTTTATACGCTGCTTTCTCATCCGGTGAGAGCTTGCGCGTAGCCGCAGCCTGGCGAGCACGCTCTTTCGGATCGGCGGCTGCCTTACCCGAGCCGCTGGTCGGTAGGTCACGTATATGGCCCACGCTCGACTTGACGATAAAATCGTCGCCGAGATATTTATTGATCGTCTTCGCCTTGGCGGGCGACTCGACGATGACCAGTGACTTGCCCATAGTGCTCCACTTCCTGTTGCTTGAGCTTTAAAGCCTACGCTCTGAATACGTACCGCGTTAAAAACGTGTCGGCGGTGTGAAAAATGCGCCTACCCTACCCCAGCCCTTACTCCAGCGCCAGTAGCCCGACGAGAACCAAGTGTACTTTATAAAACCAGGCGTACTTTATAAGTAGGGGCGTATGTTCGGCTTTGCAAATTTTGTTGCAAGGTAGCTAGACACTAGACTGCCGCCTGACACTCGGCAACCCAAAGCACCAAAACAAACAAAACGCCCCCGGCAATGCCGGGGGCGTCAGAGAGAACCGGCGCCAGGGCCGGGCCTTCATGCCATGTTCAGCGCTTGGTCCGGGGCTTGCGCGTAACCGTGGAACGCTTGACAACGCTCCCTTTAGTGTCGCTTCCCTGAGAGCCTTCGGGCTTGGCACTCTGGGGCGTCGCACCTTTGGTCTTGGCTGCCCCCGTGGGCTCTGCCGCGCCCTTGGATGGCTTGGCGCCCTGGGCTTCGCTCCCACTGCTGGACGCCGTCGTAGCCTGGGAAGCCGGCGCCTTTTTGGGCTGCGTCAAATCCTTGGGCTGCGCTGAGCCTTCCGTTTTGGTCCCCCCCTTGGACTGCGCCAAATCTTCCGTCTTCGCCGAATCCTTGGACGCCACGGCAGGTTTGGACTGCGTCGCAGCCGGCTTGACGTCATCCGGCTTGCCCGCTGGCGAAGCCGAGGCCTGCGCAGCATCGGCGCCCGACTTGCCCTTCCCAGCCCCCTTGGCATTTGAAGCCGCGGGCTTGGCGGGTTTGGCCGCGGGCCGCTGTTCATCGCCGGACACGCCTGACTGGTCTGCCAAGGCACGTGCTTCAGGCTCATCGACAGCCGGCTTTGAAGAAACATCGCGCTCCGGGCGGCGAGCCTTGCCGAACAGAGCCTTCACCTCATCAAAGCGCTCTGCCCCCCGGGCACTCAGCTCGCCACTGGCAGCAAATACCTGAGCAAGATGCTGCACATGCTCATCGAGCGCCTGGTTGCTTTCGCCTTCCAGCAGCTGCGGTATCGAATCGAGCGCATTATCCCGGTCAAGCTTGAGAATGAAGAACTGCTCGCGCACCACGCGCTTGAACTCGTTGAGCGTGACTCGCGGCTCGAGTTCCGCACGCGAGGCCCGCAGGCGCTTGAAGTTACGCTCATCTGTGGCCGGGGCACCACCCAATACGTAGATGATCGAACGAACCACCGCCTCGATTGGCCCGCCCTGCTTGATCTTCTCACGAAGCTCTTCCTTGCGGTGCTCGATAAAGCGAAGATGTTCGGGCTCAGCCCCGGGCCGGCGGCGATGCACATGGGCGTCGCCATAGAGTCCTACCGCCGCCTGCAGCTGTGGCTGGCCGTAAATGGCCATGAACATCTTTTCGGTGGTGCTGTCACGCATGTCGCGAAAGGCGTTCAAGCCATCGACGATCTGATCCGAAGCGAAGGACTCGAAGGTCTTGAAAATATTGTCTTCACTCACCTCGGTACGATTCTGGCGCACCGCGTCGGCCATCATGGGCAGAAATACCGTCATCGGATTACGGTCCGACATCAGCCGGTAGCCCAGACGGATCGGATGCATTCGACGCATGAAACGAGCCGACTCCGGCGTGATCGCCGCGCGAATCAAGGGCTGCAGGTAGAGCCGGTAAAAGCCCAGGTTGATTTCGGAAATGCGTGCCACGGTAGCAAAGCGCCGGTCATCCTCGGGACGATGCTGTACTTCTACATCCAACTCTTCAAAGTTTCTCGACTTGAACTCCAGAAGATAATCGCGCTCGATGAGTTCGGCGTCTTCACGATCACTGGCATGGGAAATCGTCGTCTCGTAGAGCCCTGGCGGCATGACGTCGATGTAATCCATATTGGCGGTGAATTCGGAATGCTCCTTACGCGAGACGCTGCCGGAAACGAAAATGCCCAGGTGCCCGGTGGTATCGTGCATGCAGTAGATGATGGTCTGCTCGTTGGCGATGATGTCCTCTTCGCCTTCGTAAAGATCGCGTATCCAGCCAAGCGCCTGAGGAGGCGGTGTAATGTCGTCGCCTCGGGAACAGAACACCACCACCGGCGAGCGCAGGTTGCGAAGATCGATTCGCCGACCATCTCGGGTCACCAGTTGCGCGGTAGAGAGCCGGTTGCCGACGAACAGATTATCGACGATGTACTGGATCTCTTCACCACCGAGAATCACATGACCGCCCCACCAGCGTTCGAACTCCAAGTAGCGCGGGGATTCGGTGTCCACATTGGCGTACAGGTGATACTGTTTTTTCCAGTAGGTATTGGCCGGGTTCAGACGCTCGAAGTTTTGTACGAGCCACGCCCCGTCGAACTGGCCGTTACCCAGATCACTTGTCAGCGCCGTGATCCAGCTTCCCCCGGACATGCCGCCGGTATAGCGCATCGGCGCCTTGCCGTGCTCGCCGGCCCAGTAAGAGAGTGGTGCGCCGGCAATCAAGATGGGGCCGAAAACGTCGGGCTCCAAAGCGGCGGCCATCATCAATTGCCAGCCCGCCTGACAGTTGCCGACCACCATGGGTTTTTCGGTGATATCCGGATGAAGCGATATCACATGGCGCAGGAAGGCCACTTCCGCCTCGACCACGTCTTCAACCGTCTGACCGGGTTCCGGGTAGGGTAAAAAGCCGATGAAGTAGCAAGGATGCCCCGCCTTCAGGGCCACGCCCAGTTCGCTGTCGGGTTTGAAGCCCCCGATGCCGGGCCCATGGCCCGCGCGCGGGTCGACCACGACAAAGGGCCGCTTCTTGGGATCGACCTGAGTACCTTCGGGGGGCAGCACGCGCAGTAATTCATAGTTGGTGGGCTGCTTCAACGTTCGCCCATCCAGCAGCACTTCGGTCTTGAACCCCAGCACGTTGGGCTTGGTCTGCTCCATGTGCTCAAGGTACTGATTGCCACGCTCGCGCATCACGTCCCAGTAGAGAATGCTGCGCTCCACGCTGTCGCGCCAGTAACTGGCGGCGGCCCGGCCAAAACCGAACGGGTCCATCATGCTGGTCAAGGCTTCTTGACCGGGTAAGGTAAAGCTGTCCTGCGTGCGCTGAGTGTCGACGTTCAACCAGCGGCCCGGCAGAAAGGGATTAGCGAGAAAGCTCATGGGTTCTCCCAATGGATTGATACAAGACGCTCATCCAGGCAACACGGGATGCTGCAATGCAATATAGTCTAGGCCAAACCTGTCAGGCCGTCGATAAAGAAGTACCGATAAAGACGCCGCCCCCTATTGGTGGTAGCATTTCACATCTTACTGCGCCGCCTGCTTCACATTGTCAAAAGCCGACATCTTAATGAATTGAGGGGTTTACATGACGTCACCCAGCCTGCTCAATCGCCTTACCTTTCGCCAGCTTCAGGTCTTCCAGGCGGTCTATCAAAAGCGTTCCTACTCTCGCGCCGCCGAGCAGCTCGGTCTGACACAGCCAGCGGTCAGCCTGCAGATTCGCCAACTGGAACACGCCCTTGGCGAATCGCTTTTCAAGTATGCGGGCAAAACGCTTTACACCCTGCCGGCCGCCGACACGCTGGCCGTTTCCACCCGGGAAATCATCGGCCAGCTCGCCAGGCTTCAGATGAATCTCTCCGATCTGAACGGCACCATCAAAGGCGAGCTTAACCTGGCCGCGGTCTCGTCAGCCCAGTACGTGGTGCCTTATCTGCTTGCTCGTTTTCGCGCTCACTATCCCGATGTCACCATACGCCTGAAAGTGTGCAACCGAGGCCAGGCACTGGAGCGTCTGGTCGAGCAGCGCGACGATGTCGTCATCATGGCCATGGTGCCCGAGGACGATGGCCTGTCAGTCATGCCGTTGCTGGAGAATGAGCTCATCCCCGTGGTCTGGCCCCGCCACCCGCTGCTGGAGTTGCACGCCCCTACGCTCAACGACTTCGCTCGCCACTATATATTGATGCGCGAGCCGGGTTCCGGTGTGCGTAACGCTTTCGAGCAACTGGCTGCAGACCAGGAAGTGGGGCTTGCCCACCGCATCGAGCTCGGCTCCAACGAGGCGATCAAACAAGGCGTCATGGCGCACCTGGGGGTGGGAGTATTACCCCGCATGGCGGTCAAGCTCGAGCTTGAACACCAGTTGCTTGCAAGCCTTGCGCTCCCTCATTTTCCCATTCGCCGGGCCTGGTGTGCAGTCAACCGCCGCGATCATTTCCTGTCGCCGGTGGCGGAGCTTTTCTTGCGCTTTACCCGGGAACACCTGAGCGAATATCGTCGCTATTTCCAGATGCTGGCCACTCCGCTGCCTAGTCACGGCGTCTCCTGCCTGCCGTTTCTGTCAACTCCCTAACCTCGATTCTCCGGCCTGAATACGCTGTTTTGCCCCCGGGCAAATATGTTACATTGGAACTACTACCTACGTCTTATTGAACACATGTCTTGTTGAACGTAGATACTGCGTACTTGAAAAACGCCGGTGGCTGGCCATGCGCGGCCTGGGTGTTTTTCGATGTAGCCCGTTGCACAGTAGAGAGGCGCTTTTCTATGAGCAATACCCCCACACAGCGTGTGCCCAGCGGCGAGAAGTTTCGTAACGAACGCGGCACCACGGTGATCAAAGATGGGATGAAGCAGCGCAAGGAACAGCCGCAAGCCCCATCCCTCGAGCGCAAACCCAAATGGCTACGCGCACAGATTCCTGCGGGCGAGCGATTCGAAGCGGTCAAGAAAAACGTCGCCACCCACCGATTGAGCACGGTGTGCGCGGAGTCTCACTGTCCCAACATGGGCGAATGCTGGAGCAACGGGACGGCTACCATCATGCTGATGGGTTCGGTCTGCACTCGGGCATGCCGTTTCTGCGCCGTGGATACAGGCAACCCGAAAGGCTGGCTGGACGCGGAAGAGCCCGAGAACACCGCCAAGTCCGTCGAGTTGATGGGACTTCGCTATATCGTTCTCACTTCGGTGGACCGGGACGATCTGGACGATGGCGGCGCGGCCCACTACGCAAGCTGTATTCAAGCGATCAAGGCGCGCACGCCCGACGTGGTCGTGGAAGCCCTGACGCCTGACTTCGATGGAGAACCTGCGGCCATCGAGCGCGTGGTGGATTCAGGCCTTGAGGTCTTTGCTCAGAACGTGGAAACCGTCGAGCGCTTGACCGGGCGCGTTCGCGATCCCCGCGCCGGCTATCGTAAAACACTGGATGTGCTGGCCTACGCCAAGAAGCATCGTCCCGACGTCATTACCAAGACGAGCCTGATGCTGGGCCTTGGCGAAACCGATGAAGAGATTCTTCAGACCTTCGACGATCTACGTGAAATAGGCGTGGACATTGTTACGCTGGGTCAGTATCTACGCCCGACGAAAAACCACTTGCCGGTGGAACGCTGGGTCAGCCCGGAAGAGTTCGACCGCTATCGTGTGCTGGGCCTGGAAAAGGGCTTCATGGAAGTGCCTTCCGGCCCGCTGGTACGCTCGAGCTACCGGGCGGACAAGGTGTTCGAGAAAAACAACCTAGGCCTCGCCTCACCGGCGGCCGTACCGGGACAGGAAAAGGACACAAGCCGCATCCCCGCCTTGAACGTCGGGTAAGACGACAACGACGTGTCCTTCATCGAAAGGGGCCTGACCACCAGCGGTCAGGCCCCTCTTGTTAGGGTCGAGTCGGTTATGGCCTACTCTGAGGCGCCAGACGACGATCGAGAATGCGCGCCAGCGCCAGCGCCAGCTTGCCACCTACTTCGCCGGGGTCAGCAAGGCCGACCAGATCGCCAAGACGGGTGACCGGCATGCCCGCATAGCCACAGGGGTTGATTCGCGCGAAGGGAGCAAGATCGGCATCGACGTTCAAGGCCACTCCATGGTAGCTCGCCCCCCGGCGGATACGCAGCCCCAGCGAGGCAATCTTGGCCTCTCCCAGGCGGGTGGCCACATACACCCCTGGCGCATCCGGACGGGCGCGGGCACTGACACCATACTCGTCGAGTACGTTGATCACCGCATTTTCCAGGGCACTGACCAGATCGCGCACACCGAGTCTGGCCCGGCGTACGTCCAGAAGCGGATAAAGCACCACCTGTCCCGGGCCATGGTAGGTTACCTGCCCGCCCCGGTCGGTCTGCACCACGGGAATATCCCCCGGCATCAATAGGTGCTCGGGCTTGCCGGCCTGGCCCTGGGTAAACACCGGGTCGTGCTCGAGTACCCAGAACTGGTCCGGCGTATGCTCGTCGCGGGTATCCGTGAGCGTGCGCATGGCCTGCCAGATGGGCTCGTAAGGCTGGCGCCCCAGGGTGTAAAGCTCGATGGGCGTATCGGCACCTGACATCAGACCACCATGTGCACGCGACCGGTTGCCTTGAGCTCTTCAAAAAGCGCGCTCAACTGCTGCTCGCCGGTCGCCTTTATCGTGACACGCACCGATTGAAAACGACCGTTGCGGCTGTCCACGACCTGCATGGCGCTTGCGTCAAATTCCGGGTCGTACTTCACGAGAATCTGGCAGACGCTGGCGGCGAAGTCCTCGGCGGCGTCCCCGACGACCTTCAGCGAATAATCGCAAGGAAAGGTTATCTTGGGGGGCTCGCTCACGCTGGGGGTTCGAAGATCACGTAACCCTTTTTTTGCACCCTTGTTCATAGCCTGCCTTCAATTGCCAAGTTTTGATTAACACGTTTTGCTAAACAAGTTTCGATTGCCGAGTAGAACACGCGCCCCGGGGGGCCGGAGCGCGTCAAACGAACCGGAACTTATCGGATCAGTCGGTGAAATTGCCGATCAAGCCGCTGAAAAAGCGGCGAACCTGATCGAACAGACGCTTGAAAAGACCGCCCTCTTCAACACTTTCGAGCGCGGTCAATTGGCGCTCACCCACCATTTCCTCGCCCAGATAGACCTCCAGGGTACCTACCTCATCGCCCACGGCCACCGGCGCCTGGAGATCCTGATCGAGATTCAGACGAGCACGCAGCTCTTCGTTACGATTACGCGGCAGGGTCATGAAGACTTCACCGTCAACGCCAACACGCAGTTCGTTGGTTTCGCCGCCCCAGATGCGGGGAGTGGCCAGTACCGCGCCACGCTCGTAGAGTTTCATGGTCTCGTAAAAGCGGAAGCCATAACTTAGAAGCTTCTGTGTTTCCTGGGCGCGCGCTTCTTCAGAGTTGGTGCCCATCACCACCGAGATCAAGCGCATATCATCGCGTTTGGCGGAGGATACCAGGCAATAGCCCGCCTCGGTCGTCCAGCCGGTTTTCAGACCGTCCACGGTAGGATCACGCCACAACAGACGGTTACGATTGGGCTGGTCGATGCCGCTGAAGGCAAAGTTACGCTGGGAGTAGATCGCGTAATGCTCGGGGTAGTCATTGATGATGTGCTGGGAGAGCAGCGCCAGATCCCGAGCCGAAGAGTAATGATTCTCGTGAGGAAGACCGGTGGCGTTCTCAAAGTGGGTATTGCGCATGCCCAGGCGGTCGGCATGCTGGTTCATCAGGTCGGCAAAGGGAGCCTCCCCGCCGGCCAGGTGTTCGGCCATGGCAACGCTTGCATCGTTACCCGAAACGATAATGATGCCATGGAGCAGATTATCGATCGATACCCGATCGCCTACTTCGATGAACATCTTGGAGCCGCCGGTTCGCCAGGCGGTTTCGCTGATATTCACCATGTCTTCCATGTTGATGGTACCCCGGTCCAGCTCGCGCTCGACCAGATAGGCGGTCATCAGCTTGGTGATACTTGCCGGCGGCAGGCGCTCATCGGCGTTGTGCTCGACCAGCACGCGCCCGCTGTTGGCATCCATCAGAATCCACGAGCTGGCAGCCAGCTGCGGGGCGGCCGGAATGATGGTCTGCGGCTGGGGAATTACCTGGGCCGTGGCGGGCAGGGCCACTGCGGTCACCGTGGCAAACAGACAAAGCCGGGCGGAACGGCGAATCGCATTGAAAATAGTCATTACTCACTTCTCACTTGCATAAATAGAGCGTCAAAAAAACCGTAAAGGACCGTGGGTGACTCGATTATCTCACAACAAACACCTGAGAGAAGCCCGCCCGACTGAGCGCCGTGCGCGCCTGCTGCTCCTGACCTGGCGCCATGGGGCCGACCTGTACACGATGGATGTCACCGTCGCTCAACACGCGAACCGAGTGTAAAAGCTCATCACCCAGGCGTTGCTCCAGCTGACGTGCACTTTCTTCACTCCCCAGGGCGGCAATCTGCAGGTAGATCTCCTCGCTGCCCGCCGGGCGTGGCGATACGGGAGGCGCCGAGGGCGAGCTCGCGGTCTGTGCAGGGGGCTGCGGACGCTGAGGCGCCGGCTGGACAGCGGGGGCTGCCGATTGCACGGGTGCCGCGCTCGGCGCGGCATTGCCCCCCCGACTGGCAAGCCACTGCTGCGGATCAATGGCCTCCACTCGCACGGAGCCGGTGCCATTATCCAGAAAGCCCAGTCGGGCGGCGGCGGCGTAGGAAAGATCGATTTCGCGATCGCTGTGGAACGGGCCGCGATCATTGACGCGCACGATCACCGACTGGCCGTTGCTCAAGCTGGTGACACGAGCAAAGGTCGGCAGCGGTAGCGAGCGGTGCGCCGCCGACATCTTGTACATGTCATAAATTTCACCGTTGGAGGTGGCGTAGCCGTGAAACTTTTCACCGTACCAGGAGGCGGTACCCTGCTTGGCGTAGCCCGAAGCGCTGGGCAGCACGTGGTAGGTTTCCCCCCACACTTCGTAGGTAGAGCGATTGCCCGCCCGGGAAGGCTCTTCCACGCGCGGCTGGGCGTCCGGCACTTCGCTGACATCCGGCGGCTCGAGCGGATAGGCATCGCCGGTCATCGCGTAGCGACCACCACTGCTGGTCGAGGGCTTGCTGGCCGCCGCCGAGGCGGCTTCCCGCGGAGGATGGTCGGTGTTCACGGTAGGCGGCGCGCTTTGGCTTGCGCATCCCGTGACCAGCGCCGCCAATGCCATACCCACGCCTAGAACGCGCGCCTCTTTGAAAAATGAGTTCATCCTTGATCCTCAAGCGTTTGCGCAATGGCCTCGGCAAGTTCCGTCACGACCATCGCGTAAAGATGGCTGTGGTTATAACGAGTGATGACATAAAAATTGTATTCGCCGACCCTGTAACGCATTTGACCATCGGCGAGTTCGAGTTCAAGCGGGATGATCTCGAGCGCAGGATCGAGCGCCTGGTCAGGTTCGAGTCCCGCCTCTCTTGCCTGGGTCACGGTAGTCTCAGGGGCGCTGGTCTGGTTGAAGTCGAGTGCATCCAAGCCATCTCCAAAGCCCTCTGCTTCATGATAGATCGGCGCGCCAGGCCGCCAGTTGTGTTCGGCGAAGTAGTTGGCAACGCTGCCGATCGCATCGACGGGGTTTTCCCACAGATCACGCCGCCCGTCGCCATCAAAGTCCACCGCATAGGCCTGATAGCTGGTAGGAATGAACTGGGGATAGCCCATGGCGCCGGCATAGGAGCCGTCGATGCTTTCCGGTGCGACCTGCTGCTGGTAGGTGATCTCGAGAAAGGCGGCCAGCTCGCCGCGGAAGAACGTCCCCCGGCTAGGGTGATAAAAGGCGAGCGTGGCGAGTGAATCCAGCACCCGGTGCTGGCCCTTGAAGCGGCCGTAATAGGTCTCTACCCCGATAATCGCCGCGATGACCTCGGCGGGTACGCCGTACTCCTGCTGCGCGCGCTCGAAAGCCTCGGCATGAGCCAAGATGAATTCGGCGCCCTGAGCGATACGCTCATCGCTGATGAAGATGTCACGGTATTCATGCCACATCAGACGCCGCTCGGCCGCCCCTTCCATCGCATCAAGCACGCTCTGGCTGAACGTCGCCTGATCGAGCGCCTGGGTGAGCCACGCCTCGGGAATGCCCTGGACACTCAATTCCTCGACCAGTTGCTGAGTGGCTGGGTTATCGTCAGGGGCCAGGGAGATGGGCTCCTCGCCTGCCGATACCGGGCCTGAGGCGACCAGCGCCGCCAGAAAAAAGCCGCTGACTCTACTTTGGGTCCTGCCCATTACCACCACTCCTTTGTAAACGTATCGCGTCCCGAGGTCAGCGCGACAGCAGCCGCCGATGGGCGTGTATCGACATGAGAATACCGAAGCCTGCCAGCAAGGTCACGCTCGATGTCCCCCCGTAGCTCACCAGCGGCAGCGGCACCCCCACCACGGGCAGAATACCGCTCACCATGCCCACGTTGACGAACACATAGATAAAAAACGTCAAGATGATACTGCCGGCAAACAGCCGCCCGAAGGTGTCCTGAGAGCCTGTCGCCAGCCACAGTCCGCGGCTGACAATCAGGGTGTAAAGTGCCAGCAGCACCAGCATGCCGACCAGCCCGAACTCTTCACCGAGCACCGCGATGATGAAGTCGGTGTGGCGCTCGGGAAGAAATTCGAGCTGGGACTGCGTCCCTTCAAGCCAGCCCTTGCCCCACACCCCGCCACTGCCTATGGCGGTGGTGGACTGGATGATATTCCACCCCGACCCCAGCGGGTCGCTGTCCGGGTCAAGGAACGTCAGCACGCGCTGGCGCTGGTAGTTGTGCATGTTCATCCACAAAAGCGGCAGCGCCGCGCCGGCCATCGCCCCTATGAACGCGATCAGTCGCCAGGAGAGACCGGCAAGCAGCACGATCAGTACCGCCGCGCTGGCAATCAGGAGCGAGGTGCCCAGATCGGGCTGGATGGCGGTCAATACCACCGGCACACCGATAATCACCGCGCACACCGCAATATCGCGAAACCGCGGCGGCAGTTGGCAGCGGTTGAGGTAGGCGGCCACCATCAGGGGCACCGCCAGCTTCATCATTTCCGAAGGCTGAAAGCGGATGACGCCCGGGATCTCGAGCCACCGCTTGGCGCCCATCCCGATATCGCCGACGATCTCCACAGCCAGCAGCATGGCCAGACCGAGGCCGTAAGCCAGCGGCGCCCAGCGCAAGAACGTGGTCGGGCTGAGCTGGGCCAGAACACACATGACGACCAGTGCGATACCAAAGCGGGTCGCCTGGGCAATCACCATCTCGATACGCTGGCCCGAAGCGCTGTAGAGTACCAGCAGCCCACCCGCCATCAGGGCCAGCAGCATCGCCAAGAGCCAGGGGTCGATATGCAGGCGCTCCCAGATGCTCTTGCGCCGGGCAATGCCGCTATCCGGCGGGCGAACCGGGTGGCGGCGAAAACTGCGCGGAAGCGGCCAACTCGTCATCAGGTGCCCTCCACGCTGGCGCTGTCGTTTTCAAGCTCATCGAGCACTTCTTCCGCCGCGGGAGCATTGTCTCTTAAAAGCCACGCGTCGGTCATCGCGCGGGCCAGGTGGGCGGCGTGAGTACTGCCGCCACCGGCGTTTTCGACAATCACGGACACCGCAATCTGCGGCGCTTCGATGGGGGCGAACGCCATGAACAGCGCATGATCGCGCAGGCGCTCTTCCAGCTCTTCGGCGTTATAGCGCTGATCCTGGCCAAGAGAGAACACCTGGGCGGTACCGGATTTACCCCCCATACGGTACTCAAGCCCCACACCGGTGCGCCGCGCGGTTCCTTCGCTGCCGGTCAGCACCTTTTCCATCCCGTTGAACACCCGGTCCCACCAGCCATCGTTACTCAGCTGTATATCATCAAGGGTATTGGGGAGTACTTCGGGCAGCGCCTGGCTACCTATCTCCTTGGCCAGATGCGGCTTCACCCAATGGCCGCGATTGGCCAGGGTAGCCGTGGCGCTGGCCAGCTGCAGCGGGGTAATCTGCCAATACCCTTGGCCGATTCCCACCGAAAGCGTTTCCCCCGGATACCAGGGCTGGTTGAAGCGCGCGCGCTTCCACTCCCGGGAAGGTAACAGGCCGGTGCTTTCTCCCTGCACATCAAACGCTACCCGCTGGCCAAAGCCGAAATTGCTCATCTGTTCATGAATGCTGTCGATTCCCAGATCGTGGGCCAGAGAATAGAAGTACGTATTGTTGGAAACGGCCAGTGCCCGCTCCAGATCCACTCGTCCATGGCCCCAGCGCAGCCAGTTGCGGTAACGCCGGGAGTCATTGGGTAGCTGATAGTAGCCGGGGTCGTTGATCGTGCTGTCCGGGGTAATCGCCCCCTCGACAAGCCCCGCCAGGGCCAGGAAAGGCTTGACGGTCGAACCCGCCGGATAGTGGCCACGAATGGCCCGGTTGAACAGCGGAAGGTCGATATCGTCCTGCAGCGCCCGATAAGAGGCGACATCGATACCGGTGACGAACTGGTTACTATCGAAGCCGGGCGTGGAGACCATGGCCAGAATTTCGCCAGTGGCGGGAATAATGGCCACAATCGACCCGCGTCGACTGTCCAGAAGCTCGTAGGCGAGCGTCTGCATCGATTTATCCAGGGTCAGGGTCAGGTTCTGGCCCGGCACGGGATCGGTGCGGCCAAGCTCTCTAAGCACGCGCCCCCGGGCGTTGGTTTCCACCTTGCGAAACCCCGCCTCGCCGTGAAGCTCCTCTTCGTAGAAGCGCTCCACACCCGTCTTGCCAATAAAGTGGGTCCCGGCGTAACGGCCCGTATCCAGCGTCTGCAACTCTTCGGCGTTGATACGTCCCACATAGCCAAGCGCATGGGACATGATTTCGGCGTCGGGATAGTAGCGCAGAAGCTGCGCTTCGACTTCCACCCCCGGAAGGCGATGACGGTTGACGGCAAGCCGGGCGATTTGGTCCTCGCTCAGATCACTCATCAAAAGGGCTGGCTGAAAGGGGCGCTGACGCTGACGTGATCGCACGTTGAACGCCTCGATCTCCTCTTCGGGCAGCGCCAGAAGCTCGACCAGAAGCGCCAGGGTCTCGTCCAGATCGTCCACCCGCTCGCGCACCAGGGTAAGATTGTAGGTGGGGCGATTCTCAGCCAAAAGCACCCCATTGCGGTCATAGATCAACCCGCGATTGGGCGGCAGCGGCTCGACACGCACGCGGTTCTTTTCCGAACGGGTCGTGTAAAGCTCGTGCTGCACGATTTGCAGATATGCCAGACGGCTGGTCAGCAGACCGGTCAATACCATCACGAACAGGATCGCCAGCAGCGCCCTCACCCGGAAAATACGAAGTTCCTGCTCGGCGTTTTTTAGCGTGTCTCGGCGCTTGCGCATAGCAACAGACAACTCTTGAATCTGGCACAAGGCGCCGCTGGCCTGAAGCCCGGGCGATGCGCCTAGCGGTGGTAAGGATGACCGATGAGTAGCGTCCACGCCCGGTAGAGCTGCTCGGCGAGCAGGATGCGCACCAGCGGGTGCGGCAGCGTCAGTGCCGAAAGTGACCAGCTCTTGTGCGCCAGAGCGGAAACGGAAGGCTCCAGGCCATCCGGGCCGCCGACCAGCAGGACAATATCCCGCCCTTCCATGCGCCACTCGCCTACTTCGCTGGCAAGCTGTTCGGTGCTTATGCGCTTGCCTTCCACCTCGAGCGCGACCACGAGCTCATCGCCACGCAGCTTTTCGCGAATGCGCTGGCCTTCTATCGCGCGTGCCTTGGCGATATCGGCGTTCTTGCCGCGCGGCCCGAGGGCTATCTCCTCGATTTCGAGATTGAATTCCCGGGGCAGACGCTTTTTATAGGTGTTGACACCCTCTTCCACCCAGGCGGGCATCTTGGTGCCCACCGCCAGCAGTCGCACTTTCATGAACCGACACTCATCACCACGCTCACCTTGAAACCTTCACGACATCGTGATCCGCTGGTCGGGCCGCTGAAGCGTTTCATTGATCGCACTTTCACTATCGCTGGGCAGATCCGCCCAGAGCCGCTCGAGATCGTAAAGCGCGCGCGCCTCGGGCATCATGACGTGAACCAGCACGTCACCCAGATCGACCAGCACCCAGTCGGCGTTATCGCCGCCTTCCACACCCTGGGGCTTGAGGCCTGATGCCTTGGCTTTTTCCACCACGTTCTGCGCCAGCGCCGACACATGGCGAGTCGAGGTACCGCTGGCGATCAGCATCAGATCGGTGACTTGGGTTAATTGTGAAACGTCCAGCTGGGTAATATCACGGGCCTTGAGTTCTTCTAGCGCGTCAATCGCCAGGTTTTTCAGTGTATCGATGTGCATGACTCCTTGGATAACCTCGTATGGTGGTCACTCAACAGCGGGCCATTGTAACGGCTTCTTTAACGACTACCAGCGCTATTAGCGACTTTGATAGAGCCCGCGAGCAAAAATATGTCTTTCCACCGCCTCGGGCAGAAGATAGCGTACGCTTTTACCCTCTTTAAGACGTGCGCGAATGTCGGTTGCCGATATCGCCATGCGCGACTCCAGCGCCAGCGACAAGAAGCGCCCGCGAGAATGCTCCATCATGTTGGCCACTGTATCGACTTCACGATCGCCCACCAGTTCCTTCAACGGCGTCGACCAGGGCGATTGATAGCCGGGCCTTGCGATGACCACCAGGTGAGCCTGCTCGAAAATCGCTTCCGGGCGCTGCCACTCGGCCAGGCGCAGGAAAGTGTCATAGCCGACCACCATGACAAGCCGCGCCTTGTCACCGTACTGCTGGCGAAGCTCTTCGAGAGTATCGGCACTATAGGAAGGTCCTTCCCGGGCAAGCTCACGATCATCGGCCACAAGCCCCTGGGTATCGCCGACGCCGGCCTGCAAGAGCGCAAAGCGCTCCTGAGGGGAGACCTGAGGCGTATCGCGAAGCGGGGGTCTGGGTGCGGCCACCATGTGAAGCCGATCAAGGCCCAGTGCCTCGCGCACTTCCAGCGCGCTTCGCAGATGGCCCAGATGCACCGGGTCGAAGGTGCCGCCCAGCATGGCGACTTTAGGAGCCGAGACGCTCATTGGCGAACCTGGCCCTCGCCCAGCACGATATATTTCTGCGTGGTCAAGCCTTCAAGGCCCACCGGCCCCCGGGCGTGAAGCTTATCGGTGGAAATGCCGATCTCCGCTCCCAGGCCATACTCGAAGCCATCGGCAAACCGGGTCGAGGCGTTCACCACTACAGAGCTCGAATCCACATCGGCCATGAACCGCCGGGCGAGCGAGTAATCCTCGGTCACGATGGCGTCGGTGTGCTGCGATCCATACTGCTCGATATGGGCCATCGCCTCTTCGATCCCCTCTACCACCTTGATGGCGAGAATGGGCGCCAGGTACTCCTCCTGCCAGTCCGCTTCCACCGCCTCAAGGGCCTGAGGCAGCAAGGCGCGCGTTCGCTCGCAACCGCGAAGCTCTACCTTGTGCTCAGCGTAGGCGCGGGCGAGTTCGGGCAAGAGAATATCGGCAATGTCGGCATCGACCAACAAGGTTTCCATGGTATTGCAGGTGCCGTAACGGTGGGTCTTGGCATTGATTGCGATGGCCAGCGCCTTGGCCGGGTCCGCCGTGGCATCGATGTAGACATGGCAAACGCCGTCGAGGTGCTTGATGACGGGCACTTTAGCCTCGCTGGAGATGCGCGCGATGAGTGATTTCCCCCCGCGCGGGATAATCACGTCCACGAACTCGGGCATGCTGATCAGCTCGCCCACCGCCGCGCGGTCCGTCGTGGCGATCACCTGCACCGCTTTTGAAGGCAGCCCCGCCTGCAAGAGCCCCGCCTGCAGACAAACGTTCAATGCCTTGTTGGACTCATAAGCCTCGGAGCCGCCCCGCAGAATACAGGCATTGCCCGCTTTCAGACACAGACTGGCCGCTTCGATGGTAACGTTGGGGCGGGATTCGTAGATGATGCCGATCACACCCAGCGGTACGCGCATCTTGCCCACCTGGATACCGGAGGGACGATAGGTCATTGCACTGATCTCGCCCACCGGGTCGGGCAGCGCGGCGACCTGGCGAAGCCCGGTAATCATGGCATCGATACGGCGTTCATCCAGCGCCAATCGATCCAGCAGCGCCGCATCCAGTCCGTTTTGCCGACCGCGCGCCAGATCCTCGGCGTTTGCCCTCAAAAGCGTGGGCCTGGCATCATCGAGCGCCTCTGCGATAGCGCCGAGGGCGCGGTTCTTGGCACCAGTATCGGCTGAGCGAAGCTCCTTCGCCGACGCGCGGGCGCCCAGCCCCACTTCCTTCATGTAAGCGGGCAGGTCACCGGCGGCTAACGCTTGAAGGGCACTGTCGTGATCGGCACTGGCAACGCTCATGCTCTCTCCTAAAATTTATGCACAAAAATAGTGTTGTAATACGCAATATTCGTCACGTAACTGACCCGTTGGCAGGGTATCTGTCAACAAGACCCGCAGGAAACATCTAAAAACATTAACACCCCAAAACAAAACAAACTAAACGTTATAATGAGTTGTTCACCGCTTGCGTCCCGCGCCACATAAAACCTGTCAGGTCACACTCTCAAACAAGGTCAATAGTAAGCCACCATGGAAAACAAGTACAAAATACGCCTTTTGAGAACCAACCTGTTTCTTGCCGCCACGGCGCTGGTGTTCTGGACAATGGGCGCGCCGGCCCTGGCCGCCGTTGCCCTTTGGGCCGGGGCGCTCTGGCTTTTTTTAACCGCCTTTTTACTCGATTTCACCCTTCGCCACTCTCGCGATCTATCCTGGCAAATGCTCACCAGCGGGCTACTGTTATGTCTGATTGCCGCGGCCCCCGAGCGCCATAGCATTCTCGTCTGGGTATGGGCGGCGCTTTTCATGCTGCCGCAAAACCGCGTCATGGTTGTCTTCAATGTCACCGGCGCCCTCATCAGCTGGCTGCTGGTGGCGTTCAGCACCACCTACGCCCAGGCCTTGATGCTGCTGCTCGCGCTTGTCATCTTGAGCCTTCTGGCCACCGCGCAAAGCCGCTGGCTGATCAACTTGAACGGCACCATACGCCAGCGCCTGCGCCTGATACCGGGGCTGAATCTATGGGCCAGTGAACAGTTGCTCCGAGACCTGACCCGTGAGCAGCTACGCGCCGAGCGCGAGAATATCTACGCGGAGGTATTGATTATTCAGGTCAAGCGCCACCAGCTCTGGTCATCCGCACAGCGGCTTTGCGAGCTTGCCCACGGCTTTGAAAACGTCTATCGCCTTGACTCTACCTCGCTTGCGGTTTTACTTCTGTGTCGCGACAGCGAGGCCGGCGCCCAGCGCCGCCGCATACTTTGCGACAGTCTCTCGGGCAGCATGGTCTACCAATATATTCCCTTAACCGAACTCGATATGTCGAGCGTCACCCTGGAGTCGCTCAGCCTGCGCTTCATACCCGAAAGGTCCACCGCATGATCAAGTGTTCAGCGCCCAGGTCATTGATGACCCTGGCTTACACCATCTGTCTGTTACTCACGGTCAGCTACACGGTATGGCTTTACGCCATGGGCTATTATCGGGAACTGCTGGTGCCCATGTTCGTCACCTTCTTGCTGACGACGGCGCTGTTGCTGCATTACGGGCAGGCTCTGAGCCCTTACGGCCCCCGCGCCATATTACTGCTAAGCGCCTACATAAGCGTTTCATCGGCGCTGTATTTCGGCCTGACAAACTCCATGCTCTGGCTGGGCCTGCCCATGGCGGCGGCGTTTGTGCTGCTACCCCACTGGAGTGCGGTAGGCTTGAACATCCTTTACACGCCGTATCTGTGGCTGCTTCCGCCCGGCGAAGTCACCTTTTTTCCTTTCCCGGTAGACTATCTCGCCCTGATATTGATGTTTGCCCTCCCCCCGTGGGAGCTGGCCAGACGGCGTGCCCTTCTAAGAGCCTCCGACCCCAACGACAGCGAATGCAGCGCCTACCATATCGATACCCTCAAAGAGCGCTTGCACAATGAATTCCAGCGCGCGTCATTGCTCGACAAGCGCCTGGCCGTGCTGGTGATACATCTCCCCCAACTGGACATGGCCGAGGAGCAGTTCGGTAACCGAGCAAAGAAGGCGTTGCTGGAAGCGCTTTGCAGCGAGGTCAACAGCCGCTGTCGCGATCATGACCTTCTGGGCCGGGCCGGTGGGGCGAGTTTCTGGGTGGTGCTGCCGGACACCAGTGAAAGCGGCGCACTTCTGGTTCGCGAGCGTCTTTATCGGGCGCTCTCCAGACGGGTATTGATCGAAACCGGTCCGCTAGAGGCGCGTATTGGCGTATGCTTACCCCGGCCTGACGAGCTGTTCGCCCCCTACATCCAGCGTCTGGAACATTTATCCCGAGCGCTCTACCGCGGTTAACAATGAATGGAGTTATCTGTGCCTCTAGCTGAGCAGTTGCTGGATCTGTCACTTTCCCCGCTTACCCTGCTTCTATTGATCTTTTTGATTTCGGCCCTCGAATCTCTGGCCGTCGTAGGGCTTTTGGTGCCGGGCGTGGTGCTGGTCACGGCGGCGGCCTCCATGGCAGGTCACCAGGGAGTCGAACTGCCCTGGCTTCTGGTTGCCGCCTTTGTCGGTGCGGTGGTGGGCGACGGTGTGAGCTTCAAGCTCGGCTACGATTATCGTGACCAGGTCACCCGACGCTGGCCGCTCGCCCAGCATCCGGAGTGGCTGGGGCGGGGGGCGCGCTTTTTCGAGCGTTACGGCATCTACTCGGTATTCATCGGCCGCTTCGTGGGCCCGGTACGTCCGATCATTCCCCTGGTCGCCGGCATGATGCGCATGCCGCCGCGCACCTTCTTGCTGGCCAACGTAAGCTCGGCAATCGTCTGGGCACCCGCCTACGTGCTACCGGGCTATCTGCTGGGGCATACCTGGCAGCGCTACCTGACACTTCCGGCCAACATCGAAACCGCCGTGTTTGTCATCGCGGCCATGGTAGTGATACTGGCCGTGGTGTTCTCCTGGGGGCGGGCCCAGGTGGGTCGCCACGGCGCTCTTTATTTGATCACCGCCCGGGCCGCTCGGCGCCTGCCCTTCACAAGGCGCCCCTGGCTTGCCATGAGTCAAAGTGGTGAGGTACCGCTGGCGTCGCTTCTGCTCTTGATCATCGCTTTTACCAGCTTTTGCGCCTGGACGCTCTATGTCGTGCAGTACGATGGCCCGCTGGCGCTCGATCTACAGGCGCAGAGACTTTTCGACTGGCTGCGCACCGGGGCGCTCGTTACCGTGAGCCTGGGCTTTGCCAAGCTTGGCGACAAGCTGGGCATCGTGGTCTTGATGCTCCCCTGGGGGCTCTGGCTTCTGGCTCGCAAACGGCTCGACGTTCTTCTTCACTGGGCAGCCGCACTAGGTGGGGTGGCACTGCTGAACACCTTAGGGAAGGCCTTTTTCGGCCGCGCCCGACCGGATACGCCAGACTACCTCACCGGCTCGCTTTCCTATCCCAGCGCGCATACATCGGGTTTTGTGGTGGTCATCGGCCTTGCCGCGGCGTTTATCGCTGCCGAGTGTCCACGAAACCGGCGCCTCTGGGTGTACTGGGTGGCTATCTTGCTGGTGGTGCCCATGGCGCTTTCACGTCTGTTGCTGGGGGTACACTGGCTAAGCGATCTGATCGGCGGAGCGCTGCTGGGGCTTGTGGTCTGTGCGCTGGTCAGACTCTACTGGCAACATCGCCGGCGTGCGCCGCTCCCCTCCTGCCCGCTGACGCTTCTACTGAGCGCCACTGTGGTGCTGATGGGTCTGCGTATCGGCTTTCTACCGCCGGTCTGAGCGGGCTCGGTTAGCCAAGCGCCAGCCATAGCCCCACGCCAATCATCAAGGTACCGGCGATGCGGTTCATCAAGCGCACGTTGCCGCTTTTACCCAGCGTGCGACGCAGGGTCTTGCCGCCGGTGGCATAGACCATCATGCTGGCGAACTCGATCATCAGAATCACCGAGATCAGCACGGCTAGCTGCAGGGCCAGCTCTTGCGAGCTATCCAGAAAAGGCGGCAGCAATGCGACGAAAAACGCCCACCCCTTGGGATTGGCAATCGCGGTGACAAAGCCCTGTATGGCCAGTTGAAGCCGCCCCGCCGGCAGGCCCGTCTCGAGTTCCGCGGGAATCGCCATGCGCCCCCGGGAGCGCCACATCATCACGCCCAGGTAAACCAGGTACGCCCCGCCGACCCACTTGAACACCGTAAAAAGCGCCGGCTGCTTGAGCATCAAGGCGGCCACGCCGGCACCGGCCGCCGCTGCCACGAGCCCTACACCGACCAGCTCGCCCATCATCATCCACAGGGTGCGCTTGATGCCCTGGGTCATGCCCAGCACCATGGCCAGGGTCATGCACATGCCAGGGGTGAGCGATACAAACAAAAACGTCGGGATAAAAACGGAAAGTGTCGCCCACGACAGCATATGGCTGAATCCTTGCGTGAATTGACGGGTTACGAGTCGGCGGTGTGTTCGCCCCAGCGGGGCATGAGTGTGTGCGCGATACCCAACTGGTTGAGAATGCGCGCCACGATGAAATCGACGAGATCCTCGATCGAGTTCGGGCGGTGATAAAAACCGGGAGCAGCGGGCAGCACGACCACGCCAAGGCGGCTCAAGGTCAGCATGTGTTCCAGATGTATTGCCGAGAACGGCGTCTCCCGGGGCACCATGACCAGGGTACGCCGCTCCTTGATGGCGACATCGGCGGCGCGCTCGATCAGATTGTTACTTGCCCCTGTGGCCACCGCCGAGAGCGTTCCGGTGGAGCATGGACAGATCACCATGGCCGAAGGCGCCCCGGAGCCCGAGGCCACCGGGGCCATCCAGTCCTCGCGCCCGAAGCAGCGAATCTGGCCCGGCTGCGCGCCGCTTAGCGCCGTTAGCGCCTCCTGCAAACGTTCGGGCTTGGCAGGAAGCTCCACGTCGGTTTCCGTGGCAATGACCATGTGGGCAGCCTTGGAAATCAGCACCCATACTTCATGACCCGCGCTTACTAATACCTCGATAAGGCGCAATCCGTACTGGGCGCCGGAGGCGCCAGTCAGCGCCACGCTGATCGGGGCCTTGAAGCCGGGTATGCTGTTGCGCTCCTCCATTCAGACCTCCCTGGCAGCCAGTGCCTTCAAAAGACGCTCGTGAACCCCATCGAAACCGCCGTTGGACATGACCACGATGCGGTCCTGAGGCAGCGCCTTGGTCACCACGGCGTCGACAAGCTCATCGATATCATGATGAAGCTCGCTACGCGCCTGCTCGTCAACCAGTGACGCCATCGACCAGTCAAGCCCTGCGGGTTCGAACCAGAACACGGCGTCGGCGTCGTCGACGCTCGCGCCCAGACGCTCGCGCAGAGCGCCCAGACGCATGGTGTTGGAGCGCGGCTCGATGACCGCCAGCAGACGCCCATTCGGGGTAGCCGCGCGAAGCCCTTTCAGAGTGGCCGCAATGGCCGTGGGGTGATGGGCGAAATCATCGATCACCTGGATGCCCCGAACCTCCCCGCGCACCTCCTGGCGGCGCTTGGGCGTTTGAAAACGCGAAAGCGCAGCACAGGCCCGTGGCAAGCTCATCCCCAGACGGTGAGCGCAGGCGAGTGCGGCCAGCGCGTTGCGGGCGTTGTATTCGCCGGTCAAGCCCCACTCGACCACGCTGTCCTCTGCCGTCTCGTCACTTTCAAGAATCACCTTGAAACGGCTGGCGTCCGCACACTCCAGCTCGTAGCGCCAAGGGCTTGTGGTTTCACTGCCAAAATAGGCCAGGGGCGACCAGGCGCCCATGGCCAGCACGCGCTCCAGCGCGCTTTGCCCATCGGCGACCAGCAAGAGTCCTTGGCCGGGCACGGTGCGCACCAGGTGATGGAACTGACGTTCGATAGCCGCCAGGTCCGGGAAGATATCCGCGTGATCGAACTCCAGATTGTTGAGAACGGCGATATGAGGCCGGTAGTGAACGAACTTGGAGCGCTTATCGAAAAACGCCGTATCGTACTCATCGGCCTCCACCACGAATGGCGCATCCGGCGCCCCCAGGCGTGCCGAGACGCCAAAGTTGCGCGGCACCCCGCCAATCAGAAAGCCGGGCTCGAGTCCGGCACTTTCCAGAAGCCAGGCCAGCAGGCTCGCCGTGGTGGTCTTGCCATGGGTGCCCGCCACGGCAATCACCTGGCGGCCGGGCAGCACGTAGTCGGCCAGCCACTGAGCACCCGAGGTATAGCGAAGATCGAGGTTGAGCAATGCCTCGACTTCAGGGTTGCCCCGGGAAAGCGCATTCCCCACGATGACCAGATCGATATCCGCATCGAGATTGCGCGGGTGATAGCCGCTTTGCAAGGTTATGCCGGCGTTTTCCAGCTGGGTACTCATGGGCGGGTAGACATTGGCGTCCGAACCGCTCACCTGATGGCCAAGCTCCCGGGCCAATAACGCCAGGCTGCCCATGAAAGTGCCACAGATACCGATAATATGCAGACGCATGGGATTTACCCCCTCCCCGTCATCGCCTTGGCCAAAGATCCAGAAAAAGCGTAAGAAATCAGTCGCTGAGCCTAGCACGCCTTTACGCCGGGCTCACCTTCGCAGCTCAAATAATCGTGGCGCATGTGACAACGTGCGCGGTTTGTTGCAGGATGCGTCCACCCTTTATTGACGATATCGATCGAGCGGGGGCTTTCCCTGCTTCTGGAGTGCACGATGCGTAGTGTGATTCGTACCTTCTTTCGCGGCGTTCGCCTGGTAATGGCGCCCTTCATGCTGGCCTCGGAAAAGCTGTCCACCCCCAAGGCCATGGAGCGCAGCCCACAAGAGCAGGCAGAAGTGGACAAGGCCTGCGAAGCCCTGGCGCTTTATCAGTTTCGTACCTGCCCGTTTTGCATCAAGGTGCGCAAGGAGATCGCCCGCCTTGGCCTGAATATCGAAGCCCGGGACACCCAGCATGACCCCGCCCACAAACAGGCTCTGCTCGAAGGTGGCGGCAAGCCCAAGGTTCCCTGCCTTGCCATCGAGCATGACGACGGGCACATTCAGTGGCTGTATGAATCCAGCGACATCAACCGCTGGCTTCACCAGCGCTTTGGTTGATCGCGCTTTTTTTACAAGCGTCTTTTTCGATAAGTGTCTTCCTGCGACGACCAGCCAAGCGACAGGCAAAAGGCGCTCGGGCGGTTGTCTCGGGCATTTTCCCGCAAAGGGGCAAGGCGCGGCCACCGCCTCTCCCTGGCGTGAAGTCAAAGGTCAAAACATACGTTAGTTTTATTTGATGGATGAGGCGCCATGCGGTCTGCAGGCGACTCATTCAGTAGATGAATGAAGCGTGTCATTTTTTCGATTGTATGCAGTAACGCCCACTCTTTATGTTAATGGCATAGCTTGCAAGCTGACCATGTCTGCCTTGTTGGGGCGATGTCCGACTCATTGACCCCAGCAGCGCTGAATAAAAAATAACGAACGACGGGAACAACCATGACGCTTAAAAAGACGATCCTCGCCTCCGTGATCGGTGCCGCCTTCGCGGGTACCGCCCTTCTGCCCATGGCGGCAAGCGCTGAAACGCTGCGTATCGGCTACTCCGCCGACCCGGAAACCCTGGACCTTCACGAACAGCTCTCCGGCGGCGTACTGCGTTTTTCGCATATGGCCTTTGACCCTCTCGTGCGCTGGACCAAGGATTTCCAGTTCGAGCCGCGCCTGGCCACCGAGTGGGAGCAGACTGACGACACGCATATGCGCATCACACTGCGCGAAGGCGTCACGTTCCACTCCGGCAACGAGTTTACTGCCAAGGACGTGGTATGGACCATCGAGCGCTTGAAGGAAAGTCCGGACTACCGCGCCATCTTCGAGCCCATCGAAAGCGCTGAAGCCGTCGATGACTACACCGTCGAAATCACCACGACCGAGCCCTACCCGCTGCTGTTGAACCTGGCGACCTACATCTTCCCGCTGGATAGCGAGTTCTATACCGGCGAGACCGACGACGGCAACGACAAGGCAGAAATGGTCAAGGCGGGCAACACTTTCGCATCGCGCAATGCCTCCGGCACCGGCCCGTTCAAGGTGACCAGCCGCCGCCAAGGTGTTCGGGTCGATCTCGAACGCTTCGAGGACTACTGGGACAGCGAGAGTGCAGGCAACGTCTCGCAGATCGTCTTGACCCCGATTGCCGAGAACGCCTCGCGCGTGGCTGCGCTTCTCTCCGGCAGCGTGGATTTCATCGACGCTGTACCGCCCAACGATCTTGATCGCGTTCGCGACGCCCAGGGCGTGAACCTGGTGGAAGTACCCGGCACCCGGATCATCGGCTTCCAGCTCAACGAAGAGCAGGTCGAAGCGTTCCAGGACGTTCGCGTCCGTCAGGCCATTGATCTGGCCATCAACCAGGAAGGCATCGCGGATCGACTGATGCGCGGCTTTGCCACGCCGGCAGCCCAGTTCTCGCCGGAAGGCTACCCGGGTCACAATCCGGACCTGACCCCGCGTTACGATCTCGAACGCGCCCAGGAACTCATGGCCGAAGCAGGCTACGAGGACGGTTTCTCGGTGGACATGATCGCGCCGAACAATCGCTATGTGAACGATGCGCAGATCGCCCAGGCCGTAGCGAACATGCTGTCGCGCATCAACATCAACGTGAACCTGCGCACCATGCCGCTGGCCCAGTACTGGCCGGAGTACGACGAGCGCGCCTCGGATATCGCCATGATCGGCTGGCACTCGGATACCGAAGATAGCGCGAACTTCTTCCAGTATCTCTCCTTCTGCATCGATGAAGAGAGCGGCGCCGGTCAGTACAACTACGGCAACTACTGCAACGAGGAAATCGATGCGCTGGTGACCGAAGCCGATAGCGAGATCGATCTCGAGCGGCGCGCCGAGATGCTTCAGGAAGCCGAGGCCATGCTTTATGAAGACGTGGGTTTCGTCATGCTGCATTGGCAGAACCTGGCATACGGCGCCGCTGAGGGCGTGGATATCGAGCCCGTCGTCAATGCCACCGACTTCCCTTACCTGGGTGAGCTGGTGATCAACCGCTAAGGCTATCAACCACCCCGATGCACGGATGCTTCGCTCCCCAGTCACCTGGGGAGCGATGTGTTTTATGCCGCCCGCGCGGCACGCCTGAGCCCCTATTTCTCTATCCAACCTATTACATAGGTGGCGTACGCCATGATTGCTTTTCTCATCAAGCGGCTAATGCACGCTGTACTGGTGATGTTCGTCATCAGCCTGCTGGCCTTTGCCATTCAGGACAACCTCGGTGACCCGGTGCAGCAGATGGTCGGTCAGTCAGTGCCGGAGAGCGAGCGCCAGGCGCTTCGCGAACGGCTAGGGCTCAACGACCCCTTTCTGGTGCAATACGTACGGTTTGCCAAGAACGCCGTTCAGGGCGATTTCGGCAACTCCTACTTCTACGGGGAGCCGGCTCTGGAAGTGATCGGCCGCCACCTGCCCGCCACGCTCGAGCTGGTCTTCGCCGCTACCCTGATCATCGTGCTGCTGTCGGTACCCATCGGCGTGTACAGCGCCATCAAGCCGCGCTCGCCTTTTTCGCGCTTTTTCATGGGCGCCTCGATTATCGGCATCTCGATTCCGGTCTTTCTGACCGCCATCGTGCTCATCCAGATTTTCTCGATCGGTATTACCGTCACGCTCTTCCCCGAATCCACCGGCTGGGGAAGCGGGCTCAACCGCTTCTTCTCCACTCAAGGCAGCATGCCCTCCTTCGGGCGTGGTTATGACCTGGTTCACGTGTTCGGCAACTGGGACACCAATCTGGTCACGCTGAGCGGTCTTCAGCATCTGGTGCTGCCCGCCGTGTCACTGGCCTCGATCATGCTGCCGCTGTTCATTCGCTTGATTCGCGCGGAAATGATGGAAGTGATGCAGTCGGAGTACGTCAAATACGCCCGCGCCAAGGGAATATCCATGCGCCGGGTCTATTTCGTCCATGCTCTCAAGAACACCATGTTGCCGGTGATCACCGTGGGGGGCGTGCAGATCGGCACCATGGTGGCCTATACCATCCTGACCGAGACCGTTTTCCAATGGCCCGGCATGGGGCTGATGTTCCTGGACGCCATCAACCGCGCCGATATACCGCTCATAGTGTCCTACCTGATGATTGTCGGCGTCATTTTCGTCGTCACCAATACCGTGGTGGATCTGATCTACGGCTTTGTGAACCCCACTGTAAAACTGACTGGTAAGCCCGCATGACAACGCCTACGACAGCAACGACACCCAGCCGCTGGGAGCGCTTTCGCGACTCTTACGTGTGGTACAGCTTCAAGCGTGACCGTACCGCCCAGCTTTGTCTGGCCATCTTTCTCTGCCTGGTGGTTGCCGCCTTTGCAGCTCCTTTGCTGGCGCCCACCGATCCTTACGACCTGCGCCATATCGATATCCTTGACTCCGAACTTCCGCCTTTCTGGATCGACGGCGCCGATGAGCGCTACGCACTCGGCACCGACTCCCAGGGCCGCGATCTCTGGTCGATCGTCTTGTACGGCACGCGTGTCTCGCTTCTGATCGGTTTCGGGGCGGTGCTTCTACAGGCGCTGATCGGTGTCACGTTCGGGTTGATGGCAGGCTATCTGGGCGGGCGCGTGGATGCCCTCCTGATGCGCCTGGCCGATATTCAGCTGTCGTTTTCCACCCTGATGGTGGCGATCGTCGTGGGGGCCGTGGTGAAGGCCACCATGGGCAGCGCCTTTTACAGCCAGTACGCGGTAATCATGCTGATCCTGATAATAGGGCTTGCCGAATGGCCCCAGTACGCCCGTACCGTGCGCGCCTCGGTGCTGGCCGAGCGTGGCAAGGAGTACGTGGACGCCGCCCGTGTCATGGGCCTTCGAAGCCGACGCATCATGTTCCGCCATGTGCTGCCCAATACGCTCTCGCCGATTTTCGTCATCTCCACGGTACAGATCGCCAATGCGATCATTTCCGAGGCGGCGCTGTCGTTTCTGGGCCTGGGCATGCCGGAAACCCACCCGTCGCTGGGTTCGCTGATCAAGGCCGGCTTCGACTATATTCAGTCAGGCTCGTGGTGGATCACCTTGATTCCCGGTGCGGTACTGGTCGTGCTGGTGCTCTCCATCAATCTGTTGGGTGACTGGCTGCGCGACGTCATGAACCCACGACTCTACAAGGGGTGAGAACGTCATGGCACTACTTGAAGTTTCAGAGCTCGACGTACGTTTTGCGCTCAGACAGGGCGAAGTACGCGCCCTGCGCGATGTAAGCTTCACCCTGGACCGGGGCGAGCGCCTGGGCATCGTGGGAGAGTCCGGTGCGGGCAAGTCGGTTGCGGCGTTCTCGCTTTTGAATCTGATCTCCAAGCCCGGCTTCATCGCCGGGGGCAGCATCAAGTTCGAAGGTCAGACGCTCAATACCATGTCCGAGCGTGGGTTGCGACGCGTACGCGGCAACCGCATCTCGATGATCTTCCAGGACCCGATGATGACCCTGAACCCGGTGCTGTCCATCGGAGAACAGATGGTCGAGTGCCTGAAGGCCCACCGGCGCATTTCCAGCCGCCAGGCCCGTGCCATCGCGCTCGACAAGCTCAAGCAGGTGCAGATCCCCTCCCCGGAAAAGCGCCTGGATCAGTATCCCCACGAGCTTTCCGGCGGTATGCGCCAGCGGATCATCATCGCCATCGCGCTTTTGCTCGACCCGGACATCATCATCGCCGACGAGCCCACCACTGCACTCGATGTCACCATTCAGGCGGAGATCATGGCACTGCTGCTGGATCTCTGCGAGCAGCACAACGTGGGCTTGATCCTGATCACCCACGATCTGGGCGTGGTCAGCCAGGTCACCCAGCGCATGCTGGTCATGTACGCAGGCCGGGTCATCGAACAAGGCTCCACCCGGGAAATCATCAACGACCCGCAGCACCCTTATACCCAAGGGTTGATCAACGCCCTGCCCCAGATGGCCACGCCCGGGCAGAAGCTCAATCAGATACCCGGCAGCATGCCGTCACTTTCGAATCTGCCCAGCGGCTGTGCGTTTCACCCGCGCTGCGATTTCAGGATTCGCCCCAACGGCGAGCCAAGAGCGGCGTGCACCGAGCAGGTGCCGGGATTCGTCGGCACGGGGAATTGCCGAGTGGCCTGCCACATGGTGGCGGAAATGATCGAAGACCGTCGCGTGAAGGAGGAAACCCCATGAGTTCCCAGGCGCACAACGTCATCCCGACGCGCGACCTCTCTGTCGATGAGCCGCCGGGGGCGAACGAACAGAGCAGTGAATCGCTTCTGCAAATCCGCGATCTGAAAAAGCGCTTCTCGCTGTCCGGGGATTTTCTCGATCAGCTGCGTTTCAAGAAAGGCAGGATCGTTCGCCATCAGGAGTACGTCCACGCGATCAACGGCGTGAACCTGGACATCAAGCGCGGCGAGGCGCTTTGCGTGGTGGGCGAATCCGGCTGCGGCAAATCCACCGTGGCGCGTACCGTGATGGGGCTTTTAAGCCCTTCCGAAGGCGAGATCCGCTACGCCGGCGAGCGTATCGACCATCTGAACTCGCGCCAGCTCTTGCCCTACCGCAAGCGCATGCAGATGATCTTCCAGAACCCCTACGCGTCGCTCAACCCGCGCATGACCATCCAGCAGACGCTGGAGGAGCCGCTACGCCTTCACCACCCCGAGTGGGACCGCACCACCATTGCCGGCAAGGTGGAGTCGGTGATGCACTCGGTCGGGATCGATCCGGACTGGGGCAAGCGCTTTGGCCACGAATTCTCCGGCGGCCAGCGCCAGCGTATCGCCATCGCCCGTGCGCTGGCGGTAGACCCGGAGTTCATCGTCGCTGACGAGCCGATATCGGCGCTCGATGTCTCCATCCAGGCCCAGGTACTGAACCTTCTGATGGACGCCCAGCACGAGCGAAACCTGACGTATCTGTTCATCACCCACGATCTTGCGGTGGTCGAACACTTCGGCACCCGGGTGGCGGTCATGTACCTGGGAACGGTCTGCGAGATTGCAACGACCGCCACCCTGTTTGAAAAGCCGCGTCATCCCTATACCCAGGCCCTGCTGTCGGCGATTCCTCGTCTTCAGGACGACCGACCTCAGCATATTCGTCTCTCGGGCGAGGTACCCACGCCGGTGAACCTGCCAAGCGGCTGTGTCTTTCACGGCCGCTGCCCTTACGCCAATGCGCGCTGCAAGCAGGAGATTCCCGCGCTTATCACTCAGGATGACGGTACCCGGGTCGCCTGCCACGGCGTTGAAGAAGGCCGGTTATGACCTCGGCCCATCTCAGGGGCACAAACCCTTCATCAACGCGAGGTAAGGCATGGAACTTCGCTGGCTAGAAGATTTTATCGCCTTGGCCAGAACCCGGCATTTCTCTCGTGCCGCAGACGAGCAGCACGTCACGCAGCCCACCTTCTCCCGGCGGATCAAACTGCTGGAAGAGGAGATGGGCGTGACGTTGATCAACCGCCAGACGCTGCCGCTTTCGCTCACTCCGGCGGGAGAAGAGTTCTTGACGCTGTGCGAACAGATTACCGACCGGGTGCGCCTGACCCGCGACCGGGTGCGGGAAATCAGCGCCGGCCAGCAGCGGCGTATCATGGTGGCCACCCCCCAGAGCCTGCTGCCTCATTTTCTGCCCCATTGGCTTTCGGACATCGGCTGGCAGGACCGTGTTCAGCCTTACTTGCGGGCCACGGGATGGGCGGCCAGCGCCTACTTTCAGGCGTTGGCCCGCGCCGAGTGCGACCTGGCCATCTGCTACTGGCCGATCGGGCGCTGTGATCTGGATATCGATACCAGCGCCTGCATCCATCGCGTGATCGGCCAGGAGCGCTTGATACCCGTAACGGCGCTGAACCAACGCGGCGAACCCTGCTCGCCGCTACCCGGTACCTCCGCGCAGCCGGTGCGCTGGCTTGCCTATCCTAAGCGGGGGTTGCTGGGGTCAGCGGTAAAAGCCCATCTGGCCAGGCTCTCCCAAAGCAGCTACTTGACCGCGCAGAGCGAAAACCTATACGCGGCAAATATCAAGGAGCTGGTACTTCTGGGGTACGGCATGGGCTGGCTGCCCGAGCGCAACGTGGCCACCGAGCTTGCCAATGGCACCCTGGTGCGCGCCGGCGACGCCCGCTGGGATGTCCCCATGGAGCTTCGCCTCTACCGCCATCAGAAAAAACACCACGCAGCGCTTGAAAAGCTCTGGAGCGAGCTGCCTTCGCTGCGCGTCTAGAAGGAACATGCATGTCAGATACATTGCTTTCACTGCAACACGACCACCTGAAACATTTACAGCGCGCCTATGCAGAGATCCTGGCTCGCTGCGAACTGGATAGCATGGCGATTTACAGCGGCCATAGCGATGCGTTCTTTGCCGACGACCACGCTCCCGCCTTCCAGGCTTACGGCCACTTCATGCACTGGGTAGGGCTTGCCGACGCCGAACACAGCTGGGTGGTGATCGAGCCGGGCAAAAAGCCTGCCCTACTGCTCTACGCGCCCAGTGACTTCTGGCACCTGACCCCTGCCCTGCCCGACGAGCCTTGGGTAGACGCCTTCGATATTACCCTTTGCAGGGAAATCACCACGCCCGCGCTTTCCGGCAATGCCGCGGTCATCGGCGATATCGAGCGCCTGACTGACAGTCATCGCCAGACGCTTGACGCCAGAGCCATGCCCGAGGCGCTGATTCATGCGCTGGACGAGCTGCGCATGTACAAGACCGACTACGAGCTGGCCTGTCTTCGCGAGGCCAACCGCCTGGCATTTGCCGGGCATCAGGCCGCCAAGACCGCCTTCGTAGGCGCCGGCGCCGAGCTGGATATCCAGCTTGCCTACCTGGGCGCCAGCCGCCAGCGCGAATCTGGCGTGCCCTATCAGAACATCATCGGCATCAATAACCATGCCGGGGTACTGCATTACCAGCACTACGATACGACCCCGGCCAGGCTTCGCCATAGTCTGCTGGTGGATGCAGGGCATCGCTTTCGCGGCTACTGTGCGGACATTACCCGCACCCACGTAGGCCCGGACGCCCCGGAAATGTTTGGCGCCCTGGTGGTTGCCATGCATGGGCTGAAAAACGAGCTTGTCCAGAGCATTGGCCCGGGAGTCGAGTACCTGGCGCTGCACGAAAAGATGCACAAGCGTCTGGCAGATATCCTGGTGAGCTTCGATCTTTACAAGGACACCGCCGAAAACGCCGTGAGCCAAGGCGTGACTCGCGCTTTCTGCCCGCACGGTGTGGGACATTCGCTTGGCTTGCAGGTACATGACGTGGCCGGCCTCAAAGCGCCGGACGGCACGCCCCTTCCGGCGCCCCAGGAGCACCCTGCCCTGCGCCTGACGCGTACACTCCGGCCAGGCATGGTCGTCACCATCGAACCGGGGCTTTATTTCATCCCCATGCTCCTGGCCCCGCTCAAGGAGAAAGAGTTGGCGATCAACTGGCCGCTGGTGGAGTCGCTGACCGACTGTGGAGGCATTCGAATCGAGGATAATGTGGTGGTGACCGAGTCGGGTTTTGAAAACCTGACCCCTTGAGTACACCTTTCAAGCACTGTTTGCGCATAAAAAAACGCCCGGCAGAGCCGGGCGTTTTCAAGCAACCAAACGCTTTTAGAAGCGGAAGGTGACACCACCGCCAATCGTGACGGGCTCCATGTCCACCTTACCGATCGTATCCCCACCCACACGAATGTCGGAGTCCACGTCGGCGTAACTGACATTGCCGTTGAGCGAAACGTTTTCGGTAACGGCCAGATCAACACCAACCTGGCCGACAGGGCCGTAGCTGTGCTTGATATTGGTGTTGCTGGGCTCGCTGGAGAAGCGGGTATAGTTAAGGCCCGCACCCACGTAAGGCTGAACCTTGGTATTCATGCCACCCAGGGGGTAGTAGTTGACCAGCAGGTTGACCGGCAAGCGATCCACGCCACCGAGATCACCGCCACCGGAGGTGGTGAACTGGTGGTCGACCTTCTCGGAGCTGTTGAGTTCGATGCCCACGTGCTCGCTGAAGAGATAGCCAGCACCAAAGGTGAAACCGTTCTCGTTTTCAACGCTCAGCGACTCGCCGCCAACATTGCCATTATTTGAACCGGTATCCGTCTTGGCAAAGCCCCCGCGGACAAACACGTCGCCTGCCTGGTTGGCGTTGGCCAACGCAGCCTGGCTGGCCATCAAGACGCTGGCGGAGATTACAGCAGCTGAAATAAGTTTGATTTTGCTCATCAGGGTCATCCTTTGCAGTTTGCCAGGAATTAGCGCCGGTGCATCCGGCTTACTTATACAATATATACCAATCGAACACTGTTTCCAAATAATGAGTCGAACTTATTTATAATATTTTTATCTGAGTACGGCTGTTCTAAGCACAAAAAAAAGGCCCCCCGAAGGGGACCAGGTGGAGCACGCCAGCTCACTCGTTGTATCGCCAGGTCTTTGGCGATGTCGCAGCGAAGGGAGAATCGTCTAGCTCGTTACTCTATTGCGCTGCGTCTTGCCCAATATATAGCGAGACGCGTGCCACTATTTATAAAATACTTTAAATTCATATTGTTATATAAAAATTTAGTAAATCGTGAGCCATGTGTTCCTGACAGTCGCCTCACCTTGCACCAGTGACGCGCAAGAAAAGGCCATCTCGCTTCATTACGTTGCACTGACGTTGTATGGATAAGCCATCGCCGCTGTCCGGCGCTATCGCCTTTTCTTCAAAGCCCCTCACTTGAGCCCTTCGCACAGGCCCGTGACATAGTACTGACCATTTCACTGACGTAAACTACGGCCATATCGTTCAACAGATCCCTTTCGAGGAGCCCCCATGGCGTTTGACTCCACCACGTCCTACATAGCAACCGAGGCGCTCAAGCAGGCGGTCAACGCAGCCGTTACGCTGGAGCGCCCTCTTCTGATCAAGGGCGAGCCGGGCACGGGCAAGACGCTTCTTGCCGAGGAGCTGGCCCGCTCGCTGGATACCGAGCTCATTACCTGGCATATCAAGTCCAGCACCAAGGCCGCCCAAGGGCTTTACGAGTACGATGCGGTCAGCCGTCTACGCGATTCCCAGCTCGGCGTCGAAGGGGTGGAAAATGTGGCCAACTACATTCGCCCCGGCAAGCTCTGGGAAGCATTCACCGCGGACAAGCGCGTGGTCCTGCTGATAGACGAGATCGACAAGGCCGACATCGAGTTCCCCAACGACCTGCTCCAGGAGCTGGATCGAATGGAGTTCTATGTCTACGAGACCGGTGAAACCATTCGCGCCGAACAGCGCCCCATCATCATCATTACCTCGAACAACGAAAAGGAGCTGCCGGATGCCTTTCTGCGCCGCTGCTTTTTCCACTACATCGACTTCCCGGACCGGGAGACCCTCCAGGCGATTGTCGATGTGCACTTTCCACACATCGCCCCCCGGCTGGTTTCTGAGGCGCTGAACGTGTTTTTCGAACTGCGCGAGGCGCCCGGGCTCAAGAAAAAGCCCTCCACGTCGGAGTTGGTCGACTGGCTGAAGCTGCTGATGGCCGACGAGCTGGCCCAGGAGGCGCTGTACAACCGTGACCCCAGCAAAGCCCTGCCGCCCATGGCTGGTGCACTGATCAAAAACGAGCAGGACACCCACCTTCTGGAGCGTCTGGCATTCATGCTTCGCCGCCAGAAAGGATCAGGGCGCTAGGTCATGTTTATCGGCCTGTTTGAAACGTTAAAGCGCGCCGGAGTGCCGGTCTCGCTGCGCGAACTGCTCGACCTGCACGCGGTGGTCGACCAAGGCGTGGTCTTTGCCGATACCGAGGCCTTCTACCACGTCGCCCGCACGGTGATGGTCAAGGACGAGCGTTACTTCGACCGTTTCGACCGCGCTTTTGCAGCCTGGCTTGAAGGCCTGGAAAGCGTGGACGCCGCCATCGAAGCGCTGATCCCCGACGACTGGCTACGCCGCGAGTTCGAAAAGCAGTTGACCGCTGAAGAGAAAGCCAAGATAGAATCTCTCGGCGGCCTGGAACAACTGATCGAGACATTCAAGAAGCGCCTGGAAGAGCAGAAGGAGCGCCACGCCGGCGGCAACAAGTGGATCGGTACCGGCGGCACCAGCCCCTTTGGCGCCTACGGCTACAACCCCGAGGGCATTCGCATTGGGCAGGACGGCTCGCGTCACCGCCGCGCCACCAAGGTGTGGGACGAGCGGCGCTTTCGCGACTACGACGACAGCCTCGAGCTGGGTACACGCAACGTGAAAATGGCGCTTCGGCGGCTGCGCAAGTTCGCACGGCAAGGAGCACGCCAGGAGTTCGATATCCAGGGGACCATTCGCGAAACCGCACGCGACGCAGGGCTGCTCAGCGTGCAGATGCGCCCGGAGCGCCATAACGCCGTCAAGGTGCTGCTTTTTCTGGATGTGGGCGGCTCGATGGACGACCACGTTCGCGTATGCGAAGAGCTTTTTTCGGCGGCGCGCTCGGAGTTCAAGCACCTGGAGTACTACTACTTCCATAACTGTCCGTATGAAGGCGTCTGGAAGAGCAACGCCCGCCGGGATAATGAACGTCTGCCCACGGCGGAGCTTCTACGCACGTACGGTGCGGATTATCAGGTGGTGGTCGTGGGGGATGCGGCAATGTCGCCTTATGAAATCACGCACCCCGGCGGCAGTGTCGAGCACTTCAACGAAGAGCCCGGCGGCGTGTGGCTTGAACGCTTGACGACGCACTTTCCCAAGCTGGTCTGGCTCAACCCCATGCCGCCCCGGGCCTGGGAGTACACCTACTCCACCCGTCTGATTCAGGAGATCGTCGAAGAGCGCATGTACCCGATGACCGTCGAGGGCCTGGAGCGCGCCATGCGCGAGCTGGCCAGATAACCCGGCAAGCCGGCGTTCAGCGCCCTTCGATCAGCGTTGCGGGTACGTTATCGAGTCCTTCCATGAAGGCTTGCTTGGCGTTCTCGAACGTCCGAGGATCGTGCTTGAAGCGGCGCAGAATACGCGCGTGATCAAGTGCGACGGTGGGCGCCACCGTTTCAAGCCCTGTGGCCGGGTGGCGGGCATTGAGGCCGATACGCTCATCGCCCTCTCCGTCAAACCAGCGCTTGATACCGCAGCCCTGGTAGAAGGTCTGCAGCTCAGGGGTCGTGACCGAGACTTTTAGCGGCACATTGAGGCTAAGCTCGCTGATCAGCCGCCCCTTCGCGTCTTTTACCAGCTCGCAGGCCAGGGTCACCGTCATGCCTTCGCCTTTTTCATCCAGCACCAGAAGCGCCAGCGCCAAAAGCTTGCCCTCGCTTCCCACGCTTGCCACCAGGCGCGCTGCTTCCTGCTCGAACAGCACGTTCTGGGTGCCGGCAAACACGACCAGCGGTGTCAGTCCGGCGCTTTGCCCGTACACATCGGCACACAATTTTGCCAGGCACGCGCGGCGGGCGGCCGTTTCCTTGATTTGAACAACCTTCATTACGCTCTCTCGTTGCACCTTCTCTGGGCACCCGTATGCGGGCGGGCTTCAAAGCTCGCAAGCCTAGAGCATTCCGCCATCCGGTGCCAGAGGCGTCACGTGTATTGAACCCTCGACGACGGTTCTGGTCGCACCAGATGTGCAAGACTACAATTACCGGCCGCCAAGGAGAGCCCATGCCTCAGTTCATCAACGACCCGACCCTGCCCAAGCCCGATTTCCCCGGTAGCCACATGGTGGTGGATGATCACTACGTGTTCATCTCCGGGTTGACCATTGCCGATATTGTCGAAGATGATCCTATCGTGGACGATGTCGCCAAGGAGACCCAGCGCGTGATGCGAGAACTCGAGCGAATGTTGCGCCAGGAAGAGCTCGAGTGGGGCGATGTGGTGCGCGTCGATATCCACCTGACCGACCTGGGCCAGATCAGCAAGATGGACAGCGTCTACGCGGAATTTTTCAAGCCAGGCCGTTACCCTGCGCGTACCTGCACCGAGGCGAGTCGGCTTCATGGTGGCAGCAACGTGGAAATTACGCTCATGGCCAGTCGCAGCCAACGCTCGAAAACCGATGAGTCGGCCGCCACCGTCAGCGATTCCGATACCGGGCCCGAGTAAACGCCTGTTTTCAAACGCTTCAAGCCCAAGCACTTCTGGCCTCAAACGCCTTGGAACGCGCCTTGATCTGAAGGCGCGTTACTCAACAGGTCAATGATCCGTTCGATATTCAGATGCGCCTCCAGCGTATCCGCCAGGCGCTCCAGCTCACGCTCGCGGTGGGCGGGATAATCGACCTTCATCGGGGCGCCAAGCCCCAGCCGCATTAAAAGCGCCTGGCACGCGCCCGGGTCGTCGAACACGCCGTGCAGATAGGTGCCGAGTACCTGTCCATCGCCGCTGACCGCGCCGTCGTTGTGCGTTCCCAGATCAAACAGCGCGCTTTTTAGCGCCGGGCCGCTGCTGACCCCATTGTGAATCTCGTAACCCGTCACCCTCGCCCCTGTTCCGATCATGACGCCTGTCACGTTGCGAAGCTGCTTGCCCTTGGTCATGCGGGTGGCCAGCTCAAGAAGGCCAAGCCCCGCCGCCCGGCCCGGCGCTCCTTCCAGGCCAGCGGCATCGTCCACCCACTGACCCAACATCTGGAAGCCACCGCATATTCCCAGCACTCGTCCACCGTAGCGCAAGTGACGTGCGATCACCTCCGGCCACCCCTGGCGTTTGAGCCAGGTTAAATCGCTCGCGGTGCTTTTGCTGCCGGGCAGGATGATCACATCCGCCGGCGGCATCGGTTGGCCCTCGTCGATAAACTCGAGCGACACCTGAGGATGCAGGCGCAGGGCATCGAAATCGGTATGGTTACTGATGCGCGGCAGGCGCGGAATGATGACTTTCAGGGTCTGAGCCTGCTTCACGGCGTGTACGCGCCCGATGCTGTCCTCGGCGTCCAGCAAGAGCCCTTGCAGATAGGGCAGTGTTCCGAGTACCGGCTTGCCGATGCGTTTTTCAAGCCACTCGAGCCCGGGGGTCAGAAGCCCGATATCACCCCGAAAGCGATTGACGATGAAACCTTTCGTACGCGCCTTCTCGCTGACACTCAAAAGCGCCAACGTGCCCACGAGCTGAGCGAACACGCCGCCTCGGTCGATATCTCCCACCAGCAGCACCGGGCAGTCGGCGGCCTCGGCGAAGCCCATGTTGGCGATATCACCCTGACGTAGATTGATCTCGGCGGGGCTGCCCGCTCCTTCGGCCAGGATGACATCAAACCGTTTGCTTAGATCCTGCCACGCGGCCATCACACTCTCATGCGCGGTGCGCTTGAAGGCGTGATAATCGAGCGCGTCCATGTGACCGTGGACACGTCCGCGCAGGATCACCTGAGCGCCCCGGTCGCTCTCCGGCTTCAACAGCACCGGGTTCATGTCACTGTGGGGAGCAACACCCGCCGCCTGGGCCTGCAGCGCCGTCGAGCGGCCGATCTCGCCGCCATCCACGGTGACGGCGCTATTGAGTGCCATGTTCTGCGGTTTGAAAGGCGCCACCACCAGGCCTCGGCGTTTCAATACCCGGCAAAGTCCGGCCACTACGGTGCTTTTGCCTGCATCCGAGGTGGTGCCCTGAATCATCAGCGTGGCCATGCGCACCCCCTTTATAAAAGGCCGAACTCTAGCGCTCGACGACGAACGGCGCAACGCTGGCGTGTCGTATGCAGAACATCAAGCTCAGGCCATGTGGTCGCCGCAAGCTATAACGGGTAGGCGACATTTACCATGGCCGCCGTATCATCCGGGGCGCTGCCGTCGTGGCCCGGCTCGCGCGAGTGCAGAAGGTTCAACTGCCACTGACTGCGCTGGCCGCCCTTGAAGGCATAGCCGAGCTCGATATCGAGCTCGCGCCCGGAAGGCGAAAGCGACGCCGTGCGGGTTTCGCTCAGCACCGTGCCATCCAGGCGGCGCCCCACCGGCACATCAAAGTGTGCCTCGGCATTCTCGATACGCAGGGGCTGGCGCAACGTGAAGGCCAGACGCTCGTCGGCGCGGCGACCGCTACCCTGCCACTGAAGCCCCAGCTCGACCCGGCGGGCCACGATATCGTCAACACGTGTCAGCAGGCCGCCGCCACCGGCGCTGCCCTGGCCCTGCTCGAACTCGGCAAACCCGCTCAGGCCGCTACCCAGCTCGGCTTTCATGCCTACCCCGCCAAAGGTCATCCGGTTGTGCTCACCAAGGCCCAGCGCTCCGGCACCGCTGGCCCCCAGCAAACCCTGCTGTTCATCAAGGCTTCCCAGAAAGGTGTTGATACTTAACATCGGCAGGGCCTGCCATTGCACACCGATATCCGAACGGTTGGCGCGGTAATCACTGATGTTCGCCGAACCGGGAGTACTCGCCGCCCAGTGCGTGGCGGTCACGTTCCACCGCTCGCCGAGCGCGTAGTTAGACTTGACGCCATCGACCCGATCAAAGCCCTGGGTAAGCTCGGAGCCGTTCTGGTACGACATCATCGGCATCATCGCGGACTCGCCATAGAGACTGACCGGGCTCACTTCCTGGCCGGCAAAGCTGAACACGCTCACCCGTGCGGGCCCGAAATCACCATCGAAACGGCTGCTCAGCAGGCTACCGGCGCTATCCGTACGCGTCGTGAAATGGTAGTCATGCAGGGACGCCGATTGCGTGGTCGGCGCGTAAGGTGACGTTGCCGACAGACGCTCCAACTGGCGACGCCGCTGAGTTGCGGGCGCCACCCTGGGCTGCGTCTGAAGCCCCAGATCCATCCGGTAGTCACGACCCAGCGCATCGAATACCGCCACGTCGTTGAGCGCCGTCGACTCCTTCAATGCATCACCGTATGCGCCCGAGAGCTGCATGAAAGACGCCTGGGCAAGCGCGCCGCCCTCATCGACACGCACACTCTGGGCTACCACCAGCTCGCCTTCGGGGGCGAGTGCTGCCTCTATATCCGCTTCACCCTGCCCCAGGTAGAAGGCACCACAGTTCGCGTTACCGGCAACGCCACAGTCGTTTTGCGTAAACAGCGCGCTTTGCCGGCTGGCGGTTTCCAGTAACCGCTTGCTGGCCTGCTGTGCACTCAGGTGCGGCCAACGGGAGAGGATACCGGCGGCATACTCGGAAATACGCGCCGCGGAAACCGACGTGCCCTGAGCGCTTACCTCCATGTTCACGTAGTCGGTGGCAATCGCACGCTCTTGCAAGCGTGCATCCTCCCCCGGATAGGCGCTGCCGGGATGGATGTTTCCATCCTCCCCCGTGCCCACAGCAATCAGCATCATATCGAACAAGGCGGGTTGCGCGGCGTAAATGGGCTGGCCCTGGGTGTCCATCGCCTCGCCACTGTTACCCGCGCTGACGACATAGACAGCGCCCTGGCCGCCGTTGGCGTTCACCACCTGGGCAAACGACTGCGCAGACGTCACCCCGTTGAAGCTCAGACGCGGGTCATTGGCCACGTAGCGCTGGGAAAAGCTCGCATTGATGACCCGGGCGCCCCGAGAGGCGGCCTCGCCCACCCCGTAGTTGATCGCGCTGCTGCGAGTCATCCCATCCTTTTCGGTCTTGATCAGATCAAGCTCGGCCACGCCCAGCGTCCCACCCGAGATCGTCGAGGCCACCACGCTACCGTGCCACTGATTGGCGCCCCTCACCTCGCGTGCGCCGGTATGAACATCGAGGGTATCGACGACCAGGTGGCTGTTGGTGATGGCAGCCACATCGAAAGCGCTATCGACCACGCCGACGCGAATGTGCGAAGGGGTCGCAGGTGCTTGAGGGGTCGTTGCGGCCACATCGGGCACAGGAAGCGATGCCGGTACATGAACGCCATGGCCGGGCCCACCCTCCATGGAATTATTGCCACCTCCGCCGCCGCCACCGCCACCAGAGCTGCAACCCTCCAGGGCGATGGTACTCACCAAGACACCCGCCGATAAAAACCTGTTATAGCGATTATTCACGACCGTATACTTGCATGACCTGACCACTCATTCTTGTACCCTTCTTAACCAAGCACTCAAGGCTTGTGATGGAAGAATTTAAGACTAAACCGGGTTGGCAAACAACTTTATTAAGCGAAATTAAATTGATCGTGGTAATTGAAAATGAGTATTAAAGTTTCTGTACGGCCCTGCTCCTCCTGAACTCTTTTTAAAGAGATACAGACACTGTGCAAAATTATAAAAATAATGATTATAATCATGAGTTTGAAAAATAATGCAGGCTCTTTTAATAATCTGGCATGACCAAAAAACGGGCGTTTTATCGGGTAGCGATCATGAATGGCGAGGAAGGCGAACTGCGAGCCGACAGACAAGAAGGGCTTTTTCCGTTAGGGTTGAAGGCCTTTTACGACAACCGATCGCCGTCCATGCAAGAACTCTTGAACGATATTACCGAAAAACTCGCCCTTGAAACCCAACGGGGTAAAGTCGCCGACTACATCCCCCAACTGGCACAGGTCGACCCCAACCAGTTTGGTATCAGCCTGGCCACCGTCGAAGGCGAACGGTTTTCGGCGGGCAGCGCCGCCACGCCCTTTTCGATTCAGAGTATCTCCAAAGTATTCACGCTGACCATTGCGCTGGGGAAGCTGGGCGACAACCTGTGGGCCAACCTCGGGCGCGAGCCCTCGGGCGACCCGTTCAACTCCATCGTTCAGCTGGAGCACGAAAGCGGTCGACCGCGCAATCCGTTCATCAATGCCGGGGCGATTGCCGTGGTGGATGCCATCATGATGGGCCACGAGCCCAAGGAGTCGCTGGCCGAGATCCTGAGTTTCGTGCGCTACATCGCCGATGACAACAGCATCTGTTTCGATCATCAGGTGGCGGCATCGGAAATGGAGCACAAGGACCGCAACGCGTCGCTTGCCCACTTCATGAAGTCCTTCGGGCGGCTACGGCACAATGTCGATAAAGTGCTGGGCACCTACTTTCACCAGTGCGCCATTGCCATGAGCTGCGACCAGTTGGCCCATGCGGGGCTTTTTCTCGCCTCCGACGGTGTCAACCGGCCCAGCGACCTTCGCGTGGTATCTCCCCAGCGGGCGCGACGCATCAATTCACTGATGATGCTGTGCGGCCACTACGACGCCTCGGGCGAGTTTGCCTTTCGCGTGGGCTTGCCAGGCAAGAGCGGCGTGGGCGGGGGCATTCTTGCCATCGCCCCGGGCCGTGGGTCCCTGGCGGTCTGGTCGCCGGGCCTTGATGATTACGGCAACAGCTTACTGGGTGTTCGCGCTCTGGAGATGTTTGTTCAGCACACCGGCTGGTCGGTCTTCGGCCATTGAGGCCGGTGTTCGGGCTCAGCGCGTGAGCCTTGCCTGATACACTGCCAGATCGTCAGCGGAAAAACAGCAAAACGTCACCGACTCGATGGACGCGCCTTCCCTCAAGACCTCTTCAACCGTCGTCACCGCAATCTCGGTGGCTTTCTCGATGGGAAAGCGGTAGACGCCTGTGCTGATACTGGGAAAGGCAATGGAGCGGGCGCCCACGGATTCCGCCAGCGCCAGCGAGCGCCGGTAGCAGCCGGCCAGTTTTTCTGCCTCGCCACGCTCGCCGCCGTGCCAGACAGGGCCTACGGTATGGATCACGTAGCGGGCAGGCAGCTTGAAGCCCTCGGTGAGCTTGGCGTCTCCGGTGGCGCAGCCGTTGAGTTTTTGACAGGCCGCGAGCAGCTCACGGCCCGCCGCCCGATGAATGGCTCCGTCCACCCCGCCGCCGCCCAGCAGCGACTGGTTCGCGGCGTTGACAATCGCATCCACTTCCAGGGTAGTGATATCGGCCTGTAGTGCCTTGATCTTCATGGTGCTCTCCTTTAGATGTGCAGTTCCAGCCGATCTTGAGGCTCTGGGCTTGAAGATACCTGACTGCTCTCCCAGGCCTGTACCATCTGCTTTCTCGGTACGCCCCAACGATAACCGCCCAGCGCGCCGCTTTGTTGAATTACCCGATGACACGGTATCCACAGTGCCACCGGATTAGCCCCCACGGCGCTACCTACTGCGCGGGAGGCGCCGGGCTTGCCCAGCGCCTGCGCGAGCTGCCCATAGCTTGCCAGACACCCATCGGGTATAGCGAGCAGCGCACGCCATACCGCAATCTGAAAGTTGGTACCCGCCACGTGAAGCGCCAGTCTGGCACCTGCAACGTCGGCTGCGTTGAAAAGCGCCTCGACGGCGTATTGGGTGGCAGCAGGTCGGTTTACTAGCGTGCTGCGCGGCCACTGAGACGATAACTGCGCAATCTGCTCGTCTACACTCGCCGCGCCGGTAAACCCCATCCGACAGATGCCGCGGGAGGTAGTGGCGACCAGCACCGCCCCGAAGGGGCTTTGATGCACCCCGTACTCGATGGTCAGCCCTTCGCCTTGATGCTTGTATTCGCCAGGGGTGACGGCCTCGAACGTGACGAAGTGATCATAAAGGCGGGAGCCACCGCTCAAACCTACTGCATGGGCAGCATCCAGAAGCGAAGGAGTGGATACCATGACGCGCTTGGCGCGCTCGAGTGTCAGCGCCTGCAAGAAACGCTTGGGCGATACGCCGGCATAGCGGGTAAACAGTCGCTGAAAGTGTCCCGGGCTCAAGTGTACGTGCTCGGCAACGCGTGCAAGGTCTGGCTGGCTTGTCGCGTTGTCTACCATGTAGGCCATCGCCTTCTCGATACGCCCGTAATCGTCCATCGCCCCCTCCTCTGGTGGTCTCTTTGTAAGCTTAAGCGCTCAGGCGTGCTCTGCCGACCCGAATCTTGCGCACTCGACCACATCAATTTTTTTCAATACGCCCAAACACGCCCCGGGCACACTCCTCCCTACCTGAAATGCATGTAGAGGATAACAATGAGCTTATCGCACCTGCTGCCAATGTCGGCGTTTGCCCTGGCCGCCTCCATTTCACCGGGCCCTGTCAATCTTGTGTGCCTGAGTAGCGGGACTCACTACCCCCTTGCCAAGGGGCTGGTGTTTGTCACCGGCGCGACGCTTGGCTTTGTCGCGCTTTTTTTGGGTATCGGCGCAGGGCTCTATTCTCTACTGGGCTCCTGGCCGCTGCTGGAAACGCTTCTGCTCTATGCAGGAGTGGCATTTTTACTCTATCTGAGTCTCAAGCTTACGCTGGATAACGGCCGGCTGCCCACGCAGGCCCCGGGGAAAGCCCCGGGTTTCATGTCCGGCGCCGCCATGCAGTGGCTTAACCCCAAGGCGTGGCTTGCCTCGGCGTCCGGTATCGGCGCCTACACCAGCGGCGACGGGAGCCAGATACTGCTTTTCGCGGCCCTTTATGTGCCGATATGCTGGCTATCGCTGGCAAGCTGGGTGTACGCCGGAGCTTTCTTGAAACGCTTTATTCAGACCCCCTTGGTGCTGGCCACCATCAACCGTGTACTCGCCTTTCTTCTAGCGGTGAGTTGTATCTTTATCCTGCTCGATTGAAGGGTGTCGGTACTGGTTTGGTGTGGCGGCCACCAGGCGCTTGAAGGTTCTTTGAAAATGCGGCTGGTCGTTAAAGCCCAGGACCAGCGCCGTATCTGCAATGGAGCGTCCGCTTTTGAGCTTTTGCTGACCCAGTTGAATGCGTCGGTTGATCACGTAAGCGTGGGGAGTCATGTGGTAGTACTGTTTGAACGCACGAATCAGATGCCCGCCGCTGTAGCCCGAGTAGTCGCACAGGTGCGCAAGCGAGAGCGCCTTCAAGGCGTTTTGATCCAGATAGCCCGCCAATGCCTGAAGGGCCGGGGGCGCCTTGGGAAGCGTTTGGCAGGGGTCGTACTGCAGGTAGTGGAACACCTCCAGCAAGCAGGCGTTCAGCGCTGCCTGCTTTTCACAAAGACTCGTCTGAGCACTCAACAAGCACGCCGCCATGTGGCGATAGCGTTGATAGAGCGCCTTGACGCAAACCGTTGGCGTGGCGATATCTTCCCACTGCGGCGTGGGCAAAAGCCCCGCCTGATAGCGCAGTTCGCTTACCCACTGCGTATCGACGTACAGCATCAAATAAGCCCATGGCTTGTCCACCATGGGATTACAGGCGTGCACCCAATGAGGGTTCATCAACACCAGATCGCCGGCGCCGATGGCGTACTGCTGATCCCGGTACTGAAAGATGCTGTTGCCGTGGGTCACCGCCCCCAGCGACCAGTGGGCATGGCTATGGCGTGCGTAACCTGCCTGGCGCGCGTCGCTGATGTAACGCAGTTCCACATACGGCATACGCGGATCGCGCCAGAAGATGGGGGCTGTCGAAATACTCACCGCATTTTCCCGGTAAACGTCAGAAGAACAATGCCGTTGGAAAGAGAATAAAGTCCGCAGACGCTATGCCTTTCACCTATCATCACCTACCTTACACAGTAGCATTTCAAGCGCCCACCAGGGGCGTCGGCTCATTCTGAAGTCCTGAGCCCTGCCAATCCCGTCAGGAGAACACCGTGGCAACATCCCCCAGCACACCCCATCATCAAGATGCCATCAGGCTTTTCGCCCGTCTGGGCTACGCCTCGCGGGGGGTTGTCTACTTACTGGTGGGAGGTCTGGCGGCTCTGGCGGCTTTCGGCCAGGGAGGCCAGACCCAGGGAAGTCGTGGTGCCCTGGAAAGCGTGCTGGGTGCGCCCTTTGGCAAGGTTCTGCTGGGCGTCATCGCCCTTGGCCTGCTCGGCTACGCCATGTGGCGCTCCATTCAAGCACTCAACGATGCCGACGATCATGGCCGGAAGACAAAAGGAGTCGCGATTCGCGCCGGATTGATGGTCAGCGCCGTCACCCATATCCTGCTGGCCTTTTACGCGACCAGCCTGATCTTTCGCCTGGGCGCCGCGTCCGGTGACTCCAATGGCTCTCAGGGCGCGGTCAGTTGGCTATTCCAGCAACCACTGGGGCGCTGGCTTGTGGGCGCGGTGGGCCTTTTTATCATCGCGGCGGGCATTTCTCACGGTATCAAAGGCCTGAAAGCCAAGTTCGACAAGCATTTCGTCATGTCGGAAGTCACCAAGCAGTGGGCCTATCCTATATGCCGCTTCGGGCTGGTGACCCGGGGCATCGTCTTTATCATTGTCGGCAGTTTCTTTCTGATGGCTGCCTATTACGTCAACCCCGGCGAGGCGGGCGGTACCGAAGAAGTCTTCAGCGCGCTACGCACTCAAACCTTCGGACGTTGGCTTTTAGCATTTGTGGCCATCGGGCTTTGCGCGTTCGGCGCCTACAGCGTGCTGGCCGCTATCTACCGACGCATCAATCCGGCCATGTAACCCATGGGCTTTCTCTCCAAGCGTCAAAGGGAGTGGCTTGAGCGTCTCAATCGCTCCCGCTACATGCTTTGGCTGCTGGGTACGCTCTCCTTTCTGGAAACGATCATTCTGCCGGTCCCGCTGGAGCTCATCCTTATCCCGCTGATGGCCTCGAACCGGGCGCGAATCTGGACCATGGCAACCGTGGTGACGCTTGGCTGCCTGCTTGGCTCGCTGGTAGGTTATGCCGTGGGCATGCTGCTGTTCCAGTCCGTCGGCGCGTGGTTTATCGCGTTCATGGGGATCGAACAAAGCTATCAATCGTTTCAAACGTTCTTTGGCCAGTACGGGTTCGCCGCGATTCTGGCCATCGGCATCCTACCCATCCCCTTTCAGGTAGCAATGATTTCCGCAGGCCTTTCCGGCTACCCTATCCTGCTTTTCGCCCTGGCCGCGCTGATCGCCCGCGGGCTTCGCTACTACTGCATTGCCTTGCTGGTTTACCGCTTTGGCCACCAGGTGGAGCAGATGTGGAAACGCCATGCGCTCGTGACCAGCCTGGTGGGCGGCGCGTCAGTAATGGCGTTGATACTGCTCATGCAAATGCTGGCCAACACGCTTATCTAACTCGGCCCCGGGCCTTGCCTGGCCTGGCCTGGCCTGGCCTGGCCTGACCTGACCTTTAACAGGCTATCTTGAAGATTCCGAGTAATCGCGCTCGACTTTGGCGATACGGGTCTTGAAGTGCCTGTACCACCGGGCGTGACCCAGACGCTGCGCCTCCTGGTGCTCGGCGTGGGCTTTCCAGGCCTTGATCGATTCGATATCCGCCCAGTAGGAAACCGTCACCCCCACCTCGTTTCTCGCCGCCTCCACCCCCAGAAACCCGGGCTGCCGAGCAGCCAGCGCCACCATTCTGGCGGCCATCTCGTCATAGCCTTGGGCGTCCTCGCTACGCTCGGAGGTGAAGATGACGGCGTAATAAGGCGGCTCGGGAGTTTGGGCGATGAGAGGCATAAGGACTCGCTTGGCGGTAAACGGGGCGTGGCGAGCCAATTATCGCCAACGAATCTCCCCTGTAAAGCCTCGCGTGTGCAATGTCCGAAAATGTCCGCTTCGTGTCCGGCGAGCGCGTCGCCGATAGCGGGCCAGGCGCATAAACTCATGTATCCCAACAAGCCCAGGAGTTTTTAGATGTCGTCTCGCTCAACCGCGCTACTGCTGATCGATGTGCAAGCCTCCTTCCCTGCCAAGGAGTACTGGGTAGAAGCCCTCGCCGGGGCTTGGCGGCCCCGGCAACGGGCTCTGCTGGATGCCGCCCGGGCCGCCGGCATACCGGTGGTGCGCATTTTCCACGAAGCGCCGGACAGCCAGGGGCCGTTCGACCCCGACCTTGGCCTGATCTGTCCGCTTGAAGGGTTTGAAGACGAAGCAGCGGCCACTTTCCATAAACGAGTGCATAACGCGTTCAGCGATACCGGTCTTGAGCGCTGGCTGCGCGAGCGGGGAATTGTCAATTTGGCCATCAGCGGTATTCGTACCGAACAGTGCTGCGAAACCACGGCCCGGGTCGGTTCTGATATTGGCTTCCAGGTCGATTTCGTAAGCGACGCCACCTTGACGTTTCCCATGACGCGACATGGCATCACCTGGTCCGCTGAAGACATCCAGGCACGCACGGAGCTTGTGCTGGAAGACCGCTTTGCGCGTATCATCAGCACCCATGACCTGATCAACGAGTGGCAAACTCCGCGTGACTGACACCCCCGACCTGAACCAGCCATCCACCCACCAAAAACAAACCCTGCGGGTGGCCGTCCTGATGATGCCTGGGCAGGTACCGCTTGATCTGGTGGGCCCGCTTCAGGTGCTGCAGTGCGCCAGCCGTCTATCCGTCGAGATAGACGTGCGCTACCTCGGCCCCAGCCATGCCCTGCAGTGGCTGGGGCCGCTCACCCTGGGCGGCATCTCGGCGTTGCCCGAGCAATTGCCTCAGCAAAACCTGCTGCTGATTCCCGGCCAGTACCGCAACAGCCTGGAGCCGCAGGCGCAGCGAACGTGCGTTGACTGGCTCAAGGCCAATGCAACTCGCGCCGATACGCTGATGACCGTGTGCTCCGGTACGCTGCTGCTGGCAGAGGCCGGCCTGCTCGACGGGCGCCGCTGTACGACCCATCACACACTGCTTGATCAACTGCGCGCCAAGGCCCCCATGGCCAACGTTCAGGGGGGCTGCATCTTCACCGAAGATGGCCGCTACCTGACCAGCGCGGGCATCTCGACCGGCATCGATACCATGCTCCACTGGCTGACCCGGGTGGGTGGCCATGGCCTGGGGCTGGCGGTAGCTCGGGAGATGGTGCTGTATCTTCGCCGCAGCGGCCAGGAGCCGCAGCTGGGCGCCTGGCTTGAAGGCAGAAACCACGTGGATGAGCGGATTCACCGCGTGCAGGACGCCATCTGCGCGGCCCCGGCACACGGCTGGCGCATCGAGTCGCTGGCTGCAAGAACAGCCATGAGCGAGCGCCACTTCCGGCGTCGGTTCAAACACCTGACCGGCATGACGGTCAGTGACTACATTACCGGCCTGCGCCTGCAGCGGGTCAGAACGTTGATGAATGAAACCCACTGGACCCTGGCCCGCATTGCCGAAGAGACCGGCTTTGGCGATGAGCGCCAGCTACGACGGCGCTGGGCGCAGCAAGAAAAACACCCGCCGAGTGTCTGGCGCCGCACCCGGCAAACGGCACTGCCGTCAACAGATGATCAGGGCAGTGCAAGCACGATCTGAACACACATGATGATCATGCACACGACCCCCACCGCATAGGAAATGGTCCGCCAGGGCTGCAGCGCCGCCAGGTAGCACAGCGTATGGCAGTAGCGGGCCAGCGTGAATATCATGAAAAGCCACACGGCTAGCCCGGATGACGCCCCCACCAGCACATAGGCCACACCCAGCCCCAGAAAGATGGGGATGTTCTCAAGATCGTTCGACCACGCCTTGCCGGCCTTCTGTACCTGGGGCAATTCCTCCTGCGCGGGTTCCTTGCCCGCCATCCGCGCATCTTCCGGCGTCTTGAACGTCATCTTCGAAATACGCTGATAGCCCTGGTACAGCGAGGTCGCCCACATCTTCACAAACAGCAGTACCGCTGCCAAAGCGTACCAATAAACGGGTTCGTCCATGATGCCTCCTGTATTTCGGTTAATTACAGACGCGGATCGCTCCACTAGGCTAAGCATAGACGACGCCTGCAAAGGCGCAGACAAATAGCAAAGCTTTGTTGCAACGCCGACGCTTTGTTATCAACGAGTTTGCTTTTTAATGGTTTATTTCACGTAGGCTTGTTTAGCGTAGATTCTTTACTCGCGTAAGGTTAATACCATGGCCAATATGATCCTGCCGAACAGCGCTCGATTGCTGAACTTCCGTCAGCGCTCCCCGGATAAGCGACTTCACCCTTGGGTGCAGTGCCTGTGGTCTTTGAGCGGCAACCAACGTGGCCGTAGCAACACCGAAAAACTTTATCCGGATGGTGGGGCCAGTCTCACGATTAGTCTGAAAAGCCCTCGGCCAGTTATCACTCTCTGCTTCAACCGACGCACGCTGCTGGAAACCCTTGAGGGCCCCGCCCCTCGTCTGGGGGTGCGCTTCAAGCCAGGTGGCGTCTATTGCCTGCTGGGTTTGGCTCCAGAAGCATTTACCGATACCTGTTACGCGTTGAGTAGCGATAGTCAACCCACAGGGGTAGCAGGCTTGATGACCGTCGTTGAGGGGCTTTACTCGCTTGATGGTTTGCAGGGAATCAACTTCCTGGAAGCCTGGTTATTACGCTTGCTCAATCATCAGCCCATTCTTCAAAGCCGTTTGCCCTTGCTTGTCGACACCATCGGCAAACTACAGCTATCGCCACAGCAGCTAGGCGCCCAACTGGGCTTTACCCGGCGCACGCTGGAGCGCAAGCTCAAACGCGAGGTGGGCGCATCCCCGGGGCAGCTAGTAGCCCTTGCTCGACTGCAGCGCGCACGCCACGCGCTAATTGAAACCACCCAGCCTTTATCCGATATCGCGCTGAGCTGCGGCTACTACGACCAGGCCCACTTTACCCACGCCTTTCGAGCGCTTGCCCTTGAAACCCCCAAAGCCTACCGGCAGCGCAAACTGTCGCAGATTTACAAGGCGTAGCGTGGCTGCTTTTTTACACTATAGCCTCACTCACAACGAAGGTCATCACCATGTCAACGCGCATATCTCGGCAGAACGTTTACCGTCTCAACCCACGCCTTCCCGAGCACTTGATTGCGCTTGGCAAGGTAGCGCCTGGCAGTGCGGTAACCCCTGCTATCATTCATCTGGTCAAACTACGCGTTTCTCAAATCAACCAATGCTGCTTCTGCCAGCATATGCACGCACAGCAGGCGCGTGACGATGGTGAATACCAAACTCGTCTGGATGTACTTCCCGCCTGGCGGGAAGCACCCTGCTTCAGCGAACAAGAGCGTGCCGCTCTAGAATGGGCAGAAGCACTCACCTTGATCAGCCAACAGTCCGTTGACGACGGTATCTATCAAAGTGCGCTTGAAGCCTTTGGCGAACCGGATCTGATAGCGCTGACCTCGGTGGTGCTTGCCATCAATAGTTGGAACCGGATAGCGGTAAGCATGCAGTTTGTGCCTGATACCGGGCTATAAATCCCAAGGGCATTGTCGGCCGGTACGAGAGGCCGGCAACGCCCTTGCCCAAACCACGACGGACACCCGCTTCTCAAACTACCAGCGCTCGTTTACCATGCGCCCCTTTCATCTCGAGCGCTTCCACTGCCATGTCCGCCAACGCCCTGTATACCGACCTTTCTCGCTACTACGATGTGATGTGCGAAGATATCGACTACCCCGCCCAGAGTCGCGGTGTTCAGCGTCTTCATCGTTTGCTGGGTAACGGCGGGCGGCGGCATCTGGATCTGGCCTGCGGTACCGGCCCCCATGTGCGCCACTTTCTGGATGCAGGCTTTTCAAGCAGTGGCCTGGATATCAACCCGTCCATGCTGGAACAGGCGGCCGCCCGCTGCCCGGAAGCCACCTTCACGCAGCAGGACATGGGAGATTTTACCGTCAGTGAGCCGCAGGATCTGATCACCTGCTTTCTGTACTCGATTCACTACAGTGACGGCATCAAGCGATTGAACGCTTGTATCGAAAGCGTACACCGGGCGCTGTCCAGCGGCGGCGTGTTCTGTTTCAACGCGGTGGATAAAGACAAGATCGACAATGCCCTGTCGGTATCGCACAAGGTGCGAAAAGGAAGTGACCTGTTCACCTTCCGTTCCGGCTGGCACTACGCGGGTAGCGGCGAGAAGCAGTCGCTAAGGCTGAGTATCGAGAAAGACAGCGACGGCGAGATACAGCGCTGGCGCGATGAGCACGCGATGGTGGCCGTCAACTTTGCCGAACTCACCGCGCAGCTTGCGCCCTATTTCTCCGTGCACGTGTTCGAGCACGATTTTGAAGCGATCACCCCCTGGAACACCACCTCCGGCAATGCGATCTTTACCTGCGTAAAAGCCTAGCGCAGTGCGTTCGGCTCGGCAGTGTCACTGCACGTAGTAGCCGCTCACCCGCCAGGCGCCGTCCTCGAGATGCGGCGTGATCGTCTCGGTAATGCGCTTGTTGGCAAAGCTGGACTGGAAGGTGAATATCTTGTAATCCCCCCGAGGGGCGCCGGGCATCGAGGTATCACTGACCACCCCGACACGGCGGCGGGACTCGAGCGGCCCAAAATTCTGGCGGGCAAGCTCAATGGTACGTTCCAGCATGCTGGCGGACAGCGGGCGCTTTAAAAGCGGCGACGCCTCGTCCCAGGCTTTCTCGAAATCCCCGTTATCCACGCTTTCAAGCCAGGCCAGCACCGCCGTTTCAGCGGGATCCGCGCAGGCGTTGACTGAGAATACGGAAAAAACGAGAGCCGCCAGCAAGGCGCGAAAGATAGTGGACATGAAAGACTCGTGGTGGTTAAAAGGCGTTCCTACCCTCTTATATCGGTAAAACGCCACTAAGCTTTAGCGAGCCCCGCCAAACAAGTCCCACCTACCACCCACTCTTTAATATTTTTTAATTTCACTTTTTTCTTAATGACTTCAAGGCGAGCCATTTGCTTTAGCCCTGGGTTGTCATTAGGGTTACGAATGGATAAACAAATCGCACTGCTTCGGATATCGCCTTCATGCGAAACGGTATCGAACAAAGCCAGTCATCAAGACCGCTTTCAATAATTAAAAAACAGATAAAACGACACTAGCAAGGATCGAAATCATGTCATACCCACGCGTATGCCAGTTCAAGAAGCTGGCACTCGGGCTGAGCGTTTCCACGGCCATGCTGTCCAGTGCCCAGGCGCAGACCAGTGATCAGCAAACCATCGAAGAGCTGCGCATGCAGCTCAACCAGATGCAGCAGCGCATCGAACAGCTGGAGCGCCAGCAAGTTCCGGCCTCCTCGGATACCCGCTACAGCTCGAACGACACAAACCGACATACGCCAAGCGACGCCGCCCGGCAAGACGTTTCCAACCAGGGGGCATCCAATGCGACTCCCCCCACGGAAACCGCTGACAGCCGTGACCAGCAAACCCTGGCCCAGGAAAACGAGCAGGCACTCGAAGAGATGCAGCAGGTCGAATTCGGTGGGCTGGTCGAGTTTACCGGGAGCTTCAACGACTGGGACGAGCAAGACAAGGACACCGCAGGCGATCTCGACTTCGGCAAGCTCGTGTTCACCATTGAAGGCGAAACCGGCGATCTGGAATACTCGTTGGCGTATCGCTTTTACGACGACTACCGCTTTTTGCATCATGGCTGGCTGGGATATAACCCCACCGAGGAAGACTCCATTCAGGTGGGTCTGGTACAAACGCCCTTCGGCAATATGGATGTCGGCTACCTGGGCTACTACGGCAACCTGGCTTACCTGTCCGGTTTCAACGACAACCAGAACGCCGGTATCAAGTGGGACCGCTCGGCGGGCGCCTGGGATACCTCGCTTGCGTTTTTCAAAAGCGACAACCTGGGTAACGGCAACGACCACTACGGCGCCAACGCCATCGGTGACAGCGCCCAGGGCAACAGCGAAGAGAATCAGCTAGCGGCGCGCGTTGGCTACACCTTCGGCTACGACACCGACTTTACCACTCAGGTGAATGTATCGGCCAAGGGCGGCCAGCTTTACAACCGCAATACCGAACGCAGTGGCGACAACTGGTCGGCGGCACTAGGGGTAGACGGCAATTACGGCAACTGGCGCACGCTGGCCCAGGCCACTACCTACGAGTACAACGCCAAGAACCCGGCAGAAGGCACCTCGGGTATTTCCGATAACGTCCTGCAGGTCGGCGCCTCCAACTTCAACTACCTGATTCCCGCCAAAGGGGAAATCTACTCGGCCAGCATAGGCTACAGCCTGGATGTGGACTGGGGCCCGGTCGAAACTCTCTTTTTCTTCAATGACTTCAGCTATATCGACCCGGGCAACGACTACACTGCGATCGACGGCGGCTTTGGCGATCAGCAAAATCCCATGTTGAATGACTTGGGCGTACAGGTAAGCGCCGGGCCCTACTTTGCCTGGTTCGATATCATCACCAACAAGAACGGGCTGGATTACTTTGGCTCCCCCGTCGACGATGGCTGGCACACGACGTTCTTGACCAACTTCGGTTTCGAGTTCTAACCGGTCAAACGCACGAAAACTCAAAAGCCCGGCCATCGTGCCGGGCTTTTTTACACTGAATCGAAAAGTTCAGGCGCTCGGGTCGGGGCGATACTGATGCTGAAGGCCCATCAGAAAGTTGCGCAGCATCTGATCCTTGCATTCGCGATAATTCTTGTGGCTGGGCTTGCGGAAAAACGCGCTCAGCTCGTGATGGCTCAGCGGCAGGCCCTCGCGCTCGAATACCGCGATGATATCGTCGGCCTGCATGTTCAAGGCGATGCGCAGTTTCTGGAACACCTTGTTGTTATTCAGCTTGGCTTCCGGTGCCGGTGGTGGGCCTTCGCGCTTGCCACGCTTGAAGCTGATGAACCCGTTCAAGAACGCCGCCAGCTCTCGATCCTTCATCGTCACGAAGGCCTCATCGTCTTCCTTTTTCAGCCAGGCGGTTACCTGTTCCAACGGCACGCTCACCTCGGCCAGCTTGAAAATGGCCACCACGGCGGTGTCCTTTAAATCGAAGGTATAGCGAATACGGCGCAAGATATCGTTATTGGTCAACGTCAATGTCCTAGCGGGGTGTCAGCGTGGCGAGCAGCTCATCGATCTCTGCTTTCAACTCGTTGTCTTCAATGCGTTGGGCACTGGTCTTGGCCTGGCGCAGATGCTTGATCGCCTCGTCCGTCTGGTCCAGTTCCACCAGCAGCGTGGCCATGGAAAAGCCGATAGAGGCGATATGGTCATTCGATGGCTTGGCCAAGGCCTTATCCAGCGCTTTCTGGTAGATCACCAGCGCCTCATCACTCTCTTCGGTAAAGTCCGCCAGGGTTTCCCACTGCTCCGGATGGTCTTTATCGGTGTATTCGTTATCGATGCAAATGGCTTCCAGTTCGGCGTAGAGCGCATCGAACGTTTCGCGGTCATCCTTGTGTGCGGCCTTCATCAGCTTCTCGGCCAGCTCATACACCGACTTGTAGATTTTGGTGTTAATCATTGCGTTAAAACATCTCTCTTAATAAAGCCAAAACCGAAGCTTGCACATTCGCGCCCGCATTGGCGTGTGACGCTACACCCTTCTGCCCGCAGTTTAAAGCCAAACGAGCCCGCTGTAAGGTTTCGATTCCAGCGCGCGTAGCCTGCTCACTAAACGGCCCACATGAAGTTCCAGTTTGTGGCCGTCCGGGTCCAGTATATAGAGAGATGCCCCTTCGCTGGTGTTCTCTTTCCATCGGGGTATATGCAATGCCTCCAGCCGTGCGCGGTAGACATCAAAATCGACTTCCTCGATATCGAATGCGATATGGGTGTAGTCCTCTTTCGCGCAGGGCGTATCGATAGAAAGGCAGAGCCATAATTCGCCCGCCGAAAGATAAGCGCCTTTATCCCACTTCACGTGGCCGATGAACCCCAGTACACCTGTGTAAAAATCAAGCGAGCGTTTCAGGTCGCTGACAGCCAGAGTGATATGATTCAGACCAGTGATCATTATTCTGTTCCTGATGTATTCGACTCAAACGACCCTTGATATCGCTTTATTCATTCGTATTCAGTCTATATCTCGAGCCACCATCAAAACTTCATCAGCCGAATAAAGATTCGAAATGGTCGCCACCACCTCAGCGCCCAACGCGCTTCTATACAGTTTTTGAGCATCGTTATCCGCTCTTGTGCTTACTAAAATGCTCTTCGGTACAGAGTTTTTCAAAGCAAGCTGTTCTCTCACCAAAGGCAAGGAATCGGTGATCAACGTTCGGCCTATTCCCCTACCCTGACACTCAGGCCTAACCGCCATCTGTTCGAGCTCCAGCACCGCTTTTGGACGAAATCCGCTTTTTTGAGCCCATACTATATAGCCCAGAATATGGTCATCGCTCAAAGCAACAAAAACCAAATAGCGGGGAAACGCATTTAAATTACACTCGAGCCAATCCAGCGAGTGCTCTTGCCTGGGAAAGGCCGCTTCGTGTACCAGTGCTGCTTTCGCCAGGTCATCGCTTGTCATTAAACGAATGATCAAGTTCTTCTTCTCATCAAACATCACCCCTACCCCGATACGCTAAAACGACGTTTAATGGCGGTTACCAAGTGCTACAGAATTTGCCACCCTATCGCCCTCAGATTACGAAACCGTTAAGTCGGTCAAGAACCTGGAAAAGCCGCAGTGCATTCTGATGCTGCATGCCCTTTTGAGTGGTGAGATCAGAGTAGAGACCAGTGGCTGTCGCGAGCGCCATATCGTCTACTTCAGTACAATGGCCCATTAGGGCTTATACCGCGTCAACATAATGCCCATCGTAATGAGTGAAGAAGATACGAATCGCCATACGCCAAACCCCTCTTTCAAGATGAAGGTCGAGATCAGCGCGGCGAACAACACACTTGTTTCGCGCAAGGCCGACACCATGCCCAGCGGCGCGTACGCCATCGCCCAGATGACGATCCAGTAAGCCCCCACCTGCATACCGCCACCCAAAGCGGCGGGTAACAGATTTTCGCGCGCCACCCGCTTGATGGCCTGAAACTTCCAAATGGACGCGATAAGAAAGGTCAGCAGACCATTACCGATCGTCAGGCACACCGCAAATCCCAGTACCGAATCGGCCTGGCGCGCCCCCAGCCCACCGACCAGCGTATAGGAAGCGATGAACACTCCTGTACCCAGCGCCAGCATTATCGCCCGCGGATTCTGGGTAATGCCGGATGCCTTCTCGAAGGCGAGCGCAATGACGCCCACCGCCAGACAGGCCACCCCCAACAAGGGCAGGAAGTCGAGCACTTCAGCGGCGAAGATGGCCGCGCCGAGCGTCACCAACAGTGGGGCCGAACCCCGGGCAATGGGGTAGACCTGTCCGAAATCACCGTAATGGTAGGCCATCGGCAAGCTGAAATGATACGCCGTATGCAGCAAGATGGCGGTGGCCAGCAGCGGCCAGCTGGCGGGGTCCGGCAGCGCAACGAAGGGAAGCACCAGCAGCGATATCAGACTGCCCAACAGCGTGATCACCGCCATGACGGCGATCCGATCACCACTCACCTTGACGAAGGCATTCCAGCTGGCGTTAAAAAAAGCGGCCAGCAGTACGATTATTGTTATCTCAAGGCTCATGAGTCTTCCTTTGACCGCGTCTTTAGAGTGCCATGTATTAATTTTCAAGATTTACACGATACTGTTGGATCATGACGCGCTAACGACGCTTCAGGCAAGGTTTGATCAAATTTCAATCGTCAAAGTGGCGCGGTGACGTGCCTTTTTACTCAACAAAGGATTGTCATGGCCGCTTCTTTTACCCTTTCCAGTGCGTACAAGGCGTTTCAACTTTTGGGTTCGTTGCTGTTGCTGCTGAGCATGCTCGCAGGTGGGTCGGTTCACGCCGCCGAGCAAAACGAGGCCGGCGTCAACGCCGCCCCGGGTGCCGAAGGCCCTGGCAATGCCCGAATCGAGACCACCCCCTCCCCGCTCAAGGATGAAGAAATTCGCCAGCGAATCAGCGGCATTTTCAGCGAGATCGACGGACTCGGCGCGGTCGAGATCAAGGTGGCACAGGGTATCGTCACGCTTTCCGGCGAAACGGCCAATGAGCGTAAAGCCCAACAGGCGGTCAGCCTGGCCAACCGCTTGACCGATGTAGTCATGGTCGACGATCACATCGACCGCACCCTGGACGTGCAGGACAACGTCGCTACCGCCTACCAAGGCTTGAGGGCCCGGGGCCAGAGCCTGGTGAGGGCGCTGCCACTTTTACTGATCGGCTTGGTGATCTTCGGGCTGGTCGCCTGGTTCGGCGTCTGGTTCTCCAACCGAAAGCGCCTGTGGCAGCGGCTGACCCCCAACCCCTTCGTGGCCGAACTGGTGGCCCAGAGTATCAAGGTCCTTTTTATCGTGCTTGGCTTGATCATGGCGCTGAGCCTGATCGGCGCCGAGACCATCATAGGCACCTTGCTGGGCGGTGCCGGGGTGATCGGTATTGCCATCGGTTTTGCGGTCAAGGACACCATCGAAAACTACATCGCCTCACTCATGCTCAGCATCCGCCAGCCCTTTCAGGCGCGGGACCACGTGGTCATCAACGACCGGGAAGGCATCGTGGTGCGCCTCACCTCCCGCGCCACCATTCTCATGACGTTGGAGGGCAACCAGCTGCGTATTCCCAACGCCGATGTGTTCAAGGGCATCATCCTCAATTATACCCAGAACCCGGAGCGGCGCTTCGCCTTCGAACTGGGGGTGGACGCCAACGACGACCCGCTGGCCGCCATCAAGGTGGGCCTTGATGCCCTAAAGGGGCTAGCGTTCGTGCTAAACGAACCCAAGGCGGTAGGCATTATCAAGAACGTCGGTGATTCCAATATCGTGCTGGAATTTCTGGGGTGGGTCGATCAATCCACCACCGATTTTGGCAAGGCGCGCAGTATCGCTATTCGCGAAACCAAGCATGCACTGGAGAGCCAGGGGTTCAGCCTGCCCGAGCCTATCTATCGTTTATGCTTTACCCCGGAGCTTGAGCGCGCGCTGACGCGGCTATCCCCCGCCTCTAATCAGCCAGCTACCGCCAACGAACCACTATCTTGCCAGCCCACTGCGACCAATGACAAACGTGATGCCAAAGCACGCGCGCAGCAGGTACTCGAAGGCGAGTGCGATGGCGTCTTCGACGCCCGGCCGGATGAAAAGTTGATGAAGAAAGTAGAGCAGGAAATTGCCCAAAATAGCGATGGAACGGACTTGCTCGACAAGCGCTCCGCACGGGAGTAGATCGTTTGGCTCGAGAGTGTCTGCGCGATAAAGCGGCAAGCCGTGATTCGGGTCACATCAAGAGTTCAGGCCGGTTTATTGATAAACTCGATGCCTCTACCCCATGCCCAATGGATGGCTCAATGAACCCGTATAGTGATGAAAAAATTGTCGATTCCTGGGAGAAGAACGCCTCACCCTGGGCCGATGTGATACGCAATGGGCATATCGAAAGCCGCAAGCTGGTCACCAATCAGGCCGTCGTCGAGGCCGTTCTAAGCCGGTCGCCCGAATCCGTGCTCGATATCGGGTGCGGTGAGGGGTGGCTCGTACGTGAACTCGCGCCCCACGTAGCGCACCGGGTGGGGGTCGATGTCGTGCCCGCGCTCATCGAGAAGGCCCAGGCCGCGGGTAATGGGCACTTTCATGCTTCATCCTATGAAGCGATTGCGGCGGGCGCGATCGAGGAGCGCTTCGATGCGGTCGTTTGCAATTTCTCGTTGCTGGGTAAGGAATCGGTCGATGCCCTGTTGCGCGCCGCCCCCGCGCTTCTGACTCCCGGGGGCGTTTTCATCGTACAAACGCTGCATCCCGTGGCGGTCGACGTTATGCCCTACGCCGATGGCTGGCGTGAAGGCTCCTGGGCGGGTTTCGGCGCCGATTTTAGCGACCCGGCGCCCTGGTATTTTAGAACGCTGGAAAGCTGGGTAACGCTATTCTCGGATAATGGCTTTCGGTTACTCGAGATGCGCGAGCCCGTTCACCCGAAGACGCAAAAACCGGCGTCCGTCATTTTCATAGGCGCGGTAGCTCGGGATACCTGATAAGCCAACAGCACACATGGAAAAGATCAAGTGGTCTTCGGATGAGCCTGTCGTGAAAAAATGCATTAGCCATTTCTTGTAAAGAAAAACATCAATCAATACGATAACTGGCTCAAAAAAGATGTTTAAAAAATGGTCAAGCAGTACTGATTTCGAGGACGCGGGTTTGAAAAATGCCATGGGGTTTTTGTGCTTTCTTTTGAGCACACCGGCGCTTGCACAAAATAGCCTTCACTTACCGGACGAGGCTAAAGTCAATGGCGGTAGCTTCTACGTCGGCACGGTATTCGGCGATGAAAACTACACAGACACCGCCAACCTTTCCACCGCCTCCTTCTGGATAATGAAAACGGAAGTGCCGTACCAGCTCTATAAGCAAGTGCAGCCCTGGGCCCTCCAACACGGTTACGCACTGGGCGATGCCTGCAATGGCGCCACCCCTGGCGGTTGCCGGCCGGACGATCGGGATGAAGGCCAGCACCCCGCCGTGAATGTTACCTGGTGGGACGCCATGATGTTTGCCAACGCGTTGAGCGAGCACCAGGGGGTGTCGCCCTACTACCTTACCCTTGAGGGGGAGCCGCTAAAAGCGATACCGGAAAGTGACGACAGCTCCGCTATAAAAAGAGCGCCTGAAGCAGCCGGCTACCGTTTACCGGATATGGTCGAGTGGCATGTCGCTGCAAGAGGCGCTCATGAAGGGCTTGCGGACGGTTCTTACGGCTACCCGCATGCCGGTAGCCCACAACCGGAAGCAGTCGCCAATTTCCCCACACCGGGCGGTTCCGGCTCGGGCACACTGCCCGTAGCCTCCCTGCACTCCAATGCGCTGGGACTTTACGATATGAGCGGTAACGCGGCGGAGTGGATCGACGAAAGAAATCATTACGCCCAGGGAGTGCCCATGTATTACGTTTGCGGTGGCAGTTTTGAGCAAGCCGTAAAAGACGTGTTATCCGGCTGCGACGTGCATTCACCGGAGTTTGGCATGCCCGATATCGGTTTTCGACTGATCAGAGCGGCCAATGATTAAACGGCTGCTTTTCCTGCTGGCGGCGCTTTTTAGCACGCCTGCCCTGGCCTTTTCGCAGATCGAGTTAAGCGAGGGCGTCAACCGTATCGACCTCAACCAAAACGGCCGCTTGGATTACGTCATTGCGTCGGTATATGACAGGAACATGTCCTATAGCAACCATACGCTCACCTTCTTCATTCGCCTGCCCAACGATGAGCTTGGCATCATGCCGGCAGCGGATCGCGATACGTTCACCTGGCTCGACCACCGGATTTTCTCCGGCGCCATCACGGTTCGGGACCACCGCCTTTTCGAGTCCGGCGGCGAGGTTTTCCTGGTCGTCGCCAAAAAACACACCGAGAACGCGGACTTGTTCGGGCCCGGACCTTTTTCGTTCGAGATTTACGGCGTGCGCCAGTTCAGCCAACACCCCGGCACCCCGCTTCATCAATGGTCGCTACTGAAGACGTTTGAATCCGCAAAGCATCACGACTCTTCCGAACAGGCTTTCCAGGAAATCGACGCAGACGCGCTGGAGCACGGTAGCGATTGAGTCGCCTTTCCCTTGCCCCGTTCGTATCTCCTTTTAGGCACTGGAAAGCTTGAGCCCGACAAGACCGGCCACGATCAGCGTCAGACTCACCAGCTTGAGCGTGCCGGTAGGCTCACCGAACAAGAAGATACCCAGCAGCGCCGTGCCCACCGCCCCGATACCCACCCAGATAGCGTAGGCGGTACCCACGGGCAGGGTTTTAAGCGCCAGGCCCAGCAGTAGAAAGCTCACCACCAGCGAGAACAGGGTCCATACGGTGGGCCAAAGCTTCGTAAAGCCCTCCGAGTACTTCAACCCAATGGCCCAGCCCACCTCCAAAAGCCCCGCGATAAACAGAATGATCCAACTCATGCACGTCTCTCAAACGCTGGGGCCGTCCCCTAACGAAAATCGAGCGGTGAGGCCGTCCCCACTTCGCCGTGGTTACTTATTCACTTTTCAAAACCTGCCGGGAGAGAAACAGCGTCTACCCACTACCCCAGTACGGGCCTGAAAAAGCTGCGCTCGTAGCTAACGATGCAATCGACTTGCGCGGCAAACTCAAACGCCTTGATGCACTCCGGGTCGTTCAGCGAGTCGATCCGATACTGCTCGTAAGCCGCCAGGCTTTCGAAGGTGAACAGGGCCAGCGCAATGTTATTGGCCCCTTCCGCCGGCAAGTAATAACCGTTGTGTTGGCCGCCAAATTTCTCGACCAGCGGGATCCACATTCTGGCGTACTTTTCGAATTCATCGACCTTTTTGGGATCGATGACGTACTTCACGTGGCAAGTGATCATCGTGACACAACCTTGTCATTGAATGGTTTTCGAGTGGCCATACGTTACAGCTCGTTTTTCGAACGCAACATCTCCCTCAGCGCTCACCATGCTATCGTCTATCTCGAACGAGCGGTGACCGCCTCAGGTTCGCCAACAAGTATTCAAAGGATAGAGAATGAACATCGACAAGACACTGCTGCTAGCCATGTTCCTCCTTTTACCAGGTATGGGCCTGGCGCAAGACGCCCCCGCCACGTCGCAATGGGAAACGGAAGAGCACCATGACGACGAGCTGGATTTACACTTCGTCGTGCTCAAAACCCATGCCATTGGGCTCGCGGTGCCCACGGTGGTTTTTCGCTGCTTCGAGGACACTACCGTTGCCTACTTCAACCTGTTCGATCAGGACGAAAGCGGTACCTACGAATACGACGACGTGACGCTACAGCTGGACGACCACGAACCCGAGACCTACGCGATGGAAGCCATCGATGACGGCCACGCGGTAGGCTTTTGGGAAAGTGAAGACGCCACTGCCTTCATTGAAAGCCTGTTCGGTACGCAAACGCTGAGCATGACCGTCACCCCGACCGAGGGCGAGCCCATCGCGATGGACTTCAATGTCGAAGGTATCGAAACGATGATTGGTCCGGTGCGCGATACCTGTGGGTGGTAATGAAAGGCACAACCGCTAGGCGATAGCGCTCAAAACGGTTTCGATATCGGCAAGCGGATGCGCGACGCCTTCGACGACGGCGGTCGCTCTGGCCGGGTCCACCTCGATGAGGTACTCCCGGTCGCCCTCCGGGTAGCGCGCAAGCATCATGATGATTCGCCCGTTCCCCTCGGTGACCCGGCGCAGATCCCACCGGCTGCCCGAGAGATCGAGCACGGCCTTCTGCGTGGCGCATTCCACCACGACCGGCGAGTAGACCCAGAGCGACATACGCATTTCATGGGGGGTAGTGATCACTTCGTATTGGCCGCCCAGAATATATTCGTTTTCTTGCATTCATCCTCCCCATCTGTTTCTTGTGCCGCCTGCCGCCCGTAAATCAGCGGCGTGCCCCCTGGTGAGTTACCCTTTCACACTTTGAACATCGAATGGCGGCTTTTCCGTTATACTGCACCACTTTTTTATTTTCGCCCCCTTACGACACATCGTCAGAGCTTCCCATGCCCTTTGCAAAACTCGGCTTATCCAGCCCGCTGGTTCAAGCGATTACCGAACTAGGCTACCAAACGCCCACGCCCATTCAGGAACAAGCGATCCCCGCCATTCTCTCGGGTAAAGACCTGATCGCCACCGCCCAGACCGGCACCGGTAAAACCGGCGCCTTCGTGCTGCCGCTGCTTGAACGGTTCAGCAACGCGGGACCACTTCGCGGCAAACGTATACGCGCGCTGATTCTGGTGCCGACCCGGGAGCTTGCGATTCAGGTCGAAGCCAACGTGGCGCAATACGCCAGGCACCTGGCTTTAACATCCATGGCCGTGTACGGCGGGGTGGATACCGCCCCGCAAAAAGAGCGCTTGATCGAAGGGGTCGATATTCTGGTCGCAACGCCTGGCCGGCTGCTGGATTTAGCGCATCAGCGTGCCGTGCACTTCGATGAACTCGAAGCGCTGGTACTGGACGAAGCGGACCGAATGGTCGACATGGGCTTTGTCGATGACATTCACAAGATCATCGTCCGCCTGCCGGAAAACCGCCAGAACCTGCTGTTTTCCGCCACCATGAACGGTGATGTGCGGGCGCTGGCCTACGGCTTTTCCGACAGCAAGATGACCGACCTGGCGGCAGATATCTCCATTACGCCCAGCGTCCGCGCCGCCGCCAATATCAAGCAGTGGCTCATCACGGTCGATAAGGACACCAAGTCTGCCTTGCTGAGCCATTTGATCAACGAGAACGCGTGGGATCAGGCGCTGATTTTCGTCGAGAAAAAACACAGCGCGGCCAAGCTGGTGGCCCAGCTGGAAAAACGCGGCATCAAGGCGGATTCCATTCACGGCGGGCGAAGCCAGGCGATGCGCGAAAGCGTGTTGGCGCAGTTCAAATCCGGCGAGCTCAAGTACCTGGTCGCTACCGGGGTGGCCGCGCGGGGGTTGGATATCGATGAGCTGAGCCGCGTGGTGAACTACGATTTACCGTTTCAGCCCGAAGACTACATCCACCGCATTGGCCGCACCGGCCGGGCAAGCGCCTCGGGTGAAGCCATCTCGCTGGTCGACATAAGCGACTTCAAGAATCTTTGCGCCATCGAAAAACGCTTGAACGCGGTGATCGAGCGCAAGGAAATCGAAGGCTTCCCGGTTCACAAAGCCGTCCCCGCTTCCAACTTGAACCACGTCAAAAAAAGCAAAAGCAAACGCTAACGCGTCACGAAGAAGCTCACCTCGTAAGCGCTAGAAGGTGAGCTTCGCTAGACGGATGAAAACGCATCCAATAGCTCGGCATTGGTGGGATATTTCTCCAACAGCGTAAGCAGCTTCTGCGCGCCTTCGACTGGCTTGAGCGGGGTCAACGCGCGACGCAATGTGCGTACTTTTTCGATGTCTTTTGCATCGATCAATAGCTCTTCCCGACGGGTACTGCTTTTGGCGATATCGATCGCCGGGAAAATCCGCTGGCTGGCCACGTCGCGCGATAACACCAGCTCCATATTGCCCGTGCCCTTGAACTCCTCGAAAATCACCTGATCCATCCGGCTGCCCGTATCCACCAGCACGGTGGCCAGAATCGTGAGCGACCCACCGTTTTCGATCTTTCGCGCCGCGCCAAACAGTTTGCGCGGTATTTCCATCGCGCGGCTATCCAGCCCGCCGGACATGGTGCGGCCATTGCCCCGCTGCTCGGCATTATGCACGCGGGAAAGCCGCGTTAATGAGTCGATCACGATCATCACATCGTGGCCTTCGCCGGCTTGCTTGCGCGCTGTTGCCAAGAGCTGATCGGCCATTTGCACATGATGAGTGTAGCTTTCGTCCGACGACGAGGCATGAACCTCGGCCGTGACGCTGCGCTTGAAGTCCGTTACCTCCTCCGGGCGCTCATCGATCAGCAAGGCGTACAGCTTGATGTTTGGGTGCGCCTCGGTCACAGCCTGGCAGATATGCTTGAGCATCGTCGTTTTGCCAGAGCCTGGCGGTGCGACGATCAAGCCGCGCTGTCCCATGCCGATGGGCGTGATCAAATCCATCGCGCGTATGGTTCGCTCACTGGAACCCGCTTCTAAATCAATGCGGGGGGAAGGATGGATGGCGACGCCGTTGAGAAAGCGTTTTTCGGGGTCATTGGGGAATTGGTCTTCTGCTTTGACAGCGGGCTCGGCGTCTACTTGCCTTTTTACCTTCAAGCCTAATGTTTTTCTCGTCATAAGATCGATGAATCGCCTTGGGTAGTTTGAATGTTGGAATAATGGTAATGCTTTGGGAATGATATAGATCTTATAGCACTATCAGTCATGGCAGGATGTGATGCCTTCTGAGCAAACAAAATGGAGGCAAAGCCGCAATGTAGTAGGCGTAGCCGTGACTAGTCTTATCAGGGCTATTGCGATACAGTTGTACGGAGTTTCCGTACGTAATGGTGGAATTATGGATATCATCAGTGTAAACAAGTTCAGAGACAACCTGAAAAGCCTTGTCGAACAGGTTGTTAACAACCATGAACCTCTCAAGGTGACCCGACGCGCCGGAGAGGCTTTCGTCATTATGAGTGCTGAAGACTGGGAAAGAGAACAGGAAACCCTGCATGTTCTTCAAAACCGCGACCTGATGCAGCAGATTGCGACCTCTCTCGATACTCACAGCCGTGGTCAAGGATACACACCGAATGATGAGCAGATGAATGAGATCACTGGTATTTGAGGGCAGCACCTGGGAAGCCTATGAAACGATGCGAGAGAAAGACAAGAATCTGCACAAAGCGCTCTGCAAATTGCTGAAAGAAATGCTCCGCTCCGACGACCCATCCACTGGAATAGGAAAACCTGAACCGCTGAAACACAATTTATCAGGCCTATGGTCACGGCGCATCTCACAGAAAGACAGGCTCATATACCGATTCGATGACACCTCCATATACGTTTTTGCCATTGGAGGGCATTACGATCAGCTCTGACGCCCGGCTCACGCGCCAGTTTGGAGCCGCGAAACGGCGGAAAATCGGTCGCTGTGCAGCTGATTGTTAAATCTTCACCCTGAAAGATATTCAAATACAGCGGAAGTAGCTTCATTTTTGATATATCTAGACCTGACTTCGCCTACATAGTATGCCCGCTGAATAGTTTCTTCTGTTGCATTAAGGACATCTTTGATCGTATTTAGCGACAAGTCCTTCAACGAAATTATGAGCCACTCTGGAAGATCGAGAAAATCTACCGGCTTTTCTAATTGTTCACTCAATGCTGAACTGATTGTCTGATCATCGAAGTCTTCTAATTTAGTCACTAGCGATGAATACTCTGGATAATTAGCCCCGTATTCCGTCATTCTCTTTACTGTAAGGCTCTTTACAATGGCAGTTCCTGTCGAGGCTGGAGTATTTTCAAGCGATAGCAAGCACCCCAAGTTAACGCTATATCGAGAACCGATGCCGCTTCTTGTAGCTTTTACGGCATCAGAGTGCAGCGAAATTATCCCTGTGTAACAAAGCAATCCAAGCGCCTTCTTTATCCGGGCGGGGGCATCTCTATGAATCCAAAAAAAACGTGATGTTTTTTTATCATCCTCTAAGTATGAGTCATTTTTCTCTTTCATTTCGGGCAGCACAGTCTCTTCGACGAAATCTCTCCCCCAATTAATGAACGCAACGAAACCAGAATACTTATCCGATAATAAAGAGTGCTCTTCCCATATGTCGCTCTTGTAGAACTCCTTTATTACAGCATTAACCTCTCGAGAGGAAACTGATGGAGTCTTAATCAAAGTTTTCAATAGAACCCTAGGGTTTCCATTAGCCGCATATGCTAGCAGGGAGAAATTACTACTGTTCTGTGCGATTTTCCCGAGGAGTCGACTGTCAGCCTGCTTCTCTACCATATTCCTCATATTTTCAACATATCCGACGCTAGTAATATCCCTTTCAAGGTTGATAAAGGTTGCGTCATGAGTCGGCTGAAAATAGTCACCAAACGATGTGACTCCTGGATAAACTGCTGCGTTACAATTTATATATGGGCTATTGATATCACGATACAAACCGAAAAACTGACGCTGCTGAGCGGGCCTAAGTATATGAGCCGCTTCATCAATGAAAAAATTAACAGCTTCTATTTCTGCCTCTTCGCAAATATCCTCTACAGCCTCTTTGAAGTCATCTATTGAGGGCAAAAACTGAGTGTCAATATCGTTTGCTTGGCCAGGTTTCCACGAATTCTCGAACTCATCCACTAATCGAGTCAGGTATTCTTCTTCATTGTCTTCTCCATTTGACAAAATAGTATTTGGAAGAATGAAACCAGATTTTTTAAGGCTTCTGATAAATGACGAACAAAGCTTTGCCAACATCCATTGATAGAACTGGCTTTCATCTGTTAGTTGCAGTACAGCGCCTTGAGTAAAAGACACATATACAGGAAGTACGCATTTTTTGGCCAGCTCTTGCTTGAGTTCAGCTTCAGCGACCCTTAACAGGAAAGATTTCCCCACTCCACGGCTACCCACTAGTATCATGGGTGAATCACTTTTCAACCGTTCAATTATCGCTCGATCCTCCTTTGTTTCTACAAAATATTCTAGAATCTTCGTGGGCTTAATCGTTTCGGTACGGATCTTAAAATCTGACATAATCTTGCTTCCCTCAATCAGTAAATAGAAGGTTAAATTCTTCTATTCCACCTAGTTCTTCTTTCGCCATATCTTCAATTCTAGCAATATTGTTTTTGTCAATATCTTTAGAGAACCTCATGAACAGAAGAAATAACGTTATAAACTTACATGTCCCCATGAAATCAATCCACTTACCCACCAAAGATAAATTAAACTCTATATTTTTCGGCAGCTCTTCGATCTTGTTAAAGTTGCCGTGTATGAATTCAGAGGATTCTCTAAAGTTTCGATGCAATGGTAATTAAGTGCTCCCCTTCAACTTCTACCTCTGAGTAAAAAGCTCTTATAAATACTTTAAATAATATACCATTCTCTTTGTCCACTAACGCGCCCCATGAAATATCTCGCAGACCAAGTTTCCAATGGCGCAAATGTAGCTCGTTAGTCGATAGGTAGATAAAGCGAAAGATTTGCTCCAAAAAGTAGCGTTGCGCTATGAATGCATATCTATATTGGCCGCCTACAACAGCTTGAAAACCCAATTCGAATTCTTGAACGGCACTAATCAGAGTGGTTCTATCCGTTTTATCGCTGAGCAGTTCAAGCCATACATTTAGGTCTTCTGAAAACTGAAACAGCTCAGTTAGAGTAGTGCCATATTCTGAAGCGAATGATTCGTCGATCACGCTGCCGATTTTACGGTTCAGGTTGGTGAAATGCTCTTTACTGTAATTTTCCATTGAAATTAGGCCCTACTATATCTTGAGTAGCTCGGGGATTTAACGCCAAGCTCACGCGCCGGTTAGGAGCCGCCAAACGGAGGAAAACCGGTCGCTGTGTAGCCCTTGGTTAGCCTCGAGATTGATCATCCAGATTCTGCTCGTAAGTTTCAGCTTCTTCATTGGCAATTCCTGTAAACCGATAGATACGTTTCGAAACGCGCCTGTTCTCTCCCGATAGACCCAAGGAGCCTGTGCGAGTTTCCGCATTAACATTCAATCCAGCGGAACCTTTGCCACTATTATCGTAATACTCTTCAATCTCAACTTCGGTTGCGTTTTCGATTCTTTTAGCAATGGCTAGTTCCTGAGCTACGCGAGCCTGATGCTGAGAGTAATCCATCTTTATTTGTTGCTTTGCAGCTTCCTCTCGCAACGAATCAAGGTTTTTCTCTGACGCATCATTCATTGACTTTGATGATGCCTCTACATTATCGATGATGAGACCGACAAGTGGCCCTCCTGCGATTCTTGCCGCTACTTTCCATGCATCTGCCATCTAATTTCCTCTCTCTTTTAACAGCAAGTACCTACTGTTCGTGGGCAACTCGGCCAGCTAACGCCGCCAGCATGCGCGGCTTTGTAGTGGAGGCGCAGCCGCAACGAAAAAGCCGTCGCCGTGCCTGGCCTTGTTAAGGACTGTATTGATATTCGTTCTGCAAGTCAGCGAGACTGACGACATGAAGCCTCACGTTGGCGTCGTATCTAGAACTATACTTCTTGAGCCTTTCTTCTACCTGCTTCAAGTCAACTTCGGGATTATCAACCACCGCTACAAAGTGAAGAACAAACTCCTTCGAATCTATTCCCTTAAGGTGCCCCTTCATAACCTCTGACTCAAGCAGAACCTTGTCGATTCTCGAGGGGTTCACATGCTCATTGCGGAATAGCTTTATCTCAGCAGCGTGGATCGTATCGCCATCAAGCGCCAAACCATCAAAGATGATTTTTCTATGGGTGGGCGTTTCAAATCGAACGTCTGTCTTGAAGTCTAGGTTGAGGTCTTTTGAAAGCTTATTGATAGCCAATCTTTCGGCCAAGAAAACATTCGCCATCAACATCGAGTGGCGTTCTTTATTAAAAGAGGTTCTCTGACCTTGATCAGCCTGATTTTCAGAATCCTGAGTGTTTTCCGACTGCGTTTCCTCAGCGGTCTCCTCAAACTCCTCTCTGTATTTCTCTTCTCTTTCTTCCGCAGTCGCTCTGCCAAACGATTTCAGAAAGTTGTCCTCATTTTTATAATCTGAAGGGGCGTATAGAACCTTGTGGTTGAAATTCAGAGTCAGGAAGAATACGCCAACCAAGAAAACAGGAAAAAGCATCAGAAACCAGACGTAGAGGCTCTGGTTATCAGGCTCGATGAATGGCAAAACAGTAGTGCCGCTAATCTCCGCGATAGCTGCGAAAATGGCTATTACGGTAAGTGGATTTTTTATATGTCCAATTTTTTCTACCAAGCTTGACCTCTTCAATCCTTAACAGGGATTATATGCCCAGCCACATAACATCAATAAACGCGCCAGCACATTCATTGATGTTATACAGCCTACAAAAATAATCGTAACCAGCTGTTTTATATATTTTCTCAAAAATTTTGGGCAACATATTCATTATTCGCGTGCCCGCTCGTTTTGCTCATTTCAATCATACTCTATTCACAAATTTATCTTAGGTCACGTGGTAATTTAGTGACATCGGTCAGCAATAGGTCGTAGGTCTGCATGAAATTCAGGTAGGTGATGTTTTGGGAGGGATGACGGGGGATTAGCTTGAGGCAATTTTATGGCGGTAAGTGAGGTCTGTGGCGGTATCGAGGCAGCTATCGCTGCCTTCGCGGGTGCCTCATTGGCTCGTGCCTCGCCAAATCGTTACGCCGCGCTACGGGGTGATGATTACTGAGGCGGAATCTTTCGCGTGCTGAAGCGCCCTCCCACAAGACCTTAGCAGTGTGCAGTTGCGGGAGGCGCTGGTTGCTTAGTCTTTCAACACGTATTTTAGCGTTTCCACAACCTGCTCGGTGGTGGTGCACCAGGCCTGCGCCCCCGCATCCACTTCCTTCAGCGGGTGAACGATCTCCTCAGCGTGCAAGGTGATGTAGGGCTTGGCGAGTGCGGAGCAGTAACCCGCATCAAACGCGGCGTTCCACTGCTTGTACTTGTCGCCGAAGCGCACCACGACCAAATCCGCCTGCTCGATCAGCGTACGGGTGCGGATGGCGTTGACTTTCGATGATTGGTGATCGCGCCAGAAGCCGTTTTCGGGCTTGCCCAGGTGGTCACCGGCGGCATCAGAAGCGCCGTGATCGGTGACTGGAGCGGTGAAGACGATGTCCAGGCCGGCGGCGTCGGCGCCGCGCTGAATCTCGTCGCGCCAGTCGGTGTGAATCTCGCCGGAGAGGTAGACGTAAAAGCTCATGGGTGCTCCTTTATAGGGTTCGGGAAGGGGCTTTATTTTATGGAAAAACCTTCCACATTCATACCCAAGGAGGGGGCCGGTGGCTCACTACTACTCTGCCCTGCCCAGGAGCTTCGCGATGGCGGTGGGGTTATTGGGAAAATAGAGGTGAAGGTAGGTGGCCGTTAGCCCGCGCTCGCGGTAGATGGGCTCGCCCGGAGCCGGGTGGCGTTGGCGCTGGGCCGCCGCCACGGGCGTGGGCGCGCCTTCCACCCGAGAGCGGTGGTGGGCGTGGCCGCGAATCTCACCTTCGGGAAGCACGGCGGTCTGCATGCCCTGGCAGCCGCCCCTGTCACGCATGATGCCGTGGCCGGGCAGCAGGCCGAGCATGGGCTGGGGTGGCTGCTCGAGGCCCGCCAGCGTTTGCAGGCAATAGAGCATGCCGCCGCACTCGGCGAGTATGGGACGGTCCTGCTCGAAAAAGCGCTTTACGTCCGCCTTGAGCGTCGTATTAGCGGCCAAACGCATGGTGTGAAGCTCCGGGTAGCCGCCGGGCAGCCACAGGGCGTCGCACTCGGGCAGGTGGGCGTCAGTCAGCGGTGAGAAAAAGCGAAGCGAAGCGCCCAGTTGCGTCAGCGCCTCCAGGTTGGCCTGATAAATGAAGCTGAAGGCGGCGTCCCGGGCGATGCCGATGGTGCGCCCGGCAAGTGCTGCCGGGGGCTCGGTGCCCGCGTGAATGGGCGCGCTGAACGCTACCGGGGGCTGGGCGAGTAGCGCCTGAGCGAGGCCGCTTTCGGCGACGGCGCGGGCCCCGGCTTCGAGTCGCTGCTCCATGTCAGACCCGTTTTCGTCCGGCTGTACCAGCCCCAGGTGGCGCTCGGGTAGCTGCAGGGCGGCATCACGCGGTATGGCGGCCAGTAGCGGCGTGGCGGGTGAAAGCGCGTGCTCGATCAACTCCCGGTGGCGCTGGCTGTTGCAGTGGTTGGCGATCAGCCCGGCGAAGCGGATGTCGTCGCGGGCACTGGCAAGCCCCGCCATCAGCGCGCCTGCGGTCTGCGCCATGCCTTTTACGTCCATCACCACCGCCAGGGGAATATCGAACAGCGCCGCCAGGTCGGCACTCGAAGGCTCGCCGTCGAATAGTCCCATCACGCCCTCGATCAGGATAAGATCCGCCTCGAGCGCGGCGTCGTAGAGCCGCTGGCGGCACTCGGCCTCGCCCATCATCCAGAGGTCGAGCTGCTCCGCCGGGCGGCGCGCGGCCTGAGCAAGAATCTGCGGGTCCAGGTAGTCCGGGCCGGTCTTGAACACCCGCACTACCTTGCCCTGGTTCACCACTTGGCGCGCCAGGGCGGCGGTCAGGGTGGTCTTGCCCTGGCCTGACGCCGGGGCGGCGATCAGCACCGCCGGGCAGACAGCGGTACCCATCAGTACTCGATGCCCGCTTGCGCCTTCACGCCGGCGCGAAAGGCGTGGCGCTCGTCCTCCACGTGGCTGATGGTATCGGCTATCGCCTGAAGCGGGGTGGCCATGGTGCGCCCGGTGATGATCACGTTCTGATGGGCGGGCCGGCGCTTGAGCGCCTCGACCACCGGCGCCACGTCAAGGTAGCCATACTTGAACATGTAGCTCATCTCGTCGAGCACGATCAACTCAAAATCCGGGTTCTCCAGAAGCCCCCGGGCGATACCCCAGGCGGCTTCGGCGGCCTGGATGTCCCGGGTACGGTCCTGGGTTTCCCAGGTGAAGCCGTGGCCCATGATGTGCCAGTCAAGCCGGGGATGCTCACGAAAGAACAGATACTCGCCGGTTTCAAGGCGGCCCTTGATGAACTGGATGACCGCACAGCGCTGGCCGTGGCCGAGGGAGCGGGCCATGGTGCCGAAGGCAGAGCTGCTCTTGCCCTTGCCGTTGCCCTTCAACAGAATCAAGACACCGCGCTCGTCCGCGGCCTGGGCGATCCGTGCGTCCACCACGGCCTTCTTGCGCTGCATACGGTTGGCGTGCGCGTCATCCCTCATGGCGTCTCCTTGGCTTGCTGCTCTGGTTGGTAGGCCCCCCGCGCGGCATGTACACCGGCGCCCCGTCGATTTCGGCCACGCTCAGGCGCTGGCGGTAAAGCCGCTCCAGGGCGTCCAGGTTCAACACGTCACTGCACCGCCCGGCCAATGTCTGTCCGTCGGGATACAAGAGCAGCACGTGGCTGCACCAGCGCGCGGCCAGGTTGAGATCATGCAGACACATCATCACCGCCTTGCCCCGGCGGGCCTCGTCGCTCAAAAGCGCCATGACTGCGCTTTGGTGATGCAGGTCCAGGTGGTTGGTGGGCTCATCGGCAAGCCACACGCCAGGGTTCTGGGTGAGCACGGTGGCCAGCGCCACGCGCTGGCGCTCCCCGCCGGAAAGCGTGGTGACCAGGCGGCTTTCAAGTGCGCTTAAATCCAGCGCGGCCAGGGCCGCGTTCAGGCGTTCGATATCCTGAGCGCTTTCGCGCTGCCAAAGCGAGAGATACGGGTGGCGGCCCATCATCACGGTTTCATGCACCGTGGCGGGAAAGCCGTCCATGCGCTCCTGAAACACCAGCCCCAGGTGCTGGGCCACATGACGCCGCCTGAGCGAACCCAGCGCCGCACCGTCCAGGCAGACGCTGCCGCGGCGCGGCGCGTTCAGCCCGGCAAGCGTGTGCAACAGCGTGGTCTTGCCCGCTCCATTGGGGCCAAGCACGCCCCACACCTGGCCGGGTTCCAGGCTTAGAGTGATGGGCTGTGCGCTTTCCCGGCCGGGGATATTCAGCACCAGCGCTTCGGCGCTTAGCGTGCTCATGAGCGGCTCCGGTAAAGAAGTGCCAGGAAGGTGGGCACGCCGAGAAGAGCCGTGATCACCCCGACGGGCAGCTGCTCCGGGGCGATCAGCGTACGTGCCAGGGTATCCGCCAGCACCAGGAGCGTGCCGCCGGCCAGCGCGCAGGCGGGCAGAATGCGGCGCTGGTCGTTACCCAGTACCAGGCGCAGCATGTGCGGCACCACCAGGCCCACGAAGCCGATGCTGCCGGCGGTGGTCACGGCCACCGCGGTCAAGAGACTCGCCAGCAGATAGATGCCCCACTCCAACGGGCGTACGTCGACCCCCAGCGCGGCGGCCTGCTGAGGCCCCCGGGCCAGCACGTTCAGGCTGCGCCCCAAGGGCAGCAAAAGTACGCAAGTGGCCAACAGTAAAAGCAGCGGCAGCCAGGGCGTTCGTGCGTAGGAGAGATCCCCCATCAGCCAGTAAAGCATTCCCGGCAGGCGCTCGGCCGGGCTCATGGCCAGCATCAGGGTGATCAGCGCCCCCCAGCCCGAGGCCACCACCACGCCAGTGAGCAGCAGCCGCGCCGGCGTCCAGCCGCCGCGGCCCTGGGCCAGGCCAAACACCAACAGTGTGGAAACGAGCGCCCCGACAAAGGCAGAGCCGGTGGCCAGCAAGCCGCTGATACCGACCAGCATCGCGCCAAGCGCGCCAATGCTCGCCCCGCCGGAAAGCCCCAGCACGTAAGGGTCGGCCAGGGGGTTGCGCAACAGGACCTGCATCAGCGCCCCGGCCACGGCCAGAAGCCCGCCCACGGCAAAGGCGGACAGTGTACGGGGCAGGCGCAATTCCAGCACCAGGGTGCGCGCGAGCGCGTCTCCCCCGCCAACGGCCACCTGCCAGAGATCCTCAAGACCCAGCGCCGCGCTGCCGCTGGCCAGCGAAAGGCCGAGCGCCGCCAGGGCCAGCGCGACCAGCGCAGCGGGCCAGGCTTTCAGGCGGCTGTCGTTCACGGCGGCATTCCGGCGCGCGCAGTGGCCAGGTGCTCGCAAACAAGCCGCGTGCCCTCCACCAGGCGTGGCGTGGGCCGCTGAATCAACGAGGGCGGTACGAAGTAGAGCTGGTGGTTGGCTACCGCATCAAGACCTGGGTATTGCTCCCAATGGGTGAGCCAGTGGCGGTTCTCCTCGCCCATGCCCCCGGCGATGATGACCGCCGGGTTCGCGGCCAGCACCGCTTCGTCATCCAGACGCGGCACCAGCCGGGGCTGGTCGCCGAAGACGTTGCGCCCGCCGCAAAGACGCACCACCTGGCCGATCAGGTGCTCGTCGCTTACGCTCATCAGCGGCGCATCCCACACCTGGTAGAAGGTATCCACCGGACGCGCCTGGGCGTACTGCGCCTGCAGGGCGGCCATCTCGTCTCGAAAGGCCCGGGCTACGTCATCGCCCTCGCGCTGCGTGCCGGACAGCACCGCCAGGCGCTCGATGGCGCTGGCCACCCCTTCCACGCTTCGCGGCTCGATATAGAACACCGCCATGCCCAGCGCCTCCAGGGTCTCGAGCTGCTCCGCGGGATTGCCGGTCACCCAGCCGATGACCAGATCCGGCGCCAGCGCCACCAAGGCCTCAAGATCCAGCCGGGTGTGGCTGCCTACCGAGGTAACGTTCTGCGCCTGCGGCGGGTAGTCGCTGTAAGAGACCACCGCGATCACGTGCTCGCCAGCGCCGGCGGCGTAGGTAAGTTCGGTGGCGCCGGGTGAAAGCGTGGCGATACGTCGGGCGGCATCATCAAGGCACACCTTGCGCTCAAGGTCGTCAAGCGCGCAGACACTTGCCGCCTGGGCACCGGCGCTGATGCCCAGCGCCAGTGCCCCGCCCAGCAAGGCCCTACTGACCAAAGTGAACACTCAAGAACCCGGCCCGGCCAGCGTTGACGTAGTCGGCCCCGTCAAAGGAGCGTGTAGTCACGTAGTCCTGGTCCAGCGCGTTCTCGAGCGTTGCCCGCACACTCCAGAGCGGCGCGAACGCCCACCCGGCGCGCAGGTTCACAAGCCCGTAACCGCTGAGCCGGTCCTGGTTCTGGGCGTCCCGGTAGCGATGATTCTGCGCCACCCACGAGCCCCCCACGGACCATTCGCCAAGCTCCCGGTCGACATCCAGACGCAGGCTCTGGCTGGCACGGTTCTGCAGCCGGTTGCCGGTGGCGCGGTTTTCCGGGTCGGTGTAGGTGAGCGCGGCGGCCAACGTCCAGTCATCAAGCTCCACACCGCTTGCAAGCTCGGCGCCGCGAACGCGTGAGGTGGGTACATTGAACTGCACGCCCTGGCCGGCAATCAGGTTGTCGATATCGGTCTGGTAAAGGGCGGCGTCCCAGAACCAGCGGGCGTACTGCCCGCGCGCACCCACTTCCACGGTGTCGGAAGTTTCCGACTCGAGATCCGGGTTGCCAAAGCCCGGGTAGTAAAGCTGGTTGTAAGTGGGCGCGTTGAACGCGGTGCCGTAGCTTGCGCGCAGGGTGTGATGAGCGTTCACATCGAAGCCAACGCCTACGCTTCCGGTCACCTCGTCACCGTAGCTTTCGTTGCTGTCAAAGCGGGCGCTGGCCTGCAGCGTGAACGGTGCAAAGTCGAAAAGCGCCTGGGTAAACACGGCCTTGTTGTCGCGGCTGGTTTCATCGTACTCGACGGTACTGTCGACCTTGTCTTCGCTGTACTCGGCGCCAGCGATGAACTCATGGGCGCCGGCGTTGAAGGTGTTTTCAAGACGCGCGGTACGAATCTTGGTATTGAAGGTGGAGTCACCGAACTCGGTAAAATCGTCGCTCTCGTCCCGGGCCTCGGAAAGCGTCACTCGCGCGCGCCAGTCATCACGAACGGGAATCTCGCCGTACACGCCGGCCACCTGCTGCACGAAGTCGTTCTCGCCGCCGTCGTACTCGTTGTTGCCCCGGGCACGCAGCGCCAGCACCCCGGTCTCCGCGCCGTTTTCAAAGGTGTGCGAGACCCGGGCGAGTGCGGTGGTGTTATCAAACCCCTTGTCGTCGCCGTCACGGCGCACGGGCTGGCCATCGGTATTGAAGTGGCTGGCGGCAAAGCTGTAGCGGGTGCCGCCCTCGGCTCCGCTGAGACCAGCGCTGGCACGGGCCGTGCCGAAGGAGCCGCCACCGAAGGAAAGCCTTGGCTGTGGGCCTTCGTCATCATTCTGGTGGGTAAATAACTGAACCACGCCGCCGATGGCATCCGCCCCGTACAGGCTGCCTTTTGGGCCGCGCACGATCTCGGCGCGCTCGAACATGCGCGGGTCCAGGTAAGACCACGCCGCCCCACCGCTGGTGGCCGAACGCAGACGAATGCCGTCGATCAACAAGACGTTCTGGGCGCTTCCGGTGCCGCGAATGAAGACACTGCTGTTCTTGCCGAAGCTGCCGTTGCTGGAAACGTCCACGCCGGGCTGGCCGCGCAAGAGGTCTGTTACGCTTACCGGGTCCTGACGGCGGAAAGTGGCCTCATCGAGCACGGTGACCGAGGACAGGCTTTGATCGGCGGTGCGCGGGGCAAGCGTCGCGGTCACGACGACCGGGTTGAGCGCCTGTTGACCGGCAGCGCTGTTCGAGGGGGTCGTCGCCTGAGCATGAACGGCCAGCGGCAAGGCGGCCAGCGCAAACGTGGCCAGCCGGGCAGAAGATAGCGTGTATGACATGGAAGGTCCCTTGCGGGCTGTACTCACCCGTACAGCCTGTTTTTATGGCCGGACGGAGAATGGGCAAGGGGAAATAGCGGAGTCGAGTACCCCGTATCAGCCCTGAGTACGCCCTCCGCGTGCCGACAGGTAGTGGTTTCTGAAACCGTGACTCCTGGGCCGGTCTCCGGGCTGACGAGTAAAAAGGCAGGGCCTTCTACAAACGGCGCCTTCCCATGTCGTGGCGTGACTCAAGGCATGAAGCCCGAGAAATACACCGTGACACAGTGGCGTAATGGCCGTTCTTGACTCGATTACCGTTGCGGGGGCAGCGCTGGAATGGACACCAGCTTCCCGTTTAACTGACGGTTCAACGTCAGCACCTAGAAGAGGGCGTAAACTAGCAAGTTGGTCTTACAAGGTCAATGACACTCGGCAAGCGCCTGGGTCAGGCCGTGACGCACGTACCAGACGCGCTCGGCGCGCTTGGCAGCGTCCTGGCTGAGCCAGCCGTTCAGATCGCGAAGACGTCGGTCCTCGCGCGCCATCGGCACAAGGCCCCGGCCGACTTCGTTCATGATGAACACAAGCGTCGAGTTGCACGCCAAGGCGGCCTGGCAAAGGGCATCGATATCCGCGTCCCACTGGGCGCGCAGGCGGTCGTTGTCGGCCTCGCGGGCGCCGTTTCGAGCTACCCAGTTTAAAAAGCCATTGATCACCAGCGGTTTATCGGGAACCAGAATGGAGTGGCAGTCAGACAGGCGCTGGCCGGGGGCAAGCGTCCACCACGCGGCGTGTTGAAAGCGCTGCTTTACGACGTCTCGTTTTCCAGCGCGGGCACCGCCGATGAAAAGCTGCATTGCCACTCCCCTCTTTTAGCGCAGTAGGTTAACGTCAGGCGTCTTCCCGTGGCCTGTGACACGGTAGCCTCCCAGAAGGAAACGGTCTCGAATCGCCGTCGCAGCTCGCGAATGACACCGCCGTGAGTCACCGCCAGTACACGGCGGTGGCCGTGGGCACGGGCGTTACCAGCCACCTCTTCAAGCCAGGCGTCCAGACGGTCACGCAGGTCCTGAGCCGATTCGCCGCCGGGGATTCTAAGCTCTCCGACGCTATCAATCCAGGCCCGGTAATGAGGCTGGTCCTTCAGATCGTCGTATACCTTGCCTTCATACTCGCCAAAGTCAAGCTCCCTGAGCCGAATCTCCTGATAAACCAGCGATTTATCGACGTCGGGCTGTATCCAGTCAAGGGTCTGCCGACACCGGGTCAGATCACTTGAGTAGATGGCGTCGAAGGTCTCTTCCTTGAGCGCCTGATAAAGCGCATCGAGTCCCGCTTGTGCGTCGGGCAACAGCAGCTCGATATCGCGCTGGCCCTGGTAGCGCCGTTCAAGGTTCCAGGCGGTTATGCCGTGGCGAACCACCACCAGCTCCACATCAAGATCATAAGCCAAAGCTCTACTCCTTCTATCAAGGCACCCGCCATGTCGCCATTGATGCCTTTGAAAATGTGCAGCATCCTGGCGCGATACAGCACGCTGAATGAAAGTGCCGCCACCAGCCACAGGGCCAAGGCGGGATAAAAAAGCCCCACCGCCAGAAGCGGCACAAGCGAGAGGCACACATCGCGCAGGCTCAGCGAGCGCTTGAAGTTGAATGCCATGCCCGTCTGCTGGGCACAGGGGCTCAAGGCCAGAAACGCCCCGCCGGCAAAACGGCCAATGGCCGGAAGGATCAAGAGCCAGACAAGCGGCGCCTGGAAACGCACCAGCGCCCAGAGCAGTACCGCCTTCCAGGCCAGCAGGAAAAAAAGCGCCAGAAGCCCAAAGCTGCCCACCTGGGGGTCTTTCATGATGGCAAGGCGCCGCTCGAGCGACTGATTGCTGCCCAGCGCATCCGCCAGATCCATGACGCCGTCCAGATGAAGCCCGCCGCTCAGCCCGACCCACAGGCTCAAGAGTACCAGTGCGGTGACGGGGGCAGGCATGGACATCTGACCCAACAGCAGCGCGGCAAGGGTGAGCACGGCGCCGATGACAAGCCCCACCACCGGGTAGGTGCGAAGCGCCCAGCGCCGCGTGTGTGCATTCCAGGGACACTGCAAGGGCAACGGCACGCGGGTGAGAAACTGAAACGCCAGCACGGCGCCGAACAGAGCATTTTTCACGACAGGGACCCTTGGGTTTTCCACTCGATACCGCACCCGGCGACCACTTCGATGACCGAGTCCGCTTCGCGGGCAAGTTGTCGGTGAAGGTCTTGCAGAAAACCGACAAAGCGCCGGACGCCCGGATCATCGGGCAGCAACGCTTCGTTGATATCGTTGGAAACCACCACCAGGTAAAGACCGCGGGCGCGGGCGTCGTTCAGAAGCGCTGCCAACTGCCTTGTCCCTTCGCCTTCGCTCAAGCCGGCGCTGAAAAGCAGCTGGCTTGCCCAAAGCGTCAAGCAGTCTATCAGCACGGCCTCGCCGTCCGGGATACGGGCCAGCGCCTGCGCCAGGCTCACCGGTGCCTCCAGGGTTATCCAACGGCTGTCCCGCCGGGCCTGATGGCGCGCCACCCGCTCCCGCATTTCGCCGTCGCCTGCGTTTGACGTGGCCACGTAATAACACCACCCTCGCGCCGCTTCGAGAGTGAGGCCCTCGGCCAGCCGGGATTTTCCTGAACGTGCGCCGCCGCTGACGAAGACGATCATCAGGCAGCGGCTTGCATATTCATGGTGCGATCAACAGAGCCCTCTTGGTTGATCGCACCGCCTTCGGGCTTTTTTAGGCCATTCAAAATGCCCCTCCTATCACACCCAGAGTAATCATCATGATCAAGAAAAGCCCCCAGGCGATATGCAGCAGACGAATGGTCACGTCGATGTGGCCGGCGTGCAGCGCATCGACTCCCGGCCCCAGGGTGGCCCGGTAAGACGCCACGCCCTCGTAGGTATTGCATCCGCCCAGCCTTACGCCCAGAAGCCAGGCAACCATGGCCTCTGGCCAGCCGGCGTTGGGGCTTGGGTGGCGCGGCGCTTCGCGGCGAGTCTGGGTGAAGGCCCCCGCAACGTACAGCGCTTGCCTGCCGGTGACCTTCAAGAGCGCGCCTGCCGCCCAGAGACACACCGCGGTCAGCCGGGCAGGCAGCCAGTTGGCGATATCGTCCACCTTGGCGGAGACGAGGCCGAAATCCGCAAAGCGTTCGTTGCGATACCCCACCATGGAGTCGAGAGTGTTCACCGCCTTGTAGGCCAGCGCCAGCGGCGCGCCACCGATCAACGCGAAAAAGAGCGGCGAGGTGATACCGTCCACGCTGTTTTCCGCCATGGTTTCCACCGCGCCCCGGGCGATCTCGGCCTCGTTCAAGGTCTGGGTATCGCGCCCCACCACCCGGGCAAGCATTCGGCGAGCAGTTGGCAACTCCCCGCGGGCAAGCGGCACGGCAACGGCCCGGCCTGCCTCGGCGAGCCCTTTGATGGCCAGCGTCGTTGCCAGCAGCCAAAGCTCGGCGGCAAACCCCAGCCAAGGATGCACCATGCTCAAGAACTTGAGAAGTAGCGTGGCGAGCCCAAATACACCGCCCACCACCGAAAGCGTTACGAGTCCGCCCTTGAGCCGCCGGGCAAGGCGTTTTCCGCGGTTCAGCCGCGCCTCGAGAGCACTGATGACCCAGCCCATGCCCACCACCGGATGAGGCAAGCGCCTGGGATCGCCCACGGCCAGGTCCACCGCCAAGGCCATGATGACAAGCCATGTTCCCACTAGCGCGCCACCCCGGCATTGGAGAACGTCGCCATGTCACTGACCATGGCGGCAGCGGCACTCAAGAATGGAAAGGCAAGCGCGGCCCCGCTGCCCTCGCCCAGACGCAGCTCGAGCTCGAGCAGCGGCGTGGCGTCCAGCGCCTCAAGGGCCACACGGTGGCCAGGCTCCGCGGAGCGGTGGCTGAAAATCAGGTAGTCGCGCACGTCGGGGCAGAGTCTGACGGCAACCAGGGCCGCGGCGGTGGCAATGAAGCCGTCCACCACCGCAGGCAGGCGGCTGGCCGCCGCACCCACGAAGGCGCCTGCCATGGCGGCAAGTTCGAGCCCGCCGAGGGCGGCCAGTATACTGAGCGGCTCAGAAGTGAACGTTCGCTCATCGAGCGCGCGCTCGATCACGCGGATCTTATGAGGCAGACGCGTTTTGGAAAGCCCCGTGCCGCCACCAACCAGTGCCTCTACCGGGTGGTTCAAGAGCGCTGCCAGTACCGCGCTGCTGGCGGTGGTGTTGGCGATGCCCATTTCGCCGAGAATCACACTACGGCAGCCACCTTGCCTTGCCCGTTCGACGGCGTGCAGCCCGGCGACCATTGCCTGTTCGACCTCTTCAGCGGTCATGGCATTTTCCACGGCGAAGTTACGCGTTCCTCGGCGTACCTTGGCCACCACCACGCCAGGAGTCTCGACATCGCTTGCCACGCCCACGTCCACCACTTCCATACGAGCATCAATCTGGCGAGCGAAGACGTTGATGGCCGCCCCACCCCGGGCGAAATTGGCGATCATTTGTGCGGTGACTTCCTGGGGAAACGCTGACACCCCTTCGGCAGCCACGCCGTGGTCGGCGGCGAAGACGATCACACCGGGCGGCGTGACTCTGGGCGTTAACGAGCCAGTTATCTGGCAAAGGCTGACGGCAAGCGCCTCCAGTCGGCCAAGACTTCCCGGTGGCTTGGTCAGCGTATCCAGGTAGGCTCGCGCCTTGTCGCCCAGGCCTTTGTCGAGGGGTTGGATGCGATCGATCACGGCGTGCATGGGGGCTCCGGCGGCGCAGCGGCTAGTAGAAACGTTCATGATAACAAAAGCCCTGCGCCGCGACGTTCAAGATGACCGAGGCTCAAGATAACCAACGCTCAAGACCCCGCCTCTTCTCGGCGCGGGGGCTCAGCGCGCGGCTTGGGCTGACACATTGGCCGGCGCATCGTCACGGCTTCCCCAACCGCCACCCAGCGCCTTGAACAGTGTGGCCACGGCGGTCAGGCGTTCGCTGCGCACCTCGGCGCGGTCCAGCTGGGCCGAGAGAAACGAGCGTTCGGCGTCCAGGCGCTCGAGCATGCTGGACTGGCCCTGATCGTAGGTCAGTACCGCGAGGTCTCGGGCGCGTTCGACGGCGCCGATCTGGCGCTCGACGGCCGCTTCGCGTTCGCGGGTCAGCTCATAGTTGTTGAGCGCGTCGCGCACCTCGTTGAAGGCGGTCAACACGGTCAAGCGGTACTGGGCGTCTGCCTGTTCCACCTGGGCCTCGGCGGTCTCGATGCCTGCGCGGGTGCGTCCAAAATCCAGAAGCGGGCCGACGATCGAGGCGCCAAGCCCCCAGGCGCGGGCGTTGTCGGTGAATAGATCACTCGAGTCGGCGGCGACACTGGCAAGCGAGGCGTTCAGGTTGAGCGAGGGCAACCGGGCGGCTTCGGCCACACCTACCTGGGCGGTGGCGGCCATCAGCATCGCTTCCGCCGAGCGGATATCCGGGCGGCGCTGAAGAAGCTCCGAGGGCAGTAGATAGGGCAGGCGCTCCGGCTCGGCAATCTCGCTGAGGTGGGTATTGCCGAAGTCGAGCTCACGCATCAGTTCCGCCGGTGTCAGGCCCACCAGAATGGCCAGCGCCCCCTTTAAGGTTTCCACCTGCTGGGTTACCCGGGGAAGTTCGGTGCGCACGCCGCGCCACTCGGCTTCGGCCTGACGCAGGGAAAGCTCGCTGATATCGCCCAGATCGAAGCGCAGCTCTTGAAGGCGATAGGTCTCCTCGTAGGTCTCTTCGGTCTCTAGCAGAATCTGGCGCTGGAACTGGGCGCTCTTGAGATCGAAGTAGGTGGTGACCACATCGGCAATCACGCCGATTTCCGCGGCGTCGTGGGCAAACCGGCTCTCGTCGAAGGCCGCCAGCGCCGCTTCACGCTGGCGCGCCAGCCGACCCCATAAATCGAACTCGTATTCGAGGCTGCCGGCCAGGGAAAACTGATTGTTGGTCGAGGTAAGAAGATCCTGCACAGGCTCGATGTCGATGGGAATGGAGGCCCCGGGGGTGCGCTCGCGGTTGGCGTCCAACTGGTACCCCACGCTTGGGAAAAATTCGGCGTCGGCAAAGCCTAGCTGGGCGCGGGCTTCCTGGATTCGCGCCAACTGAATGGCAAGCTCCAGGTTGTCGTCGGTGGCACGCTCTACCAGCGCGTCGAGTGCCGGGTCCTCGAAGCGGCGCCACCAGCTTCGCCACTCGCCGCGCTCGGCCTGGCTCAGGGTAATGTGCTCGGGCCAGGTCTTTGGCAGCTCGAGTTGTGGGGCCTGGTAATCAGGCCCCACCGCGCAGCCGGTCAAAAGCGTTACGAGTACCGCTCCCAGCCAGCGGCCTTGCCTGCATCCGTTCTTCATCAACACTCCTTGCTTTTTAATAACTTACCCGCGCATTTTGATTTATGAACCCGTCACTTGTTATTGATGAAAAACTTAAAACGACTGTTCGCCTCTTTTACAGGCACCTACTATAGTAGGTGCCTGTCGTAATACCACCCCACTTTACTGAACGTACACCGCCTGCAGGGAGGCAACGCATGAGGCCGGTTCTTTTATGGATAGTTTTACTCATTACCCCTTTGATGATAGCCGGCTGTGGTGATGACGAAGAGCAGCAGGAGCGCCCCGCCCAGGTCGTCAAACTCGTCGAGGCGAACCAGCAGACGGTTTATCCCGGACGACGCTTCGTCGGTCGGGTCGATGCCAGGAGCACGGTGAACTACGCCTTCCGGGTGGGCGGTCGAATAGAAGCCTTTCCCGCCGTGCAGGGCGCAATTATCCCAGAGGGCACGTTGATCGCAAGGCTTGATCAGACCGATTACGAGCTGCAGGTACGCGCCGCCGAGGCCGATCACGAACAGGCCCGTCACAACCTGAACCGCCAACGCAGCCTGCGCGCCCAGGGCGCAGCTTCCCAGGCAGTGCTGGATAGCGCAATCGCCGAGTTCGAACGCGCCGAGACCCAGCTCGACAGCGCCCGCCAGGAGCTTGAATACACCACGCTCATCGCCCCCTTTGATGCACTGATTGCCCGCCGTCTGGTGGAAAACTACACCACCGTTCCGCCCAACACTGAGGTCGTGCGCATTCAAGACGTCTCGGAGCTGCGTATCCGCTTCAACGTGCCCCAGGCGCTGATGCAGCATCTGGAAAACGGTCGGCATTTCAGCGCCGAGGCGGAGATCGCCACGCTCCCAGGCCAGCGTATCCCGCTCGAGTACCGGGAGCATATCACCGAACCCGATGAAGTCGCGCAAACCTATGAGGTCGAGTTCGCCCCGGCAAACGAAGGCATCATCGCCCTGCCCGGCACCACCGCCACGGTGTATCTTCAGCCGGAACAGCAGATCGAGAGCCCCTTGATCGCCTTGCCCAGCAGCGCCCTGGATAACGATGCCCAGGGCGAGTTCAGAGTGTGGGTATTCGATGCCGATGAAGGCGTGGTGACGCCACAGAGCGTCAGCGTGGGGGAAATGGTCGATGACCGGGTGATGATTACCGCAGGTCTGGAAGCGGGCGCCCAGGTGGTGGCCACTGGCGTGCACCTGCTGCGCGACGGCATGCGGGTCAAGCCGCTCGACGCAGCGCTTTAAGGGGGCCACATGGATATTGCAAAACGTTCCATCGAAAAGCCCATCAATACCTGGCTGATCGTGGTGATCTGCCTTTTTGGCGGCATCTGGGGGTTCAATACCGTCGGCAAGCTCGAGGACCCCTCCTTCACCATTCCCTATGCCATCATCAATACGCCCTACCCCGGCGCCACCGCCGAAGAGGTCGAGGAAGAGGTCACCGAGCGCCTGGAGCGGGCCATTCAGGACATGCCCCAGATCGACGTGCTCGACTCGAAATCCCTGCCCGGCCGCTCGGAGATCCAGGTCGAGATCCAGGACACCTACGGCAGCGACGAACTGCCCCAGATCTGGGACGAGCTGCGCAACAAGGTCAACGACGCTCAGGCGGATCTGCCCCAGGGGGCGAGAACCTCCCAGGTCAACGATGACTTTGGCGAGGTGTATGGCCTGTTTTACGCGGTCACCGCCGAGGGCTTCACCGCCCGGGAGATTCGCGATATCTCGACGTTTTTGCAGCGTGAACTGCTGGCGGTGCCGGGGGTGGCCCGGGTGAGCTCCTCCGGCGAGCGCGAGGAGAGTATCTATATCGATATCTCCAACGAGCGTCTCACCACGCTGGGCATTCCCATCGACCAGGTGATCAATACCATCCAGACCGAGAACGCCGTGGAGGCTGCCGGCACGCTCAGGGTGGGGGATCGTCAGGTACGCCTGGTGGCGCGCTCCAACATCGACAGCACGACGCTTCTGGAATCCATTCGCATTGGTCGACCCGGCACCACCGAGCAGGTCGCGCTTGCCGATATCGCCACCGTCTATCGCCAGCCAACGGACATTCCCGAGCACGTGGTGCGCTACAACGGCCAGTCCGCCTTCACCCTGGGTATTGCCGGTATCGCCACTGAAAACATCATCGAAATCGGCGAGGCGGTCGAGGCGCGCATGGAGGAGTTGCAAAGTCGCATTCCTCTGGGCGTGGAGCTGAACCCGCTGTATGAACAGCACAACGTGGTCAACGAGGCGATCAACGACTTTCTGATCAATCTGGCCATGTCGGTCGCCATCGTCATCGGCGTGCTCTGCTTGATCATGGGCTGGAAAATCGGCGTGGTGGTGGGCAGTACCCTCTTGCTCACCGTGCTGGGCACGCTGCTTGTCATGGGCATCTTCAACATCGAGATGGAGCGCATCTCACTGGGCGCGCTGATCATCGCCATGGGCATGCTGGTGGATAACTCCATCGTGGTGGCCGAAGGCATGGTCACCAACATCAAGAATGGCATGAAGGCCAAAAGGGCGGCCAGTGCTGCCGCCACCCGCGCCCAGATGCCCCTGTTCGGCGCCACCTTGATCGGCATCATGGCTTTCGCCGGCATCGGCCTTTCCGATGACGTGACCGGTGAATTCATGTTTTCCCTGTTCATCGTCATTCTGGTATCGCTGATGCTGAGCTGGCTGCTCGCGCTCACCGTGACCCCGCTGTTCGGCTACTACCTGCTGCGCAAGAAAGGCGAGAAGGACGATGAAGACGAGGAGGACGAGGAGGACGAAAACCTTCAACAAGACAGTGCTGACGCCCGCGACAGCACCGATCAGGGAAGCAGCGACCAGGCAGGCGACCAACAGGACAGCGATGAACAAGACAGCCAGCAGGAAGGAAACGATCGCGGCCTTGGGGGTATCGTTTACCGCACCTACCGGGCCATGTTGCTGGCCGCCCTGAAAATACGCCTCATCACCGTGGCGGCACTCGTCGTGCTTACCGGGGTGTGCATGTGGGCCTTCTCACTGGTGCCGCAATCGTTCTTTCCGGATTCCAGCACGCCGCTTTTCTTCATCAATTATGAGTTGCCCCAGGGCACGGACATTCGCGCCACGATTCGCGATGTCGAAGAGATCGAGGCGTACATTCTCGAACACGAGGACGTGGTATCGGTGGCAAGTTTCGTCGGCCGGGGCGCGACGCGCTTCATGCTCACCTACTCCCCGGAGCAGCCCAATACCGCCTACGCGCAGTTCATCATCCGCACAAGTGAGCTCGATCCCATCGACGCACTCGACCGCCAGTTCTATAAAGAGCTCAACGAGCGCTTCCCAAACGCCCAGGTGCGTACCCAGCGCCTGCAGTTCGGCCCCGGCGACGGTGCGGATATCGAGGCGCGCTTTCAAGGGCCTTCCCCGGAAGTGCTGCGCGAGTTGGGCAACGAGGCCCGCCGACGCATGGCGGCCAACCCCTTTTTGATCGATGAGCGCATCGACTGGCGTCAGCAGGAGCTGGTGGTCACACCGCTCATCAACGAGGAGCGGGCACGCATCGCCGGCGTCACCCGTGAAGACATCGCCCAGACGCTGCAGTTCGCCTCCTCGGGCATTCGCGCGGGCACCTACCGCGAGGGTGAACACTTGATCCCCATCACCGCCCGCGCGCCCCAGGCCGAGCGTGACGACGTGGCGCTTCTGAGCGATCGGCAGATCTACAGCGAGGCGCAAGAGCGGTTCGTGCCGATCACCCAGGTGGTCGACGGCTTTGAAATACGCTCAGAAGAAGCGCTGATCGAGCGGCGCAACCGGGTGCGCACCCTGACCGTGGGCGCCGAACCCGACAAGGGCTACACCGCCGCCCAGGCCTTCGAGGCCGTGCGCCCGGAAATCGAGGCCATCGAACTGCCGCCCGGTTATACACTCGAGTGGGGCGGCGAACACGAGGACTCCGGCGATGCCCAGGAGTCGCTTGGCCAGCAGCTGCCGGTGAGCTTTCTGATCATGGTGCTCACCTCGATTCTGCTGTTTGGCAAGTTGCGCCAGCCGCTGATCGTCTGGCTGGTGGTGCCCATGTCGGTCTGTGGTGTGGTCATCGGGCTGCTCGTCACCGGCCTGCCCTTCTCGTTTACCGCGCTTCTGGGCATGCTGAGCCTTTCGGGCATGCTGATGAAAAACGCCATCGTGCTGGTCGACGAGATCGACGAGCAGATACGCGAAGGAACGCCACGCTTCACTGCCCTGGTGGATGCCAGCATCAGCCGTCTGCGGCCGGTCTTTCTGGCGGCGGGCACGACGGTACTGGGCATGATTCCGCTTTTGTGGGATGCCTTCTTCAACAGCATGGCGATCACCATCATGGGCGGGCTGCTGTTTGCCTCGATACTCACGTTGATCGCCGTCCCCACGCTCTATGCGCTGTTCTTCAAAATCCAAAGCGACGAAGTGGAAAAAGAAAACGGCGCTTCCGCTTGATGTCAATGTTCAGCATCAATGTCTAGTATCAAGGTATAACGCAGTAACGATACCCGCTGGTCGGCAAGGCAGCCGACCAGCGGGCTATTAGGTAATAAAACAACTCGATGCTGACAAAAGAGCTTACCGACTTACAATACCGGGCTTAAACTGCCTTTAAAGTGGTAAAATAACGACACAGCCGACCTGACTCAACGCCCAGCCGAGGTTTCCATGCCGAATTCGACATCAGCTACTTTGAATGCCACCGTTGCCGAGGTAACCCGGCGAATTGGCGAACGCTCCCGGGAGCGCCGGGCGCTTTACGAGCAGCGCATGGCCGACCAGCACCAGCGCGGCGTTCACCGCGCCGAACTCTCCTGCGGCAACCTGGCCCACGGCTTCGCCGCCTGCAGCCCGCCGGAGAAAGACTCGCTGAAGCTGATGAACAGTGCCAATCTGGGCATCATCTCGGCCTACAACGATATGCTCTCGGCGCACCAGCCTTTTGAAACCTTCCCGGAAACGATCCGCAATGCGGCCCGCGCCATGGGCTCCACCGCCCAGTTCGCCGGCGGCGTACCCGCCATGTGCGATGGCGTCACCCAGGGCCAGCCGGGCATGGAGCTTTCGCTTTTTTCGCGGGATGTGATCGCCATGGCCACCGCCGTGGGGCTTTCCCACAACATGTTCGACGCCGCGCTTTATCTGGGCGTGTGCGACAAGATCGTGCCCGGGCTTTTCATTGGCGCCGCCCGCTTTGGCCATCTGCCGGCGATGTTCGTGCCGGCGGGCCCGATGCCGTCTGGCCTGCCCAACAAGGAAAAAGCCCGGGTGCGTCAGCTTTTCGCCGAAGGCAAGGTGGGCCGTGCGGAACTGCTGGAGGCCGAGTCCGAGTCCTATCATAGCCCCGGTACCTGCACCTTTTACGGCACCGCCAACTCCAACCAGCTGATGATGGAAGTGATGGGCCTGCACCTGCCCGGCACGTCGTTTGTGAATCCAGGCACCGAGATGCGCGAAGCGCTCACCCGCTACGCCACCGAGCAGGCCATTCGCAACACCGAGGCCGGCGGCACGTACCGCCCCTTCTACAAGCAGATCGACGAGCGCGCCATCGTCAACGCGGTGGTCGGGCTTCTGGTCTCCGGCGGGTCGACCAATCACACCCTGCATTTGATCGCCATGGCCGCCGCGGCGGGCATCACGCTGACCTGGGACGACTTCACCGAGCTTTCCGCGATCACGCCGAGCCTGATGAAGGTCTATCCCAACGGTCAGGCGGACATCAATCACTTCCAGGCTGCCGGCGGCATGAGCTATCTGTTTCGCGAGCTTCTGGGCGCGGGCCTTCTGCACAGCGATATTCCTACCGTGTTCGGTACTGAGTTGAGCGCCTACACCCAAGAACCTTTCCTTGAAGACGGCAAGCTCGTCTGGCGCGAAGGCCCCGAGAAGAGCCTGGATGACGAGGTGCTGCGCCCGGCCTCGCGCCCCTTCTCGCCGACCGGCGGGCTCACCGTCGTGGACGGCAATCTCGGCCGCGGCGTGATCAAGATTTCCGCCGTGGCTGAAGAGCACCGGGTGCTCGAGGCGCCGGTGCGTATTTTTGATGACCAGAACCAGATGAAAGGCGCGTTCGAAGCCGGCGAACTCGACCGCGACGTGATCGTGGTGGTGCGCTTCCAGGGCCCCAAGGCCAACGGCATGCCGGAGCTTCACAAGCTAACGCCTTTTCTGGGCGTTCTGCAGGACCGCGGCTTCAAGGTAGCGCTGGTCACCGACGGGCGCATGTCCGGCGCTTCGGGCAAGGTGCCTGCCGCCATTCACATAAGTCCCGAGGCGCTGGACGGCGGCCCGCTGGCCAAACTGCGCGACGGCGATGTGGTCGCGCTCGATGCCAACACCGGCGTGCTCGAGGCCAGAGTGGACCCCGCCACCTGGGCCGAACGCAGACCCGCTCACACCACTCTCGAGCATTACCACGTGGGGCTGGGCCGTGAGCTGTTCGGCGGCTTTCGCCACCTGGCCATGCGCGCCGAGGAAGGCGCCGGCGTCTTCGGCGGCTTCGAAGTCGACGACCTCACTCGCCAGGCCAACCAGATCGCCCAGGAGGACGCTTGATGAAACCGGCGTTGATCGGCGATATCGGTGGCACCAACGCTCGCTTTGCGCTGGTGATTCCCGGCGACACCGCCCCTTACGACATGCATAACCTGCCCTGCGCCGACTACGCGGGGCCCATCGAGGCGATCGAGGACTACCTCAATCTGGTCGGCGCTATCGATGAGCTCGCCCCCATCGAGGCGTGCCTGGCCTTTGCCTGCCCGGTGCACAGCGAGCGGGTCAAGATGACCAACAATCACTGGGATTTTACCAAGAACGAAGTGAAGGCAGCGCTGAACTTGCGCCTTTTCAAGGTGATCAACGACTTCACCGCCCAGGCCCTGGGTGTGCCCCATGTGGATGAAACGCATCTTTTCGAAGTGCAGCCAGGCTCGGTTCAGCCGCATACCACACGGCTGGTCATGGGCCCGGGCACCGGCCTTGGCGTTGCCGGGGTATTTCCCGGTCGCCACGCCTATATTCCGTTGCCCACCGAAGGGGGGCATGCAAGCTTTGCACCCACAGACGAGCACGAGCTGGCGCTTCTGCGCTTTTTCCAGAAGCGTCACGACCGGGTCAGCGTCGAGCGTCTTCTCTGCGGCCACGGGCTTTGGGAGCTTTATCTGGCGTACTGCGAATTGAGCGGTGCCACGCCACGCTTTGACACCCCAGCGGAAATAACCCAGGGCGCCGACGAGGGTGATGAGCTTGCACGCACGGCTCTTCTGCGCTTTCTTAAAATTCTGGGCGACGTAGGTGGGGATGCCACGCTGACCCTGGGCGCCCGAGGCGGGGTATATCTTTGCGGCGGCATCCTCCCCCGGCTTCTGGACTGGTTGCCCAGAAGCGAATTCACCGCAAGTTTCTGCAACAAGGGCCGAATGCAGGCTTACAACGCCGACATTCCTGTCTGGGTCGTCACCCACCCCTGGACCGGGCTACTGGGTGCGGCAGAAGCGCTGCATAACGAAGAAGTCCTCTAGCGTTTGATTGGCAGCGCTCATGCTTGTTCGCTGCCCACGATGTCTTTTGTAGCCTTTACTTCATCGAATTCTCGACCCCTTTAAAGACTTTCGTCGGCTTGTCTAAATGTCAGACATTTAATAGACTCCGCGATATTCGCTTACAAAAGCTTCGCCAATAAAAAAAGATTTGCTCATAAAAGAGCCGCTCATAAAAGATAGCCTCAAGGAGCTTTTCATGTCACTGGATGTTCTGCCGGAACACATCGGCGATGCCGACGACCTGGCAAGACTTTTAGCTCGAGCACTTTTGAGCGGGCAATGGCAGCCCGGCGAGGTCTTTTCCAAGGAACTCGATATCGCCCAGCATTTTGCCATCAGCCGCAATCAAGTACGTAATGCCCTGGCCAAACTTACCGCCGCCGGGCTTCTGGAGCGCACCGCTGGTCGCGGCAGCGTCGTTCGCGCCATCAGTGATTGGCATCTTATGGACCCGATAGTCAGTGAGTGGATGACCGGACTCACCCGGCTCGATCCACAACTGATTCGATCTATCTACGCTTTTCGCCTTTCGGCGGAGCCGGTAGTGGCCTCGCTTGCTGCTCGGGCGGCGAGCGCCGACGACATCGCTCGTCTGACCCAAGCCTTTGAAGGCATGCAGCAAAGCGCCAGCAAGGACCGCGCCCGCCATGCCGAGTTTGACGTGCTGTTTCATGACGCCATTTACAAGGCAAGCCATAACCTGGTGTGGCGGCAAATGGGCCATGTGCTGCGCCCCTGCATCATGGCGTTGGTACAAGGCTCTCAGGATCGCCTGGAAACTCTGGACGACAGTCTAAAGCGCCACGCCCGCCTGCTTGAAGCGATCAAAGCCGGCAACAGCGAAGCGGCAAGCCGCGCGGCCCGCCAGGTATTGCTGCGCACCGCACAAGATCTGGGAATTGCCGATTGATGTCCCTTGATCATCTCCCGTTTTCAGAAAGGAGCACACATGAAAATCACCCGGCTAAAAACCTGGCAGGTACCGCCCCGTTGGCTGTTCCTGAAAATCGAAACCGACGAAGGGTGCTACGGCTGGGGTGAGCCAGTGATCGAAGGACGTGCGGCCACGGTCGAAGCCGCCGTTCACGAACTTTCCGACTATCTGATTGGTGAAGACCCGCACCGCATCGAGCACATCTGGAACACGCTTTACCGCTCGGGCTTCTATCGCGGTGGGCCAATTCTGATGAGCGCCATTGCGGGTATCGACCAAGCGCTTTGGGACCTGAAAGGCCGCGACCTGGGCGTGCCTGTGCACCAACTTCTGGGCGGGGCGGTACGCGACAAGATGCGCATGTATGCCTGGACCGGCGGCGACCGGCCAAGCGAGGTAGGCGCGGGGGCTAGGGCATTGGTCGAAAAGGGCTTTACCGCCTTCAAGATGAATGGCACACCAGAAATGCAGATCGTCGACTCCCACCGCAAGATCGATGAGGCGGTGGCCCGGGTAGCCGAGGCTCGCGACGCAGTAGGCCCGGATGTAGGAATCGGTATCGATTTCCATGGTCGCGTTCATCGTCCCATGGCCAAGGCGCTACTCCGCGAGCTTGAGCCCTACCACCCCATGTTCGTTGAAGAGCCGGTAGCGCCTGAGCACCTGCCCTGTCTGAAAGACATCGCGGGCGGGCTTGGGTATCCACTGGCTACCGGCGAGCGTCTGCATACTCGCTTCCAGTTCCGTGATTTGCTTGCCGACGGCATGATCGATATCGTCCAGCCGGATCTCTCTCACTGCGGAGGTATCAGTGAAGGGCTCAAGATCGCATCATTAGCTTCAGCCTACGATGTAGCCCTGGCCCCCCATTGTCCGCTTGGCCCCCTGACCCTGGCCGCCTCGCTACAGCTGGATGCTGTAAGTCACAACGCTTTTATCCAGGAGCAGAGCATGGGCATCCACTACAACCAGGGCAATGATGTACTTGACTATCTGGTGGATAAAACCGCGCTACATATAGCGGACGGCTTCTGTGCAATTCCTCAAGGTCCGGGGCTAGGCGTCGAGATCGACGAACAGTTTGTCGAAGAGCGTGCCAAGATCAGCCATCGCTGGCGCAACCCGGTCTGGACCCATGCCGATGGTTCCATCGCCGAATGGTAGGCCGTTTGTATAGTACCTTTTACCTGGCTTGGCCTGGGAGGCTTGTATGAAAGACACTTGCGAGGAAAGCAGTTGTAGCCAACGGCTTGACTGGATAGCCGTGGATTGGGGCTCTTCCAACCTGCGGGTATGGGCAATGGATGAAGACAACCATGTCATCGCACAAAACAGAAGCGACAAAGGGATGCTCGCCCTGTCCCCGGCCGAATTTGAAGGAGAGCTTTTCCGTCTGGTAAGTGATTGGCTCCCCGAACGCCCGGTCACGGTGATGATATGCGGCATGGCCGGTGCTCGTCAGGGTTGGCAAGAGGCCGCTTACCTGACACTACCTGCATCACTCGATCGACTAAGCCATGCAGCAGTATACCCACGCCTTGATGACTCCCGGCTAAACGTAGCGCTACTACCCGGCATCAGCCAGCGTGCAGGGCAGGAGCACGGCTTTGACGTCATGCGTGGGGAGGAGACTCAGCTTGCAGGGCTAGTTGCCCATACCCCAGGCTTTACGGGTCTTGCCTGTCTGCCCGGCACTCACTCGAAATGGGCCTACCTTGAAAAGGGTGCCCTCACACGCTTTGCTACCTTTCTGAGCGGCGAGCTTTTTGAACTGCTGGCGCAGCGCTCGGTGCTTCGTCATTCGGTCACGACTGATATCGACAATAGTGCCTGCCAAGAGGCTTTTCAGACAGCGGTACAGGAATGCGTTAAAGCACCTGAAAAGTTCAGCAACACGCTGTTTAGCCTTCGCGCCCGTGACCTGCTCGATACGACGTTGCCCGAGCACGAGCCGCGCAGTCAGCTCTTGGGCGCGCGGCTTTCCGGTCTGGTCATTGGCCAGGAGCTTGCCGGAGCGGCATCACTGATGCAAAACGATTCTCCGGTAACGTTGATCGGTGGGCAGGCGCTCACCAGGCGCTACGCCCTGGCGCTTGACGCCATTCAGCAACCCCATACATGTCTTGACGGCGACGCCGCGGTACTGGCCGGGCTGACGCTCACCCACAGCACGCTCTCACTTCACCCTCGCTGGGAGATCTCATGACGCTACCATTGATTGGTATTTTACGTGGAGTAACACCTACTGAAGTCGGCGCCATAGCCCAGGTGTTGATCGATGCAGGTATTACCTACATCGAGGTCCCGCTCAACTCTCCCGAACCGCTTGAAAGTATTGAGTATTTAGCCAACACGTTTGGTGAGCAGGCGGTCATTGGCGCAGGTACGGTGCTTACTCCTGCCCAGGCCCGGGACGTGCACGCCGCGGGGGGACGCCTGATTGTTTCACCCAACTGCAGGCCGGCGGTGATCGAGCAGACCCATAAGCTCGGAATGCAGAGTTGGCCAGGTATCGTCACGCCCAGCGAAGCGTTTGACGCACTTGACGCCGGTGCCACAGGACTCAAGCTTTTTCCCGCCGTTCAGGTAGGTATCGAGGGAATGAAAGCGGTGCGTGCGGTACTCCCTCCTGAGACATTGCTTTACGCGGTGGGTGGTATCGGGCGTGACAACTTCGTCCAGTGGCGTCGCGCTGGTGTGGACGGCGCAGGACTGGGCAGCGCGCTTTTCAAGCCCGGCCAAACCGCCGAAGACGTTGCGCGCCAGGCCCTAATGCTGGTAAACGCTTGGCAGGCAGCGTCAGCCGATGACGCCTGACGCCTGACGCCTGACGCGTGACGCGTGACGCGTGACGCCATCAATTGATTATTCAGGGATCTTACCTGCTTTAACATAAGAAAAGCCCAGACAATCCGGCTACCTGAGCTTTTCCCGAACCAACATGCAGGCGTTCAGGATATCAGTGGTGAAAGCGCTCGGCTGCTTCCTGGGCAAGCTTTTTGATGCCGTCCCAGTCCTCGGCTTCAACCAGCGACTTGGGCGTAAGCCAAGAGCCGCCGATGCACATGACGTTGGGCAGCTTCAGGTACTCCTCGGCGTTATCCAGGGTGATGCCGCCAGTGGGGCAAAAGCGCGCCTCGGCAATCGGTCCGCCCATGGCCTTGATGGCCTTGGAGCCGCCGCTGGATTCGGCGGGGAAGAACTTGAAGCGCCGGTAGCCGTACTGCCAGCCGGTCATCAGTTCCGAGACGGTCGAGACGCCTGGCAGCATGGGCACCGGGCTTTCCACGCCGTAGCGGTAAAGGGCATCGGTCGTGCCGGGGGTGACCACGAAGTCGGCACCGGCTTCCTCGGCCTGGCGATACTGGGCAGGCGTCAAAACGGTACCCACGCCGATACTGGCACCGGTCAGTTCCTTTTTCATGCGCTTGATGGCGTCCAGCGCGCAGGCGGTGCGAAGCGTCACCTCCAGCACGTTGAGGCCACCTTCGATCAGCGCGCGGCCCAGGGGCACGGCGTCTTCCAGGCGGTCGATGGTGATGACCGGAATGACTTCGGCTTTCAGGCAGATGCTGTCCAGCTCGGCGGTGCGTGTCGAGGGCAGCTGTTTATCGATGGTCATGGTGGGGTCTCCAAATCGTTTGTTAGGGACGCCAGCGTCAACAGGATGCTTCAGGGCGCCCAGTAGATCGCCAGCGGACAGCTTAAAAAAGCGCGTATGGGACGTCGGCGAGCGTCGTCGCCTCCCAGGGCATCGGCAAGCACGTCGCGCTTGTCGTCGCCGGTAATGTGCAGAAAGTGGCGGCGCGCCTGGTGCAGGCGGTCCGCACTGAAAGTGATCCGCGGCTGGGGCTGGCTGGGGGTGCGCACGGCCACCAGCAGATCGTCAGTGGTCAGCGCCAGTCCCAGCTCGGGGCTGTCCGGGAAGAGCGAGGCCGTGTGACCATCGCCGCCCATCCCCAGAATGACCACACTCGCCGGCCAGGCAAGCGACTCGGTGCGCCGTGCCACCTCTTCCACCCCCTCTTCCGGTGTTCCAGCCGAGGAAGTCAACGGTATAAAGTCCGCATTGGCCGCCTCGCCTATCAGCAAATGCTCGCGCACGAGCCTGGCGTTGCTGTCGCTGTTCTGGTCATCGACCCAGCGCTCGTCGGCCAGCGTGACCTGTACCCGTTCCCAGGCAAGTGGCTTCTCGGCCAGGGCCTTGAAAAAGGGAATCGGCGTCGAGCCACCGGAGACGACCAGAAGCACTTTTTCCTGCTGGTCCAGATCCGTGTTCAAGGCTTGAAAGACCGCTTCGGCCAGCTGTTCGGCCAAGGCGTTACGCACGTTACTCATATCAGTAATCCTCGTACCAGCTGCGCCCGTCCTGGGTAATCATCGCAATGGAGGCCACCGGCCCCCAGGAGCCCGCAGGATAGCGCCGTGGGGGTGTCTCGCGGGTTTTCCAACCTTCGATGAGTTGATCGCACCAGCGCCAGGCGAATTCCACCTCGTCGCGACGCACGAACAGGTACTGCTGACCCTTCATCACTTCCAGCAGCAGCCGCTCGTAGGCGTCGGGAATACGCGACTTGGGAAAGGCGCTGTTGAAATCAAGATGCAATGGGCCCGGGCGCAGGCGCATGCCTTTATCCAGGCCGCTGTCCTTGGTAAGTACCTGCAGGGCGATCCCCTCTTCGGGCTGAAGACGGATGATCAGTTTGTTGGAAGCGATGTCGCGCTGGTCCGGGTCGAAAATGTAGTGCGGCTGCTGGCGAAAGTGGATGACGATCTGCGACAGCTTCTCCGGCATACGCTTGCCGGTCCGCAGGTAAAACGGCACCCCTGCCCAACGCCAGTTGGCTACTTCGGTCTTCATCGCCACGAAGGTTTCGGTACGGCTGTCGGTATTGGCGCCCTCTTCGTCGAGATAACCCGGTACCGACTGCCCGTCGCTGCTACCGGCAATGTACTGGCCGCGCACCACGTCGCGCCCCAGCGCCTCGCCGGTGAAGGGCTTGAGCGCCTTGAGTACTTTCACCTTCTCGTCCCGAATGGCATCGGCGTCCAGGTTCGAGGGCGGGTCCATGGCGATCAAGCATAGAAGCTGCAGCAGGTGGTTCTGCACCATGTCCCTGAGCTGACCGGCGTCGTCGAAGTACCCCCAGCGCCCTTCGATCCCGACCTTCTCGGCCACGGTAATCTCCACGTGGGAAATGTGGTTCTGATTCCACTGGGTACCGAACAGCGGGTTGGCAAAGCGCAGCGCGATCAGGTTCTGCACCGTCTCCTTGCCCAGGTAATGATCGATGCGGTAGACGCGCTCCTCGGGGAACACCGCACCAATGGCGTCATTCACCTCCTTGGAGGACTCGAGATCGTAGCCGATGGGCTTTTCCACCACCACTCGGGTGTCGTCATCCAGGCTTTCGCTCTCGAAAAGATGATGGCAGATATCGCCGTAGATGCGTGCCGCCACGGAAAGATACACCACCATGGGCCGCGGGGAGCCCTCGCGCCACTCTCGGATCGCAGCGTAGCCCTCCGCACTCTTGAAATCGAGCTGCAGGTATTCAAGGCGGTCCAGAAAGCGCGCAAGACTCTGCTCGTCCTGCTCCTCTTCCTTTAAGCGCTTTTTCAGCGCCTCTCCGACCTGCTGGCGAAAGCTTCTGGTGTCATGCTCTTGGCGGGCCAGCCCCAGAACGCGCGTCTTTTCGGGCAACAGCCCTTCACGGTCCAGGTGATAAAGGGCAAGAAACAGCTTGCGCATGGCAAGATCCCCCAGCGCGCCGAAAAGCGCCAGATCGATCGCATGGTTGGGATCGCCTAAAGGGGATTGAGGCTGACTCATCGTGGCTCCTTGATCCTTGCGCCGCTCAACGTTGTTGAATTACCTAAAATCTATCCGATGTCGGCTACTATACGCAAAAAAATGTGTAATTTTACTACTAAACGCTAGCGATTTGCTTACCTGTCTTGAAAAAGCCGCTGGGTACAGGGTAATGCATCACTTTAAACGAACCTCTGGGGTATTTTTACAGACTTTTTATACCTTCACGTGCTGAGATAGCCCAGTGTCGTTATCTGGATGGTCGAGCATGCCTTCTTTAAACGTGAGTATCCTAAAGCACCGGGACATCAAGCGCCTCTGGGCGCCTGTGCTCAGAATCCTTGCAGTGCTCTGGATGATTCTGGCGCTCTTTATGCTGGTGCCTCTTGGCGTGCTGCTGTGGGAGAACGACCCGGACGCAGAGGCGTTCATCTACTCGGTGCTGCTCGTTGTGAGCGTCGCCAGTCTTTCATTGGTGGTCACGCATCGCGTTCCTGTCGAGCTTAAACCCTGGCAGATGTTTGTGCTAACCGCGGCCAGCTGGCTAAGCGTCAGCGGCTTTGCCAGCCTGCCGCTGATTCTGGGAGCGCCCCAGCTGAGCGTTACCAACGCCGTGTTCGAATCGGTGTCTGCCATCACCACCACCGGCTCGACGGTAATGGTGGGCATCGAACACCTCTCCGATGGCCTGAAACTCTGGCGCGGTCTGATGCAGTGGATGGGCGGGATCGGCATCATCGTGATGGGCATTGCCATTCTGCCCTTTCTGAAAGTGGGCGGCATGCGCCTTTTCCATACCGAATCTTCCGACTGGTCGGATAAAGTCATGCCTCGCACCGGCGGTATCGCCAAGGCCACCCTCGGTGTTTATGTCGGCCTGACGTTGCTGGCCATGGCAAGTTACTGGTTCGGCGGCATGGCACCTATCGATGCCGTCGTACACGCCATGACGTCACTGGCCACCGGAGGCTTTGCCAACTCGGACGCCTCCTTTGGCGCCTACTCGCCAATGCCCTGGCTTTTGTGGCTGGCGAGTTTTTTCATGCTGTGCGGCGCGCTGCCTTTCGTGCTCTACATTCGCTTTCTACGCGGTATGCACACTGCCCTGTGGCACGACCGGCAGGTACGCGGGCTCTTGAAGCTGCTCTTGGTCACCATCTTGCTGTTGAGCGCCTGGCGCATTGCTCATGGCGACCCCTGGTTTACCTCGATCACCCACGTCACCTTCAACGTGATCTCGGTGGTGACCACGACCGGCTACGCTTCCGACGACTATACGCTTTGGGGAACGCTGCCCGTCACGGCGTTTTTCTATCTGACGTTCATGGGCGGCTGCAGTGGCTCGACCAGCGGTGGCATGAAGATGTTTCGCTTTCAGATCGCCCTGCTGATGCTGCGTAACCAGCTGCGCTACTTGATTCACGCCAACGGCGTGTTCACCACGCGCTACAACGGCCAGCCGGTGAGTGGTGAAGTCACCCGCGGGGTCATTGCCTTCTCGTTTTTCTTCTTTTTGACCATCGCGGCGTTGGCGCTGGCGCTTTCCATGCTCGGGCTCGATTTCGTGACCGCCGTTTCCGGGGCAGCCACGGCGGTGGCCAACGTGGGCCCGGGGCTTGGCGATGTAATCGGCCCGGCGGGTAACTTTTACACTCTACCCGATGCCGCGAAGTGGCTCTTGTGCATCGGCATGCTGATGGGCCGTCTGGAAATCCTCACCGTCGTGGTGCTCTTGACGCCGATGTTCTGGCGCCGCTAGCGGCTACTCTTGGGTTCGGGCTCCACCAATAGTCGGTACCCCACCCCGGCTTCGGTCTGAAGCAGCATTGGGGCCTGGGGGTCGTCGCCCAGTTTCTGGCGCAGCCTGCTGATCACGATGCGCAGGTAATGGGTATCGTCCACGTGGGTGGGGCCCCACACCTCTTTGAGCAATTGAGTCTGAGTCACGACCCGGCCGGCATGACGGCAAAGCCGCGCCAGTACCGCGAACTCCTTGCGGGTCAAATGCACCAATGACTGGTTCAGCAATACCTGGCGCAGCTCAAGATCGATATCAAGCCCTTGGCTTTTATAACGACTGGCCTCGGCCTCCCCCTTTGCCCGGTGCGCCTGGCGCTGCACAGCCCGGATCCGGGCGAGCAGTTCCTGAATACCGAAGGGCTTGGTGACGTAATCATTGGCTCCGTTATCCAGCGAAGTGACCTTTTCCTCTTCCCTGTCCCGCACGGACACCACGATCACCGGCACGCTGGTGTACTCGCGGATACCCCGCAATACATCGTGGCCCTCCATGTCAGGCAGACCCAGATCGAGCAGTACTACGTCCGGTGCTTGGGTATAGGTCATACCGAGTGCCTGCTCACCGTTCTCCGCCTCCAGCACGATATAGCCTTGAGAGGCCAGGCTGATACGCAGAAAACGTCGGATCTGCGGCTCGTCGTCGACGATCAGGACACGCCCGTTGCCTTCACTCTTCATCGGCTCTCCTTGGGTCGCTATCCAGCAGCGGTAGCGTAATGACGATGGCAGTACCCTGCCCGCTTTTACCGGTATCGGCACTGATCGTGCCGCCATGGGCGCCAATCATGCCCCGGCAAATGGCAAGCCCAAGACCGCTGCCATGAGCGCTGCGGTCGCCGTCACCGCCGCTGTAGAACATGTCGAAGACCTGCTCGCGCAGCTCAAAGGAAATCCCCGGGCCTTGATCTTCAATGGTGATTACCAGCATCGCAGGCTCCTCTTCACGCAGATGCGCCTTGATATAAAGCTCGCCACCCGGCGGTGAAAACCGCTGGGCGTTGTCCAGCACGTTGACCAGCGCCTGTTCAACCAGCGCCGGATGCACATACAAGAGCGGGAGCGATGCAGGCCAGAAGCGGCGAACCACCACATGCTTCATGGCGTTCCCCAGGCGTTTGAGCGCTGAATTGATCACGTCATCGAAAGACACCCAATCGCGCTCGATCTTCAGCGTGCCGTAGCCCAGACGCGTCATGTCCAGAAGGTTCTGGATATAGCGGTTGAGGCGCTCGCTCTCGGACAAAATACCGTCGAGCAGTTCGCGCTGGTCATCATCGCTCAACTGGGGCTTGAGCTCGATCAGCGAGCTGGTTGAGCCGATGATGGAGGCAAGCGGCGTGCGCAGATCGTGGGAGACCGAGGAGAGCAGCGCCGAACGAAGCCGCTCGTTTTCCTCCGAGACCCGTGTGGCACTTAGTTCGGCGACCAGATGAGTACGCTCCAGCGCCATGCTGAGCTGGCGCACCAGGGTGTCCATCAGGGCCTCCTGCTCGTGGCTCAAGGCCCTGGGGCTAGCCGCCAGCTTGAGGGCGAGCATTCCCACGGGTCGACCCTGCACCGTCAGCGGCGTCAACCGCCAAGCTTGCTGACTAAGCGTTGGCGTACCCCGACCGCTGGGCTTTTGGTGCTGCCAGCTCCATACCGCGGCCTGCCTGGCGGTGATATCCAGGGGTTCGGACGCCGGAAGCGCATGTAGAACACGTACTTCGGTAGCGCTTTCGGCGCTTTCGATGAACGCGGTAGGCACTGCAAAACGGCCCACTAGCGTATCGACCCCCACCCTGGCAACGCCGGCGCTGTCGGTAGCCATGGAAAGCTGCTCGGCATAGCGCAAAAGCAGCTGGGTCTGGTCGCGGCTTGCGCGCAGGGCCAGCAGCCGCTGACGGCCGCGCCCGGCTAGCTGGCCGACCACCAGCGCCACTAAAAAAAACAGCACCACGGTCAGCAGTTGGCCGCGTTCCACCATCGCAAAGGTCAGCCGAGGCTGGGTAAAAAAGAAATTGAAAGCGAAAAAACCGGCCACGGCGCTGAACATGGCCATGGTAGTACCTGCCCACAAAGCGCTGAACAACACAGCCACTAGAAATACCAGCGATAGATCGGCAAGCTCCAGCCAGGGCTCCAGCAGCAGCGCCGCGCCGAGTGAGACCATGACCCCGAGGCTTGTAGCGATCAGCTTCGAAGGGGGGAGCTTGATACCAGCACGGCGCGACATTCGGTAGCTTTTAGGCCTTCCCGCCACCACGACGATATCGAATGCCTCGGCTCGGTCCATCAGCCGCTGGGCCAAGGAATGAGACCAGGGCCGCCAATGGCGCTTGGCCTCGCGCCCTACCATGATCGTGGTGGCATTGATGGTACGGGCGTAGTTGAGTACTTCACTCAACTGGCTTTGCCCCGGCAGGCGCAACGAATCGCCCCCAAGCCGGGTCACCAGACTGAAGGTTTGCTCGATGGCCAGCTGCTGCTCGGCGCTGTCGGCGCCCTTGTCGACATACACCGCGCGCCACACGGCCAGGCGCCGCTCGGCCATCCTGTGAGCCGCACGCACCAGCGATATATCATCATCGCCGCCATTGACGACCACGACCAGATGCGGGCGGACCGGCCAGGGCCCGGCCCGCCCGCCGGCATCCATGGCCAGTTTCACATCGGCATCGACCCGCTCGGCCATGGTCTGAATGGCCAGCTCGCGCAGCGCGTTGAGATTCGACTCGCTGAAGTACCCCTCCATGGCAGCGCGGGCCTGCTCGGGGATGTACACCTTGCCGCGTCTCAGACGCTCGAGCAGCTCCTCGGGTGTGAGATCGACCAGCGACACATCGCGGGCGCGCTCGAGCAGCGTATCGGGTACGGTTTCGCGCATGCGGATGCCGGTAATCCGGGCGACATCATCGTTGAGGCTCTCCAGATGCTGGACATTGACCGTGGTCCACACGTCGATGCCCGCCTCCAAAAGCTCCTCGATATCCTGATAGCGTCTTGCGTGGCGGCTGCCGGGGATATTGCGATGGGCAAGCTCATCGACCAGCAAAATGCCGGGGCGGCGCGCCAGGGCGGCATCGATATCGAACTCGTGAAACGTTCGGCCATGGTGCTGCAGGGGCGTTAGTGGAATCCGCGCCAGACCTTCACACAGCGCCTCGGTATCGCCGCGCCCGTGAGACTCCACCACCCCGATCACAATATCCTCGCCCTCCTCCATGCGCTCGCGAGCGGTGCGCAGCATGGTATAGGTCTTGCCAACGCCAGGAGCGGCGCCCAGAAAGACACGCAAGCAGCCGCGTGCTTCTCGGCGCGCGGCTTTGAGCAATGCATCGGGATCGGGCCGCTGATCCGCTGAATACATCATGTCACTCCAAGGGGTTGAGAGGGGCATCGCCCGTGCCGGCTGGCGAGTCATCCCCGGGTGCAACCGGGTAGCGTTCATCCAGACTTGCGTTCAGGCGCAGCACGTTGATCACCGGCGAGCCGAGCCAGCCGGTATGTTCCAGGGCAGGCTCGAGCAGCGCGCTCACGCTAGCTTCGTCGATTTGGCGCGCCTGCGCTACCCTTGCCACCTGGAGCCTGGCGGCTTCCGGTGAGATATGCGGGTCAATCCCGGAACCGGAGGCGGTAATCAGATCGACAGGTATCTGATCGACACTGACACCTTCACGCCGGGCAATGGCCTGGGCCTCCGCCTCGGCCCGCTCGCGCAGCGCCACGTTGCTGGGTGCCAGATTGGAGCCGGATACACTGACCGCATCGTTACCCGCGGCAGAGGGACGGCCGATAAAGTAGTCATCACCGACAAAGGTCTGGGCGACCAGGCGGGAGCCGATGACCCTTCCAGAGGTGTCTCGCAGCAGGCTGCCGCCCGCCTGTTCGGGAAACAGCCAGCCGCCGACGGCGGTGGTGGCCAGGGGGTAGGCAAGCCCCAGGAGCACTGCCATCACGGCCAGAAAGCGCAGCGCGCTGCTCCACGAAGCACGTGTCTGAAGTGCCTCGTCTTTCACGTGTAACGTTTCTTGCTCGACGTTCTCAACGGTTTCCATCGATGTTTCTCCTAAAGGAACAGGGCGATCAGCATGTCCAGCAGCTTGATGGCAGGGAACGGCAGCAGCAGCCCGCCGAGCCCATAGATGAGCAGATTGCGACGCAGAAGCTCCGTGGCCGAGGCAGCCTTGACCGACACCCCGCGCAGGGCGAAGGGGATCAGCGCAGGAATGGTCAGCGCATTGAACAGCACCGCGGCCAGCACCGCCGAGGTGGGCGAGTGCAGATTCATCACATCCAGCACGCCAAGCGCTGGAATGCTCGCGGCAAACAGAGCCGGGAGAATGACGAAGTACTTGGCAACGTCGTTGGCCAGCGAAAACGTGGTCAGCGCCCCCCGGGTCACCAGCAGCTGCTTGCCGATTTCCACCGCACTGATCAGCTTGCCGGGGTCGGAGTCCAGATCCACCATGTTGGCGGCTTCGCGGGCGGCCTGAGTGCCCGAGTTCATCGCCAGACCAAGATCGGCCTGGGCAAGCGCGGGCGCATCATTTGTACCATCCCCTACCATGGCCACCAGGCGGCCGCTAGCCTGCTCTTCGCGAATCAGCGCCAGCTTGCGCTCCGGGGTCGCCTCGGCAATGTAGTCATCCACCCCTGCCGTGGCGGCAATCGCCGAGGCGGTGATCGGGTTGTCGCCGGTGATCATGACCGTCTTGATGCCCATGGCACGCAGCTCGGCAAACTTCTCTGCAATACCGCTCTTGATCACGTCAGACAGTGCCACCACGCCCAGAAGTTGCTTGCCTTCGGCCACGGCGATGGGCGTGGCGCCGTCTCGGGAAATACGCGCAATCACCTGCTCGTAGTCGCCGGGTATCTCGCCGCCCTGCGCCGTCACCCAGGCGGCGATGGCGTTGGGTGCCCCTTTGCGCAGCGTGCGTCCGCTCGTCAGGTCAACGCCGGATAGCCGGGTCTGTGCGCTGAAGGCTTCAAACGTGGCGCCGTCGGCCTCTTCACTGAGCTGACTATCCACGCCCTGCTCGGTGGCAAGCGCGACAATCGAGCGGCCTTCCGGGGTCGGGTCGTCCAGTGAGGTCAAAAACGCCACGTCGCGCAGGCGCTGACGCGATACCTGCTGGCAGGGGGCAAACTCCGTGGCACGGCGATCTCCCAGGGTAATGGTGCCGGTCTTGTCCAGCAGCAACGTGTCGATGCTGCCGGCAATCTCGACGGCCTTGCCCGACTTGGCCACCAGGTTGGCGCGCAGGGCGCGCTCCATGCCGGCAATGCCGATGGCCGGCAGCAGGCCACCGATGGTGGTGGGAATCAAACATACCAGCAGCGCCACCAGCATCACCGTGGACGTTTCCACGCCGACAAAGGCGGCCATGGGTACCAGTGTCACCACCACGATCAGAAACACCAAGGTGAGCATGGCCAGCAGCACCGACAGCGCCAGCTCCGAAGGCGTCTTCTGGCGGCTGGCTCCTTCGACCAGGGCAATCATGCGATCCAGCAGCGACTCGCCGGGGTTGGCGCTCACTTCGATGATCAGCTGATCCGACAGCACCTTGGTACCCGCGCTGACACCGCTGTTATCGGTACCGGCTTCGCGCAGTACCGGGGCGGACTCGCCGGTCACTGCAGACTCGTTGATCGACGCGGCGCCCTCTACGATATCGCCATCGGCTGGAATCAGCTCCCCGGCTACGACCTTTACCCTGTCGCCGCGGCGCAGAGAATCGGCGGACACGGGGTTGATCGAACCATCGGCATCAAGCTTCTGCGCGGTGAGTTCTCCCTTGGTCTTGCGCAGTGCCCCGGCGTGCGCCTTGCCGCGTGACTCCGCCAGCGACTCCGCGCCGGTGGCGAACAGCACCGTGGCCAGCAGCAGCAGCGCAATGGCCAGGGCAAAGCCACCGTTTTCACCCTGGGCAAAGGCCACGGGGGTCAGCGCAAAGCACACCACGGTGCCAATGGCGACCACCGCCATGACGGGATTACGAGCCAAAAGCCGCGGTGCGAGTCCCTTGAGCGCCCCGATGACGACCTGCCCCACGGGCAGCGAACGGCGCGGCTTGCTGGCTAACTGTGTATCTGACATCTCGTTTCTCCTAGAAGCCCTGCACGACGGCTTCGGCAATGGGACCCAGCACCAATGCCGGCAAAAAGCCCAGCAGATTGACAATCACGATCACCCCGGCAGTCAGCCCCATGAAGGCAGGACTATCCATGGGTAGCGTCCCCCGGCCAGCGGGAGCGGTGCGCTTGCCTGCAAGCCACCCGGCCACGGCTAACGGTACCAGCATGGGCAGGAAACGACCCACCAGAAGAGCGACAACGCAGGCCAAGTTCCACCAAGGCGTATCGTCCCCCAACCCCTCGAAGCCAGAGCCGTTGTTGGCGAATGCCGAGGTAAATTCGTAGAGCACCTGAGACAGGCCGTGAAAACCAGGATTTGAGGTCTGCGCAGTGCCGGGCATGGCAACCGTCAGCGCCGAAAGCCCTAGAATGATCAGCGGCTGAGCGAGGATGGCCAGAGATATCCAGCGCATCTCGCGGGTTTCCAGAGGCTTGCCGAAAAGCTCCGGCGCCCGTCCGACCATCAACGAGCCCACGAAAGCGGCCAGCATCAGGTAGAGAAGAAAACCGATCAGCCCCACGCCCACGCCCCCAAAAGTGACGTTCACGAACATATCCATCAGCAGCATCATGCCGCCCATGGGGTTGAAGCTATCGTGCATGGCGTTGACCGAGCCGTTGGAGGTCTGGGTCGTCCAGCTGCCCCAAAGTGCGGACAGGTCCGTGCCGAAACGCAGCTCCTTGCCCTCCAGGTTGGCCCCGGGCTGGGAAAGCTCGATCAGCGCGGCGTTGGGCATCCGTTCGGAGTAGACCACCACCGAAGTGGAGACAAGCGAGAACACCAGCATCACCGCCCCCACCCCCAGCATGAGCCGCCGACGACCGCTGATCAGGGCAATGGCAAACAGAAGCGCCACCGGAATCAGGGTAAGTGAGGCGGTTTCAATCACGTTGGCAACCGGCGTGGGGTTCTCGAGCGGCACGCTGGAGTTGGGCCCGTACCAGCCACCACCGTTGGTGCCCAGCTGTTTGATGGCGACCATGGAGGCCACCGGCCCGAGCGGAATGGACTGTACCTCCTCGACCTGGGGATCCAGCATTTCAACCTGAGGCGCCGCCTGATAGCTTGCTGGTACGCCCTGCCAGGTGAGCAGCAGCGCCACCACGACGGCCAGGGGCAGCAGAACGCGTACCACGCCGCGGGTCAGGTCCTGGTAGTAGTTGCCCACTCCTTTCAGCACGCTGGCGCCGCGCTTGATCAACAGCGTGCGCGCGATTGCCACCAGCACCGCAAGCCCCGTAGCCGGGGTCAGAAACTGCAGCGTGACAATCGCGAGCGTCTGGCTCAGGTGTGAAAGCTGCGCCTGGCCCGAGTAGTGCTGCTGGTTGGTGTTGGTCGCAAACGATACCGCCGTATGCAGCGCGGTGTCCCAGGGCATACCGGCGATACGATCCGGGTTCAACGGCAGCACGCCCTGGAACATGAACACAAGCCAGGCCATCAGGATCAGCCCCACGTGCAGCTTCAAAATCGCCAGCGCATAGGCCTGCCAGCTCATGCGCTGGTGACTTTTGATACCCGCCAGGCGGTAGATAGGTGTTTCGATGACGGCGAACAGCGTATCCATTCGGGTTCGCCTGCTCCCCAGCGCCCGCCCAATGTAGAGCCCCAGTGGCACGCTCAAAAGTGCCACCAGTGCGTAAATGGCGATCATGTCGTTCATGGCGATCTCCTAGAAACGCTCGGGGCAGATTAATGCGTAGAACAGATACGTGGCCGTAACCGTCGCGATGATCAGCAGTACAATATTCATCAATACGCCTCCTGTGATTGACCCAACGAGCATAAGAAGTGCAGGCGTAAAAATTCGATGCCGTTTGGGGCGTCAGGCGTTAAAAAGACGTAAAAAAACGCCATTCAAGGCGTTTTTAGTGAGGTTGCAGGCCGGGCGCCCTCGACAGCTTCCCCGCGGATAGGGGACTATCAAGCCTCTTGTTGCTTAAGTGGGTTTCCCCCAGATGAAAATCATCATTCTCGGCGCCGGCCAGGTCGGCGGCACCCTGGCCGAACATCTCGCTCGTGAAGAGAACGATATCACCGTGGTGGACACGGACGCGGCCAAGCTGCGTGAGCTGCATACCAAGCTCGATATTCGCACCGTCACCGGCGCCGGTTCCTACCCCATCGTGCTGCGCCAGGCCGGCTGCGAGGATGCCGACATGCTGATCGCGGTGACCAACTCCGACGAAGTCAACATGATCGCCTGCCAGGTCGCCCATACCCTGTTTCGTACCCCCACCAAGATCGCTCGGGTTCGCGCCACGCCGTATCTGACCCGCAAGGGCCTGTTCGCCCACGAGGCCATTCCCATCGATGTGCTGATCAGCCCCGAACAGGTGGTCACCGACCACGTGCGCCGGTTGATCGAGCACCCCGGTGCCCTTCAGGTGCTCGAGTTCGCCGGCGGGCTCGTGCAGCTGGTCGCGGTGAAGGCGTTCTACGGCGGTCCGCTGGTGGGCCAGGATCTGGCCTTTCTGGGCCGCCACATGCCGAGTGTGGATACCCGGGTGGCGGCGATCTACCGGCGCAACCGGCCGATCATTCCCCGGGGCGACACGGTCATCGAGGCCGACGATGAAGTGTTCTTTCTCGCCGCAAGGCGCGACATCCGCGCGGTGATGAGCGAGCTTCGACGGGTCGAGCGGGGCTTTCGCCGGGTGGTGATCGCCGGCGGCGGCAACATCGGCGAGCGCCTGGCCGAGCACCTCGAGCACAGCCACCAGGTCAAGATCATCGAGCACAGCCTCGAGCGCTGCACCACTCTCTCCGAGCGGCTGAACCGCACCGTGGTGCTTCACGGCAGCGCCACCAGCAAGCGGCTTCTGGAAGAGGAGAACATCGAGGATTGCGACATCTTCTGCGCGCTGACCAACGACGACGAGGTGAACATCATGTCGTCGCTGCTCGCCAAGCGTCTGGGGGCCAAGAAGGTGCTCACGCTGATCAACAACGCCGCCTACGTGGACCTGGTCCAGGGCGGCGATATCGATATCGCGATCTCGCCCCAGCAGGCGACCATCGGCAGCCTGCTGACCCACGTGCGCCGAGGGGATATCGTCAACGTGCACTCGCTCAGACGGGGGGCGGCGGAGGCCATCGAAGCCATCGCCCACGGCGACAGACACTCGTCCAAGGTGGTGGGCCGGGCGGTGCGCGATATCGACCTGCCCGAGGGCACGACCATCGGGGCGATCGTGCGCGGCAAGGAGGTGATCATCGCCCACGGCGAGGCGGTGGTGGAAAGCGGCGATCACGTCATTCTGTTCGTGATCGACAAGCGCCGGATCCGCGACGTGGAACGGCTTTTCCAGGTCGGCTTGAGCTTTTTCTAACCGCTAGATTTCCACCGCCCGGCCGATGTACTCGATCGGCCCGGTGGGCAGGCCGGTAGGCGAGCCGGTGTCGTCTTCCAGGGTCAGCTCGAAAAGCTGGTTGTCCTCGAGCGGCGGCAGTGTGTCCAGGTTCAGGCGTACAGGCTCGCCCGGCGCCACCAGGCCAAGGGACACCGGCGACTGCCAGTCGTCGGCCTTGGTCCAGAACTCCAGCGCCTTGCCTTCGGGAACGTCAAACGCGCCCAGTGGAATCAGCTCGATCTGCTGGCGGTTGGCGGCCTGAACCACCCAGCCGGCAGACTGGTTCTGCGGGGCGAGCAGCACCACCATGTATTGTGGCGTAGAAGGACCTTCGGGCTGCAGCAATAAAAGCGCAGCCATCAATACGGTGGCGGCGATGCCTGCACCTGCCGCGGCGCGCCAAAGGGCAACGCGCTGCCAGAGGCCGGCAGAGGCAACGGGCGCTGGTTGGCGGCGCTCGTCCAGGCTTCGCTGAATACGCGGCCATAGAAAATCGCTGGGGGGCAAGGGTTCGGTCAGCGCGTTGTAGGGGAAGAAACGCTCTTCCCAATCGAGCACCGCCTGCTCCAGCGCGGGGTCGTTCTTCAGCCGCGCTTCAAAGGCCTGGCGTTCGGTAAAAGGGAGCGTACCCAGGACGTATTCGCCCGCCTGGGCGTGCTTGTCGTCATTCTCGGTGGGCGCTTTCATGCCATACACTCCCGTAAACGCACCAGGCTTCGCTTGATCCAGGCCTTGACCGTGCCCAGTGGTGCCCCCGTATGGGCGGCAATTTCTGCATGACTTAAACCATCGACATAGGCCTGGAGCACGCAGTTGCGTCGTTCGGCTTCAAGCTCTTTTAAACATTCGTCCATTCGCTGACCGGTCTGCCAGTCGAAAACGTCCTCGGTCTGCCCTTGCGGGGGTGAGTCGTCCTCAAGCTGCAGAGCATCCGCGTCGAATTCACCGTGCGTTATCCTGTCACGCTGGCGAATGGCGTTCAGGGCCAGATGACGGGCAATACTGAAAATCCAGGTGCGGGCGCTGCCCTTGTCCGGGTCAAAGGTATCGGCACGCTGCCAGATGTTGATAAAGGCATCATGAACGATATCCTCCGCCATGCCGCGGTCCTTGACCATTCGGCGTACCACGCCGAGCATGCGCGCCCCTTCCTGGCGGTAGAGTGCATGAAGCGCATCGTGCTCGCCGCGGGCGCAGCGAACCAACGTATCGGCGTAATCGAATTCTTGAGTGTTATCAGACACGTCCTTGCTCCCTCGTAACGCGCCGATTCAACCCCTCGTGCGCTGAGGTAGCATAACGACTAAGGGCCCGCGATACGAGCCCTTAGTTTTACTGAGGCGAAGACCAGCGTGCCTCAATGAAAGGCAGGCGGTCGAGCTTACTCAGCAGTCCAGAAAACGTAGTCAGCCTGGTAGGTTACGATGGCAGTCGCGCCTTCGTGATCCGAGTCGCAGGCCATGTCCGGCGCCACACCACCTTCGGTGTTCAGGCGCTGAATATAGGTGACACCGTTCATGTCGCCTTCGCCTTCAGCCGGGTTGGCTTCAACCAGCTGAAGCGGAATGTTGTCGTCACCGTTATCGGCGGTGGCAAGCTGGGTGCCGGTCACTTTGGAGCCGTCCATCGCTTCCCAGGTAGCGGGCGGGCCGTAGTAGCTGCCTACCTGGTTGTCGTCGCTGTCGTTGAGCGCAGCGCTCGGGCCCTTGAATACCCATTCGACGTTGCCGGCGTCGTTGGTTTCACACATGTACTTGATAGTGCCAACGCCGACGGTTTCGAGGACGATGGTGTTGCCGTCCGGTACCTGGACGTCCTCTGGTGTATCGGCCAGAGCAGCGTGACTGAAGGATGCGATCAAGGCAGTGGCTAACGTGGCACGCGTAAGGTGTTGGATAGTCATTTCAGTCTCCTTAAAGGGTTATTATCAACCGCACTTGTCGGCGGCTGTATAAGGGATACACACGAGCCGCCGATTTGGATGCAGATTTTTTAAAATTTATTTCGTCCGGCTTTTAAGGCGCCTTTCCTTTTAGCGAATCTTTCTGGCTCACAGATACAAAAAAGCCGTGGCAAGCCACGGCTTCATCACGCGTGGACGGGATCAGGCGGCGACGCGCTGCATCGCAAGCGCGGTATCAAGCATACGGTTGGAGAAGCCCCACTCGTTGTCGTACCAGGCCATGATTTTCACCAACCGTCCGTTCACCCGGGTGTGGTTGGCGTCAAAGGTGGACGAGTTCGCATCGTGGTTGAAATCGATGGAAACCAGGGGCTGCGCATTGACCGCCAACACTTTCGAGTCGGCCGCTGCCTTTTCCATGATGGCGTTGATCTCCTCCTTGGTGGTATCGCGCCCGGCCGTGAAGGTCAGATCCACCAGAGAAACGTTGATCACCGGCACGCGAACTGCCAGACCGTCGAACTTGCCATCGAGTTCCGGCAGTACCAGGCCCACCGCTGCCGCCGCACCGGTCTTGGTCGGGATCATCGAGTGCGTGGCACTGCGCGCCCGGTAAGGGTCCGAATGATACACATCCGATAGATTCTGATCGTTGGTGTAGGCGTGAACGGTGGTCATCAGGCCGTTTTCGATTCCTACGGCATCATTGAGTGCCTTGGCCACCGGCGCCAGGCAATTGGTGGTGCAGGATGCGTTGGAAACCACCTTGTGCTCGGCGGTCAAGGTATCGTCATTGACGCCGAACACGATGGTAGCGTCGGCATCCGGACTCGGCGCTGAAATCAGCACGCGACCGGCACCGGCCTCGATATGCCTGGCAGCGGCGTCACGCTTGGAGAAAAGCCCCGTGCACTCCATCACCAGGTCCACGCCCAGCGCTTTCCAGGGCAGGTTCGAAGGGTCACGTTCGGAACAGATGGCGATACGGTCGCCGTCTACCGTGATGCTTTGCTCGTCATGCTCCACGGCGAAAGGAAAGTGGCCGTGAACCGTATCATGGCGCAGCAGGTGGGCATTGAGCGATGCTTCGCCCAGGTCATTGATCGCCACGACCTCGATACGGTCGCGGTAGCCGTTTTCATAAAGTGCGCGCAATACGTTGCGGCCGATGCGGCCAAAACCGTTGATGGCAACTTTAATGCTCATGGGGCACCTCGCTTGGCTAATTGAGTCACTACTTGCATGACGATTCAAGAAAAGCGGCTTGAAGCGACAAGAAAATACGAAGTCGGTAAAAAAATTACAAGAATGTGGCAAAAAGTAACTTTTCGGTCGTTTAAAGGCGAATAAGCGCGCGCTGTAACGGCCTTCTGCCCTATATGTAGTAAAATTACTATAAAAACGCTATCTTAGTCCAATAGTTAATGGCTGATGGTCAATGGCTGCTTGATCAGCGGTGACCATCGTGCAAAGCGCCAGCCGACGTTCACCAAGGAGCCGTCCTCATGAGCATTACTGCACCCTATACCCCCTTACGTCGCACCAAAATCGTGGCAACGCTCGGACCCGCCAGCGACCGCCCGGGTGTGCTCGAGGCCATGCTCGAGGCAGGAGTCGACGTGGTGCGCCTCAACTTCTCTCATGGCTCTGGCGAAGATCATCGGCGCCGTTTGAAGGAAGTACGGGAAATTGCTGCCCGGCTCAACCGGAGCGTTGCCGCGCTTGGTGACCTTCAGGGCCCTAAAATTCGTATCGCTCGTTTTATCGAAGGCTTCGTTACCTTGAAGGTAGGCGATCCGTTCATTCTGGACATGGCACTCGATAGTCAAAGTGGCACCGCCGAGCGCGTGGGCTGCGACTACACGGCGCTGATCGACGACGTGGCCCCGGGCGACCGGCTATTGCTGGACGATGGCCGCGTGGTTCTGGATGTTACCGCCATTCAAGGCCAGCAAGTTCATACCAGTGTGTACGTTGGCGGCAAGCTCTCCAATAACAAGGGTATCAATAAACAGGGCGGCGGCCTCTCTGCCCCGGCGCTGACCGAAAAGGATAAAGAGGATCTCAAGACTGCCGTGGCCATCGGGGTCGATTACCTGGCGGTGTCGTTTCCGCGCAGCGCCGCTGACATGCACGAAGCCCGGGCGCTTCTCGGCGAGGAGGGCCGTGAAATTGGCCTGGTCGCCAAGCTGGAGCGCGCCGAGGCGGTTGCCGACGACGAAACGCTGGATGGCATTATCGTGGCAAGCGAGGCGGTCATGGTGGCCCGGGGGGATCTAGGCGTTGAGATCGGCGATGAAGCGCTGATCGGCACGCAAAAGCGCATCATCAAGCACGCCCGCACGCTCAACCGGGCGGTGATTACCGCCACGCAAATGATGGAGTCGATGATCGAGTCACCCCTGCCCACCCGGGCCGAGGTTTTCGACGTGGCCAACGCCGTGCTGGACGCCACCGATGCGGTCATGCTCTCTGCCGAGACCGCTGCGGGCGACTACCCGGTGGAAACCATCGAGGCCATGGACCGGGTATGCCTGGGCGCCGAGCGCGAGCGCATTGCCCAGTCCTCCGGTCACCGCATGCACGAAGGCTTCGAGCGTATCGACGAAACCATTGCACTTTCCGCCATGTACGCCGCCAACCACTTGACCGGCGTGCGCGCCATTGCCTGCATGACCTCGACAGGCTATACCCCCTTGATCGCCTCACGGATTCGTTCGGCGCTGCCCATCGTAGGCCTTGCCCACAGCCCGATTGCCCAGCGGCGAATGGCGCTTTATCGCGGCGTGGTCTCGATCCCCTTCGATACCTCCGACATGGAAGCGGCTGATGTGAACCGCCAGGCCCTTGAACTACTCAAGGCCCGGGGATTGGCGCGCCCGGGCGAGCATGTCATTCTTACCCGGGGCGATCACATGAACGCTCACGGTGGCACCAACACGATGAAGGTTCTCGTGGTGGACGCCTAGGCGGCATACCTCGACTAGAACAACCAGGAGACACTTCCATGTTTGATGCGCGCCCACCCCGCCAGGCCACGCGCCGGCTTGCCGCTAAAAAGCGTATCGCGCTGATTGCCCACGATGGCAAGAAAAGCGAACTGCTCGAATGGGCGGGCCGCTGGCAGCAAACCTTGAGCGAGCACACCCTGCTGGGGACCGGCACTACGGCCCGGCGGCTGAAAAGTGCGCTGGGACTCGAAGTGGAAGGCCTGATGAGCGGCCCGCTCGGGGGCGATCAGCAGATCGGTGCGCGTATCGCCGAACAGCGCCTGGATATTCTGGTCTTTTTCTGGGACCCCTTCGCCCCACAGCCCCACGACCCGGACGTCAAGGCATTGCTGCGCCTGGCCGCGCTTTGGAACGTGCCGGTGGCCTGCAACGCGGCAAGTGCCGATTTCATGCTCTCCTCGAGCTACATCGACCAGGAGTACGCCATGATGATTCCCGATGCCGAGGCCTGGGCTCAGGCGCGCACACCGGAACCCGCCACGCAGTCGTGAATGTAAGGATGATTCAAGACACCTGCCGGGTGCGCAGGTTACGCGCCACCACCTGACGGCCGGCCTGAACGCGACCTTCGATGGCGCCCAGCGCGCAGTCCAGTGTGCACTGAGCCATGCGCTCGTAATCCTGCGCGACGGTATTGACCGGTTGAGGCAGGAAATCCAGCAGCCGATGATCGCCAAAGGTGGCGAGCCTGAGCCCTTGAGGTAGCCCGCCGCGCTGCAAGAAGTGGTCGAAGACCCCTTCCAGCAACGAATAAGAGGCGGTGATGATCGCATCTACCTGCCCGCTTTCGCCATAAAGCCGAGCGACAAGCGCTGCCCCTTCACTGCGCTCGTAGCGGCTGGCGCACAGAACCTGCCCCGCTGCCCCGCACTCGTTCATTACCGCTTCGAACCCGGCGCGGCGTTCACGGCTGATCGAGAGCGCCGGCATCGCGTCGATCCAGGCAACCCGCCGAGTCGTGTCGTCGACGACCGAGCGGGTCAGCTTTTGCGCCGCTTCGAAGTCATCGCCTACCACGCTTGCAAAGCGCTCGGCCGCGAGCCCCCGGTCGACGCCCACGATACGCCATCCCTCATCGGCAAGTTCCGAGTAGAAAGGGTCATCCGGATTCAGGCAACTGGCGGTAATCAGTACTTCACAGCGCTGGGCCCGTAGTGCCAGGGCAAGGGCGCGCTCGCTCTCGGCGCCGTCATCCGAGCTTGCCACCAGAAGCTGATAGCCCCGCTCCCGCGCGCCCCGCTCAAGGCGCTTGGCCAGCCGGGCGTAGCTCATGTTCTCGAGATCTGGCACGATCAGCCCGATCAGCCGGCTGGCCCCGCGGCGAAGCGCGGCCGCTTGAGGGTCGATGTGATAGCGATGCGCGCGCACCACCGCCAGCACTTTTTCGATGGTGGCGGCACTGATGCGGCGCTGCGCTGCCTGACCGTTGATGACATAGCTGGCAGTGGTGCGCGAGACGCCGGCGAGCCGGGCGATATCGGCAAGTGTCATGTTGTATCCTCACATTAAGCCCCATGAGTGTACCAGCGCCTTGACTAAGCCCCCACCAAAGTCTAAAAACACACCCCTTGTGCCTTGTGGTGAATCGTTTCAGCATGATCACCATCAACTACGGGCATCGTTCAATCCCGAAAGCGCGGCGCTGGGTCACCTTTTTTGTTACCGCCGGGCCATCAACGGACTCGTCTTTACAGGAGAATTGCATGCTCACACTGGGCCCGAATGACATCTTGCTCAGCCGCCAGGCGGATACCTGGCAAGCAGCGCTGGATGAAGCCGCCCGGGTGCTGGCTGACGCAGGGCTGGTGGAACCCGGCTATCGTGACGGCCTGCATGCCCGTGAAGCGCAGTCGTCCACCTATCTTGGTAATGCCATTGCCATTCCCCACGGCACGCCGGAAAGCCGCCGGCATGTCATGAAAACCGGCGTGCGCGTCCTGCAGTTTCCAGAAGGCATCGAGTGGCACGACGGCAATCGTGTTTTTGTGCTGGTCACCATTGCCGCGCAGAACGACGAACACCTGGATATCCTGCGCGCACTGACTCACGTGCTGGACCGCGACGGTGTGGCGGACGCCCTCGCGGCGGCCGGCTCGGCGGACGAGGTGGCCCGCCTGCTGTCCAAGAGCGTTGCAACGCCAAAGCTTGATAGCGACACCCTGTGCCTGCAGTTTCCCGCCCAGAGCGCCCAGGAACTCGCCCTGGCCGCCGCTGCCCGGCTGCGCCAGAGCGGCTGTGTGGATAACCGCTTCATTGCCGATATCGCCGACAGGCCGCCGGTATGGCTGGGCGATGGTTACTGGCTTGCCAGCAGCGCAAGTGGTGTCGGACAGCCCGCGCTTGGCGTGGCCACCCCCGCGGATCACCACCTGGAAGAGAACGGCCATGCCCTGCATGGGCTTTTCTGCCTGGCGGCCCAGGGCAGCGACCATCGCCCGCTTCTCGAACAGCTTCAACAGGTGCTTGAAAACGGCAACAGCCAGGCGCTGCTGGGCGCTCACGCCTCGCAGGTGCTGGCAAGAATGGCCGGTGAAACTGCCAATACCCACACCCTGCGCGTACGCGTGCTCAACCCTCACGGTTTGCACGCCCGCCCGGCCAAGCAGTTGGTGCAGGTGGCCCGCGCCCAGCCAGTGGCAATCAACGTGCGCCTGGAAGAAGGTAGCCCCGCAAGCGTTTCTGCCGCCAGCCTGACCAAGGTGATTGGCCTCGGTGCGCGGCGTGGCCAGTGGCTGGTGCTTTCCGGCGAAGGCAGCCAGGCCCCGCAAGCGCTTGACGAAATCGCAAAGGCCATCGAGAACGGTCTGGGTGAAAAGGTCTCGCCTTTTGATAGTGGCCGCGAGCGCCCAGCGCATCAGCAAACCACTCAGGAACCGGCGATCGAGCCGCTGGCCGCGGACACGCCGCATACCGCCATTGCCGCCTCGCCGGGCCTGGCGATCGGCCCGGTCTTCGTGATGCGTCCCCAGCAGTTTGACTACGCCGAGCATGCCGCCAACCCGGACCGCGAACTCGGCCGCCTGCACAATGCCATTGCCGAAGGCGTCGCGCAGCTTGAAGCGCTGGTGCGCAACGCCCCGGGCGGCGAAGTGGCAGACATTCTCTCCATGCACGAAGAGATGCTCGACGACCCGGAGCTGCATCGCGCCGCAGAAGACGCCATTCGTGAAGGCCGCTCGGCAGAGGCCGCCTGGTGGGATGCCATCGACACCGCCGCCCACGCCCAGGAGATGCTGGCCGACCGGCTGCTGGGCGAGCGCGCCGCCGACCTGCGCGATGTCGGCCGCCGGGTGCTAAGCATCTTGTGTGATGTCACGCTGCCCGAACCGCCGGAGCATCCTTATATTCTGGTGATGGACGATATCGGCCCCTCGGACGTGGCCCGTCTGGATACCTCGCGAGTGCGTGGTCTTCTGACCGAGCGCGGCGGCGCCACGGCGCATAGCGCTATTCTCGCCCGCGCGCTGGGCATCCCGGCGGTGGTGGGTGCTGGGAAGGCGGTCATGGCGCTCGACAACGCCAGCATGATGATTCTGGATGGCGAGCGCGGCCGGGTGATTCCCTCACCCAGTGAAGAGCGCCTGCAACGCGCCGAGCAGAACCTGCTGGACCTTCAGCGCCGCGAAGCCGATGCCTGGGAGCGGCGCTTTGAAGCCGCGCAAACCCGCGACGGCCACCCGGTCGAGGTAGCCGCCAACCTGGGCAACACCGCCCACGCCGAAGACGCTGTCGAGCGCGGCGCCGAAGGGGTGGGTCTGCTGCGTACCGAGTTTCTGTTCATGGCGCACTCGAGCGCCCCAAACCTTGCCACGCAAACCGCCGAGTACCGTCAGGCGCTCGATGCCTTGAACGGACGCCCGTTGGTGGCGCGCACGCTGGACGTGGGCGGCGACAAGCCGCTGCCCTACTGGCCCGTGCCCCAGGAAGACAATCCGTTCCTTGGCTTGCGCGGCATCCGCCTGGCCCTGACCGAGCCCGAGATGCTGGAAACCCAGCTGCGCGCGCTGTTGATGGCTGCTGCCCCGGTTGCCGACGCAAGCGCCCGGCGGCTGCGTATCATGCTGCCCATGGTCAAGGACGTGGCCGAGTTCCGCGCCGCCAAGGCGATCTTCGAGCGCCTGCTGGCCGAAATACCCCTCAATGAGCGGGCAACCGATGTACAGCTTGGGGTGATGATCGAGATTCCCTCCAGCGCCCTGCTGGCCCCGAGCCTTGCCGCCGAAGTGGATTTCTTCTCCATCGGCACCAACGACCTGACCCAGTACACCCTGGCGATCGACCGCGGCCACCCGGCGCTTTCCGCCCAGGCCGATGGCCTGCACCCGGCAGTGCTGCGCCTGATTCAAATGACCGTCGAGGCCGCCCACGCCCAAGGGAAATGGGTAGGTGTCTGCGGCGAGCTTGCCTCCGACTCTGCCGCCATCCCGGTGCTGGTAGGCCTTGGCGTCGACGAGCTTTCCGTCAGCGCGCGGCAGATTCCGATGGTGAAGGCGCGCCTGCGTGAATTCGACCTGTTGGATGCCCAGTCAAGCGCCCAACTGGCGCTTGCGCAGGCCACCAGCATCGATGTGCGCGACGCGCTGGAGGTCCGCTGATGGCTCGCGTAGCGTGTATTACTCTCAATCCCGCGCTGGATCTCGCCTTCGCGCTCGATACGCTGACGCTGGGGGCCGTCAACCGCCCACAGCACGCCCAGCTGGAAGCCGCCGGCAAGGGCGTCAACGTGGCCCGCGTGCTGGCAGCGCTTGGCCACGATGTGGTGGTCAGCGGTTTTCTGGGCCGCGATAACGACGGCCCCTTCCAGCGCGCCTTTCAGCAGATGGGCGTGATTGATGCGTTTGTGCGCGTGCCGGGTGAAACGCGCATCAATGCCAAGCTGGCGGAAAAGAGCGGCCGGGTCACCGATATCAACGGCCCCGGCATCGCGGTCGATGCGAATCAAATGACCAACCTGCTCGCTACTCTGGAGCAGCAGATCACGGACTCCCCCGCCGACGCCGTTCTGGTGGCAGGCAGCCTGCCGCCGGGACTTGGTCTGACGGCCTTCGGCGAGTTTCTGGCCCGCCTGAAGACCACCGGCGTGCCGCTTTGGGTGGATACCAGCGGCGATGCCCTGCTGCGCGCCATCGACATCGCCCCGGAGGCGGTCAAGCCCAACGAGAGCGAGCTTGCCGACTGGGCGGAAGACCCCCTTGAAAGCCAGGAGAGCCGATTGATCGCCACCACGCGGCTTCACCAGGTGGGGGTTCGCCAAGCCCTGCTTTCCGCTGGCGCCGAAGGCGTCATCTGGGTCAATGCCCAAGGGGCGTGGCAGGCAACGCCGCCCAAGGTTCAAGCGGTCAACACCGTGGGCGCCGGTGACACCTTCGTGGCCGGCATGCTGCACGGCCTGCTGAGCGGCCACGCAGAAGAACAGACGCTGCGCTTCGCCACTGCTCTTTCCGCCGAATCCGTCCGCCATGTGGGCGTGGGTAACGCCTGGGCCGATGATTTTTCCTTACTCCTACAACGCACTCGGGTACAGCACCTGCACGTAAGCCGCACCGAGGGAGCTCTGTGATGAACGTTATTCTGATTACCGCCTGCCCCAGCGGCATGGCCACCACCTTCCTTGCCGCCAGGCGTCTGGAGCAGGCGGCCAAGCGCCAGGGGTGGAAGGTACACGTTGAAATGCACAGCGAGCTGGCGCCGGTGGATGCCCCGAGCGCCGAGCAGATCAGCCAGGCCGACTTGATCGTGGTGGCAGCCGACCATGTACCAACCCCCGCACGCTTTGCCGACAAGCGTCTCTACCAGGCGTCCATTGCCCAGGCGCTGCCTGATCCAGAGGCATTTCTGGCCACCGCCAAGCGCGAGGCGCCGCTTTACACGCCCCCGGAAACCGCCTCGACAAGCGTCGCGGCAAGCCCCGGCGGTCAGCGCATAGTGGCCGTCACCGCCTGCCCCACCGGTGTTGCCCACACTTTCATGGCCGCGCAAGCGCTGATCGATGCGGGTAAAGCGCTGGGCCACTCGATTCGCGTGGAAACTCAAGGCTCGGTGGGCGCGCAGGATAAGCTCACCGATGAGGAGATCAAAGCGGCGAACGTGGTGATCCTCGCCTGCGATATCGAAGTCGATCCGACTCGCTTCACGGGCAAACGGGTATATCGCACCTCGACCGGGTCGGCGCTGAAGAAATCGCGAGCGACCATCGAAGCGGCCCTGGCACAGGCAAGCGTGGAGGGGGCCGACGCCACGCCCCACGCGAATGAGGGCAAGAGCCTCAAGGAAAAAGGCGTTTACAAGCACCTTCTGACCGGCGTTTCGTTCATGCTGCCCATGGTGGTAGCAGGCGGGTTGATCATCGCACTGTCGTTTGTCTTCGGTATCGAGGCGTTTGAAGAGCCGGGTACATTAGCCGCCGCGCTGATGCAGATCGGCGGCAGCGCCATGGGGCTGATCGTGCCGGTGCTGGCAGGCTATATCGCCTACTCCATTGCCGACCGGCCAGGGATAGCCCCGGGGCTGATCGGCGGCATGCTCGCCGCCGACATCGGCTCCGGCTTCATCGGCGGTATTCTCGCGGGCTTTCTGGCGGGCTACGTGGCGCTGGCCGTCACTCGTTTCGTCAAGCTGCCCTCGAGCGTCGAGTCGCTCAAACCCATTCTGATCATTCCCTTCGCAGCAAGCCTTGTGACCGGCCTGGTCATGGTGTACATCATCGGCGAGCCGGTGGCCGCACTTCTCGGGGCGCTGGAGAACTATCTTGCCTCGCTGGATTCCACCAACGCGGTCATCCTGGGGCTTTTGCTGGGCACGATGATGTGCGTCGATCTGGGCGGGCCAATCAACAAGGCGGCCTACACCTTTGGGGTGGGCCTGATCGCCTCGAACACCTATGGGCCGATGGCCGCAGTGATGGCGGCGGGCATGGTGCCGCCGATCGGCATGGGCATCGCAAGTTTTCTGGCGCGCTACAAGTACGCCGCCGCCGAGCGCGAGGCGGGCAAGGCCTCCTTCGTGCTGGGGCTTTGCTTCATCAGCGAAGGCGCGATTCCGTTCGCCGCCAAGGACCCGCTGCGCGTGATTCCCTGCTGTATCGTGGGCGGCGCGGTGACCGGCGCGCTCTCGATGCTGATCGGGGCGAAGCTCATGGCGCCTCATGGCGGCATCTTCGTGCTGTTGATCCCGGGCGCGATCACGCCGGCATTTCTGTACCTGGGGGCCATCGTCGCGGGCTCCCTGATTACCGGCGTGAGCTACGCCTTTCTCAAGCGCGGCGCCGCTCAGGTCGCCGTGGCCAGCTGATGCACGCGCTGGTATGACGCCGGCCCATCGGATAAAGCGCCTTTCGCACCGTTTTATTACGTCGAAGGCGCTTTTTTTATGGCCACCCATTGTTACCAGCGCGCCTTGATGTAGTATTTTTACATAATAAACAGAGTAAAGGCGCCACGCTTTAACTGCCTCATCGACAAGGAAATTCCACCTCATGTTCCAGCTCACCCGAAGCGTCACCTGGCAGGCCCTCGAACGTCTGCGCGACAAGACCCACAACGACCGCATTCGTGACTACTTCACCCGGGACTCGCAGCGCTTCGAGAAAATGAGCCTGCGCGTGGGCGGGCTGTTTCTGGACTACTCCAAGCACCACGTCTCCGATGAGGTGCTCGCCAAGCTGCTGGAGCTGGCCGACCACTCCGCGCTGGTTCAGCGCCGCGCGCAGATGTTCTCCGGCGACATCATCAACGTCACCGAGAACCGCCCGGTGCTGCACACCGCCCTGCGCAACCTCAGCGATGAGCCGGTATATGTAGACGGCGACGATGTGATGCCGGAAATCACCCGTACCCGCGAACAGATCAAGACGTTTTCGGAAGCGGTGCGCAGCGGCGAGTGGAAAGGTTACAACGGCAAGCGTATCAAGGATGTGGTGAACATCGGCATCGGCGGCTCGGATCTTGGCCCCAACATGGCGGTGCGCGCTCTGCTGAAGTACCGCCACCCGGCGATGCACTTCCACTTCGTCTCCAACGTCGATGGCACCCACATCCAGAAAGTGCTCTCGCGCCTTGACCCGGCCACCACGCTGTTCATCGTCTCGACCAAGACGTTTTCCACCCAGGAAACACTTTTGAACGCCAAGACCGCCCGGCGCTGGTTTCTGGAAAACGCCGGCGAGGACGCGGACGTGGGCGCACACTTCATCGCCGCCTCCACCAACCGCCGCGCCGCCATGGAATTCGGCATTCGCGAAGAGAACGTGTTCGAGTTCTGGGCCTGGGTGGGCGGGCGCTACTCCATGTGGTCATCGATTGGCCTGCCGATTGCGCTCTCCATCGGCTTCGAGGGCTTTATCGAGCTGCTGGAAGGCGCCCACGAGATGGACCGCCACTTCATCGAGGCGCCCTTCTCCCAAAACATGCCGGTGCTGATGGCGCTGATCGGCATCTGGTACATCAACTTCATCGGTGCCGAGACCCAGGCCATCGTGCCTTATGACCAGGCGCTGAACCAGCTGCCGTCGTTTCTGCAGCAGCTGGACATGGAATCCAACGGCAAGTCGGTGGACATCTTCGGCCACCCGGTCAACTACAAGACCGGGCCGATCGTCTGGGGCCAGACCGGCTCCAACGGCCAGCACGCGTTTTTCCAGCTGCTGCACCAGGGCACGCGCTATGTACCCATCGACTTCATCGCCTCGCTCAAACCCGAAAGCGGCATGGAGGAGCACCACTTCGCCCTGCTCACCAACATGCTCGCCCAGGCCAACGCCTTCATGGAAGGCAGCCAAGGAGACGCCCAGGAGCTGAGCCAGGACCCCTACAGCTGCCCCGGCAACCGCCCCTCCAGCACCCTGCTGCTGGACGAACTCACTCCGAAAAACCTCGGCGCGCTGATCGCGCTATACGAGCACAAGGTGTTCGTTCAGGGCGTGATCTGGAACATCAACTCGTTCGACCAGTGGGGGGTGCAGCTGGGCAAGCGCATCGCCGGGGAAATCAGTGAGCGTATTGATACCAATGCGGCGGATTTTGATGCGTCTACGCAGGGGTTGCTGGAGTTGGTGCGGGCGCATTTTTCGGGTGGTGGTACTGAAGATAATAGCCAAGCCGAGAGTGATAAAAAGGTGGATAAGAAGAAAAGCTAGGAAGTTTTAGAAGGCGAGATAAGAGGTAAGTAAAAGCCCTGGCTTAATAAATAGCCGGGGCTTTTTTTGAATAAACAGCGTTGATTCTGTATAGGCTACAAGCACTAGTTAGACAGCTTCCATCCAGTACTGCGTTTGTGTCTCACCGCACCTTGTAAAACCTAGCCGTTCGTATAATGCAATCGCTTGGCTCTGCTTCAAGACACGAAGTCGTAAAGGCATACCTGCCGCATGCGCCTTGTCCAATGCCTGCTGCACAACTTGCGAGCCAATGCCCTGCCCTTGATATTCAGGCGCAAGAAATATATCTCGAAGCTGAAAAAACTTACCTTCATTTGTTATCCATACGGCACCTACATAGGTGCCGTTTAACGCTACCACCTCAAAACCACCCTGGTGCCATTTCTCATCAAAAGCTGACTTCTGAAGTCTGCCTTCCCAAACACCGAACTGACGCTCGACTACATCTTTATAAGCGCTTGAATAAGCGCTCCAAATGAAATCGTGATCACTCTCCACTGCTATCAATCTGGCAATTTGCATTTTGATACCATCTAAATCGATTACTGGAACTTAATGCAAACATGACATAACGCCCTGTTAAGGTGTGAGCAACGCAATACCGCTGCCACCGCATACCACCTTAAACACTAAAACCGACGCATAGTGAAAATACCACGCGTTGCGAATCACTCTTAAACAGTTTGTTATATGCGTCTTAAACCTTGGCACCTAACAGGGAAATTAAAGCATCGACGGATATCGGCGGATGTGTTCTGTGTATGATTCCGTGACAATTAGAACATAAAGGCTTTAAGTCATTGATTGGATCAACATCATACTCTTGCTTTATATCAGCAAGTGCAACTTCGTGGTGCACGTGTATAAAACCCTTACCGATATCACCATAAACACTTTGAAAATCAAAGTTGCAAACATAACATTTGCACCCATAATGAGATATGCACTTAGCTCTGGCATCGGGGTTACGTTCATATGCATTTACAGAGATTCTCTTCGTTGCACCCTCTGTGTAAGTCTCTGGGTTAACAACCTCTTCTATCGCTGTGACGCCCTCGTGTTCAGAGGGGCTTAACGCATACCAAAGCCCACCAACTCCCGCTAAATGCTTATCCTCAAGAATCCAGTCGAAACTTTTAATTTTGGCGGTACCAGTATCTGTTTCATCGTACTGCATTGGGAAAGTTTTTAAACTGTACCCATGCTCCTGAATTAGAGATACGTGCTCGAGTGATTGCTTTCTCCCAGTACCTTTCCAACTTTCATCAAAAATTAAGCCATCTTTGTGTACATCCCAATGACCAAAAACCACAAATTTTTCATCGTGATTAACGAATGACCAACTCCAGTTCCAGTTTCTGCAGGTTGCACCCACAGACTCCATAAATTTCTTTCGACTCATTTTAACTACCTACTTAAATAAGCATATAACGCCGTGCTTTAGGGCAAACCGGAGCGCAGCGTAGGTTTGACCCTAGCAGCACTTTGTTAGGGCTCTTCTGGTTCGGGTAGGAATCGGTATTCCGAAACATCAAAACCATCTATTATTTCTACAGCCCGCTCTACTACTAGAGTATGATCTCCATCAGCTCGACCACGCCAATGCGTTTGGTTATTGTTACCAATGCCTTCAATCAACAACTTCATCTCGGCTTGATCAAATTTACTAATATGTGGTTTAATAAATTGAGAAAATAGAGAATCAGCGGCATCGAAATTTGTTGCATTTATGTACATCACCACCAGCAGTTTATTAATGCGGCTCTTTATTCCAGCTGATTCAGCATGCCTCATCAAATCGTGGATGTGATTTATATGTATCTTATGTGATCCGCCGAACGAATGCTCATAATCTGTTTTGATTAAGTTAACAAGCATATCTATGTGTTCAGCGATGTTTTTGTTCAAGAAATAAGAAACTGCCAGTAAATCGACGTCTGATTTTGCTTTTGCAGATACCACTTCCCTTGTAGCCTCACTCAATAGGTTAAATAAGTGAGGGTAATCGCCTAGAAAGAAAATTGCATGCCTCAGTGGCGATCCGTCAGATATTTCGCTGAAGTATGGAGAGTTATTTCTTATATACTCAGTTAAGGTTTCTCGATTTCGTTCAAATAGTATTCTTACAGCTCTAGAATTAATGGCTCGATTTTCATTGCACCTCTCATCTTCAGCCTTGAAAGTAATCCGCCATAAGGACTTAAATATTTGAGATGAAACCTCTTCATTTAAATTCTTGAAATATTTAGATTCCAAATATCGTGTAAGTTGATTGTTGTCTGCGAACAAGTCCTTGACTTTTTCGAGATCTTCCGCAAGCTCGGAGAACACCTGTTTCGTTAAAATTGGGGGCTTGGTTAATACAGAGTCCAAAGCCACCCTTATATCTGAGAGCACCATCTCTCTGTTTGGACGAAAGAGAATATCGGATTTACTTATCACAGGATGCGCAGATAAATGCCTGTGCCGATGCAGCGCCTGTAAAAAGTCCAGTTCGTGAGCCTCTAACAAACTTGTTCGAGTAAATATTTCTTTTAGGAGATTTTCTTCCCACTTAGGATTCGCAGGATTTTTCTCTTGGAAATCTGCCATTTCATCGAGAATAGATTCTGCTTTTTCATCACCATGAATATCTTTCAAATATTGCAGTTTATAAACCAGATCGCAAATAATAACGGTCCATAGCATCACGAGCGCAGACCTGTGATTGCCATTGAAGTAGTTATTCATCACTTCACGAAAATACTCTTTCGTTCGATGATCATGAATATTATTCGCTGCTTGCTCAACTGAGAACTCGTACATCTCTATCCTTGTATATTCTCTGCGCTACTGATTGGTGCCCTAACGCCTTGCTCAGCGACAATTTAAAGTGGAACACTTTTCCGTATGCAAAAAAAGTGACACTTTAAATTATCCGCTGGAGCTATTTGTTAGCTTTTACTTCTACAACGACAGTTCCACCTGATACTCCGTTTTCGTTACCATCCCAAGTAATTTTTCCTTCCTCACGGAGTTTGAAAATATGCGGTATTACAATATCCTCAATGGAAGACCCAAGAATATCTGCAAGTTTTTCAATCGTTATTGGACCAAAATCTTGAATCGCACTAAGTAGTTTCTCAGATTTTATAGTTCGTTTCTTTTCACGCGCTTTTCCTAAGATACCCTCAAGTGCAGTTTCTAATTTCTTTGCAATTTCTTCTTTTTTATCTTCATCAGGAACAGACTTGTCATCTAGTGCAGCTAATACTTGATTTTGTATTTCCTCTTTCAAATCTTGTGAAATTTCATTTTTATCGCCATCAGGCTTATTCCAAATATGTTTACGCATATCTGAAACAGTATCTTTCATCATTGAAAATGTATCGGAATACAATTTGTCAAATAACCCTTCTAATCTTTGGACACTTGAATCGATGCCTTTTGCAGCTTCAGTTGTTGCTTGTGAAGCTTGACTGGACATGCGGAAGAAAACAATAGACAGCCAAATTGCGCCAACAGCTAAAATTAATGACGCAATTGATGCAATAAGTGCGATTAGTTCAATGTTTGACATAGTTACCTCTGAAATTTGTTGTTCTTCCACCACTTTTCACCTTTCTAAAGCTAACAGTGGTTATATACCCGGCTGCATAACTTCAATGAACGTGCTGGCGCGTTCACTGAGGTTATCTAGCCGCCTAGATCAAATCTATCTCATTGATCATATTGCTAGCAAAGAAAATTTTGGCTGCCTTTTCAAAATTCGCTTGCCTTCTCGCTTTGTCTGTAGCACATATGATTGGCGGCTGCGATCAGCGTCCCTACCTCAATGTGTGTGCGTCGAGCCAAAGCCCTATTGATTAGCTACGTGGCCGGCTCAAAAAATCGTTAAGATGCGCGCGCACTTCTGGCCACTCTCCCCTGTGCAGGCTATACATCACCGTATCGCGAATGGTTCCATCACGGCGTAGCTTGTGGCCGCGGATAATACCATCCTTTTTAGCCCCCAGGCGCTCAATGGCACGTTGACTTGCGTAGTTGAAGTTGTCGGTGCGCCAGCCAACCACGTTACAACCCAACGTATCGAAAGCATGTGTTAACAGCAGCAGCTTGCAGGTGGTATTGATATGGGTACGCTGCGCGCGTTTGGCATACCAGGTGTGGCCAATTTCTACCCGCTTTACCTCAGGTAAGATGTCGTGATAGCTCGTTGTGCCCAGCACGGTAACGCTGGTCTCATCAATAACGGCAAAAGCAAAACGGTGGCCTGCTTCAAGGCCTTTCAAGGCAGTTTCAATAAAGCCGCGGGTTTCATCGGGCATAGGCATCGGTGTGACGCCCAGAGCCCACACTCGCCATCGGCGGCTGCGGCGCGCAGGCCAGCTCTTTGACAATGGGGAAAACGATTAGCCCTGATCTTGCTAAAGCTATCATCGGAATAGTCGATAGGTTCTATTAATAAAAATGAGGGATCGGCCATGAAAATCGGATTTTCCAACCTGATGATGATCAATACTCGCCGGGAGCCTTCAACCGGGCCTAGCGCGGCGCGGGTAACAGGCCAACCCTTGTCGGTTACCGCCCCCAACACGGACGACCCTCAGATTAAACGGCTCAAGAAACAGAAAGAAGTGTTTGAAGCGTTAGCATCGCTACCCAGCCCCAAGGAGTCTGCGATGCAGAACGCTGCGCAGAAAGTCGGCTTTCTAAAGCAGCGGTTAGAGTCGCTTAAAGCGATGATGCGTTTTGCCTCACCCGAACAGCTTAAATCCATGGCCAGCGAGCTAAAAAGTATTGCGCGAGAGCTGGGCGTGGCGGCTCGGCAATTAAGCGGTGGGGGCACCAGCACTGCCAGCCCCACGGTTTCGCCTACCGTTAACGCCGCGCATCCTGCCCATAATGTTTCAGAGGTATCTTCTGCAGACAGTGTGCAAAGTGGAGGGCCAGATTCGAACGCTCAGGGGGCTGATACCGCGCTTGCCAGCGCGGAAGCCGCGATCTCTGCCGAGATGGACGGCGAACTGAAAGAGCAAGAGCAAGAGCAAGAGCAAAGCCTGAATTCGGATGATGCTATTGAAAAAGTGGCAGGTGAAGCCTTGGCGTTCGCGAATGTTTCACAACGCGATGACAACCGCTCACCGACCATCAGCGCCAGCGAGCACGCGCTGCGCGGCATTCTGATTGATGCTAAAAAAGAACTGCAGGAAGCCATCAATGAACTGAAAATACGTCTGCGTGAAGAGGATAAAGAGGCACGCCGCGAGCTCAAAAAGGCCGAGGAAGATATGGCCAAGCTCGATCGCTCGCTGGCTCAGGCAGCGTCCAATGCGCTTTATTCTTCGCTGGGCCAGATGTTGCCAGGGGCTACCAGCGATGTCAGCTCAGCCACTATCAATGTAGAAGCTTAGCGACCACCCTGGTTGAAAGACGCCCCGCCGGGAGCTATCCGGCGGGGCGTCTTCATTTCACACTCGCCCTACTGTGATCATTCGATGTGTCAGAAGCGCTTGCCCAGACTCAGAAACAGCGCGCTGCTGCGTGCATCATCGACGTCGACATTCGCGCCAATGTGAGCATCGACGCCGCCTAGCGTGGCGCGCACGCCGGCATCGAGCTCGACGTAGTCGCGATCAAAATCGAGCCTGGGAACACGGTAGCCGCCCAACTGCGGCAGACTTTGCAGGGTAGCGCTGGCGCCCTGCTCCTTCTCGAACTCGCGGTTGTAGCTAATCTGCAGGTAGGGATTGAATGTCGGCCCGTTGCGCCGGATCTGCCAGCCAAGGCGCCCCACCAGGGAGTCGACGTCGCGATCGGGGTAGTCAAGCGCGGTCGAGGAACGCTCGGCCTCATCAAAACCGTCAAGTTCGACGCGCTGCCAGGTCAAGCCCGCGACCGGGCCGGTGCGCACATCGCCTACGGGGGTGGAGAACGTGCTGAACTCGAAGCCCGCGTTGAGTGCACCGGTCAGGTTCTTTCCCTCTGTCGACCCTGTATGGTGGCGGGTCGCGCTGCCCAGCTGGACCTCGCGGTCGATATCGACATCGAGCCAGGTATAGCTCAACTGAGCGTTGATCCAGGCATTGTCGGCATACCAGCCCGAGAAAAGCCCCAGGGTGGTGTCTCGACGCTGAAAATCCCCCCGGCCACCGCCGAAGTCGCCATCCTGATCGCCGTAGCCGATGAAGCCGCCCAGCACGACTCCGTCCTGATACCAGTCCACGCCAAGAAGCCCCGCCGGCGTATCGGCGTCCAGAAGATCGCCTGATCCGAGCTTTTGCCGCTCGGCGCGCAGATCGCCCCACCAGCGCAGGCCATTTTCAAGCGCGGCCCCGTTCAGGTGTTCCGCGACCCGGTTGGCGCGAGTTCGCCCGCCCAGCAGCGCCGAGTGGGTCATCAGCTGCTGCAGTTGCGGCCCCTCGATCATCGACACCACGTACTCACCGATGATGCGATGGGTCGCGCTCGAGGGATGGACTTCGTCGGCGAACATGTAGTGCTGCCCGGCATCCGGGGCGACCAGCGTCGTCGAGTTGCAAAGCGGCAGCGGCAGCGTGCAGGCGGGGTCAGTCACGTTGATGAATCCGTAGGCGCCGGGCGCGGCGGCCACCTCCTGCAGCAGCGCGAAGGTGTCGACCGGGATCACCTCGGCACCGCTTGCTGCCACGGCGGTGTAGAGTGTTTCGTTGTACTGCCGGGCGAGCGCGGTGGCGCCAGCGCTGGTGGCGGGGTCGCCGTTGAAGCGCGGGGTCAAACCCAGATCGGGAATGTTGAAGAGCAGCACATGGCGAGCACCGGCATTCTCGAGTGCGCCGATCACCTCGGCGGTCCCGAAGGCTGCATTGGCGATGACGCTCGCGGCGTCGGCCCCTTCCCCCACCGTAAACAGATCGTTGGCGCCGGCCCAGACGGCGTAGAGTGTGTCGCCCTCGGCGACACCGCCGGTCGCGGCAAGATAACTCGCCAGCTGGTCGCTCACCGATGGCGCCGCGCCGAACAGGCTGCCCGAGGGGGCGGATACTCTGGCGCCGCCGACGGCGTAGTTGTTGCCGCCGGCATTGGCGGGCGCGGCGCTACCGCCGTAGCGGGTGGCTAGGCGCTCGGACCACACCGGCCCCGGGTTGTCGGTGAAACGACCCACGAAATCGCGCTGACTGATCGGGACGGGAAGCAGCTGCTCGATGATTGCGCGGTAATGACCGCTGTCGGTCAGGCTATCGCCGAAGAAAACGGTGTCGTCGAAGGTGTCTTTGAAGGTGGTGTCGGCAAGTGTGGGGAGCGGCAAAGCGCCGACTCCAACGAGGGCTCCCAGCGCCAGGCGCCGGTAACGTGACGTTAGCATGACATCGATCCCCTGGTGGCTATTGTTGTGTGTCGATGGGCATTGCCCGGCCGAATGCCAGCGCCGGTGAAGCCGAACGAGCCATGCGTTTATGACATAGCGACGGGGTCACTACAAGGAAAGGCGTCTTGAACTATTCAGTTGCCATATTGGCGCGCTCTTGAAGGGGCTTTCAGCAGCGGGCATTAGCATTATCTAAAGATATTCTCGATCGAATCGATAGATACTCCTGGTAGCAAACGGAGCACATCATGAAAATTGGTCCGGTCCGTTTCAACACGGCAACCTCATGCCGCGAACACGCGACTCCCCTAACTTCGCGCCTGGCGGCAGCAGCATCCTCCACCCAGACCGCCGGTACAGAGAGTCCGCTGGAAAAGCGCCTTAAAAAACAGCAGGAAGCGTTTGAAGCGCTGGCATCGCTGCCCAGCCCCAAAGAGTCGGCGATGCAGAACGCCTCGCAGAAGGTGGGCCTTTTAAAGCAACGGCTTGAGTCGCTCAAGGCGATGATGCGCCTTGCCTCACCTGAACAGCTCAAATCCATGGCCAGTGAACTCAAGAGCATCGCACGTGAGCTGGGTGTAGCGGCTGGGCAATTAAGTGGTGGCGAAGGCAGTAGCAGCGCTGGTTCCGCAATAGCGCCCACGGTCAACGCGGCCCAAAGCGGTAACGATGCTGTGCAAACGCCGCCCACCGAAAACGTGCAAAGCGAAGCGAGCAGCGCCGAAAGCGATGTCAAATCCGCAAACGCTACGCTCGAAAGCGCCGAGGCGGCTATTGCAAATGAAGCGCCTGATGACAGTGAAAGCTTTGAAGAGCAGAAACAGGGGCGCCAGGAAAAGTCTCAGGTGCCGGACGACGTGCTGCAAAGTACATTGACACCTTCAACGACCCAGCCAGGCGCAGATCAGCCCACGGGTGTTAACGCCAGCGAACATGCTCTGCGATCCATTTTGACCGATGCAAAAAGGGCGTTTCAGGAAGCAGCCAGCGAGTTAAAAATTCGCCTGCAGGAAGAGGACAAGGAGACGCGCCGCGAACTGAAAAAAGCCGAAAATGATATGACAAAGGTGGACTGCTCGCCCCACCAATCAGAATCCAGCGCGCTCTACTCCACGCTCGGCCAGTTGCTACCACCCCCAGTGATTGGCGTGAGCGCGGCGACCATCAGTATTGATATAAAAGTGTAACGCCAAGCTACTCGGTGAACGGCACGGCGTTTTTAGTGGTGGCTGCGTCTTCGGCCTCGTTCAAAATATCCTCGACACTTCTTATAGCAGCGTACTCACCTTCCAGATTCGAAAGCGACATGGCATGGACCTCGTCGGCAGTGCGCTGGGTACCTGCGTAATCGCGTTTGGCGAAAGTGAACGTGGCATCCGCCACCACCTGGACAGCGAAGCCCAGGTTGCCTGCCGCGCGGGCGGTGGCCTCGACCGAGTTGCTGGTACTCACACCCACGATCACCAGCCGGTCAATATCGCGAACGCGTAACCAGCGTTCCAGTCCTGAGAGAATAAAGGCGTCCGGTACGTTCTTTTCGACAACGTGCTCGCAGGCGAGCGGCGCGAGCGCCGGCTGAAATTCGACGCCCGGCTGACCCGGCCAAAACGGAGACCCTGGCGTGCGTGAGACATGGCGAACGTGCACGACCTGGCCGCCTGCGTGTCGCCAGGCGCCGAGCAGGCGCTGAATATTCGCTTCCGCCTGGGGATTGTTGCGCTCGCCAGCCGCCGGGGCCTGCATGCCACGCTGCATATCAATGAGAAGTAGCACAGGCAAGACGTGCATGGGGTAACGCTCCTCTTCCTTCTGGGCGGCCTGATTCATGCGACGGATATGCTCAATCGCCCTGGGCTAGCGCGGCGGGACGTACCGCCGCGCTAGACACAGCCTTACAGCATGCGCGGAATTTGCGAAGAGTGGTGATGCAGGATGGGCTTCTCCTTGGAAAGATCCACCACGTAGCTAAAGCGTGCTTCGAAGTTCAAGAGCTCGCCGTCTACCTCGAAGCGCCAGTTGTAAAGGCCGGTGAGCGCGCAGATCGTCTCCGATACTTCCTGGATGATCAGGGTTTTCTCGTGAAGCGAGATGCTCAGGCCCGGGCGGCTTCCCAGCCGTTCGAAGTAGTCGCGGTGTTTTTCGCGGGTATTGGCGATTCGGTTTGAAAAGGTGGGAATCAGTACGGCGTTTTCATCGTAGAGGGCGAGCAGGGCTTCGACATCGGCGTCGTTGATCGCCTGCATCCACTCATTGAGTACGTCATGGGGAGTTTTCATTATAACGACCTCTTTAACCAATAAGGGTGACCTTACGCCGCGGGCTCAACGGCGATGACCTTTCCTGATATGACCTTTACTGCAAGCCCTTCATCTTTTTACAAAAAGATGTGACAAAAACCATCTTACCGAAATAGACCCGCGACCGCATGTCAAGTTCGCTTAGCTTTAAAAGTGTCTGAAGCGGTAATAAAGCCTTTCAATAAAGCCGACACCCAGAATGAGCAGCAGGCTGAGTATCACGACGGCCAGGGAACCGTAGTCGATGCCGCCCACAAAGCTCAAACGCCCTATCAGGCTGCCCAGATGCTGCACCAACAGGTAAACGCCGATCAAGAAGCTGCCCGCGCGAACCAGGCCCGCCTCGCTTAACGCAAGGCCTGAGGGGTTATCCTGCTCGTGAAGCTTTTGGGCGATAGCGGAGGCCTTGAACCAGAGCAAGCCCCCGATAAGAAGCACAGGTAAAAAGCCATTGATCAGAAAGAGCCGCCACTGCTCGTACTCACCCGCGGAGTAAGCGCTCATAAGGCCAGACCCCAGCGCAAGAAGCGGATTGATGACGAGGTAAACCGCCAGAACGCGTATCAGGAGAACGGAAAACGTCTGCACAAGAAAAGCTCCGTCAAAAAGCTCATGATACGTCCCACCCCCCGGCGCTGTCTCGCCAAGGGGGGATTCCACCGTCAAGCAAGGTCAGTGGCGCGCCTGGCTGTCCTCTTCGATACCTAGCGCGTTCATCGCGGCACGAAAGACCTCGGTATTGTCGACCCAGTACCGTGAAGCGTCGTCGACATCGTAGATGGCCAGGCCGTCGTCGCGCTGGGCCACGTCAGTGAAAAATCCGGCGCCGACGCCCTGGGCGTAGAGCGGTACAAGCTCACGGGTGTGATTATCCGAGTGCCAGCGCACCAGAGGCAGTGCACCTGCCCCCTGGTTCAAGATCGGGCTGTAGGCGTCTTGATCGGAATCCGGGCCCTGCAGCAAGCCATTACCGTGGTCGGTGGTGACGATGATCAAGGTCTCGTCGAAGCTGCTGTTCGCCTCGACCCACTCGACGGCGGCTTCGACCGCTTCATTGAAGTCGATCTGCTCTTCGATCAGACGCGCCAGGTTGTTGGCATGGGCCGCCCAGTCGACGGCACCGCCTTCGACCATCAAAAAGAAGCCTTCGTCATTGTTCTTGAGTACCTCCAGGGCGCCCCGGGTCATGATGGGCAGGCTCGGTACATTGTGAAGCAGCTCGCCGGCGGCAACGCCTGGGCGGTTGAACTGCAGCGTCGCGTTGTTTTGCGCCACGCCCATCACCTTGTCGCCTTCCAGTGTCAAACGGCCCTCGGCCAGCGCTTCGAAATCCTCCCGGCTTTCGACCAGTTGATAGTCGGTCTCGCCATTGACCAGACGCTCCCAGGTAGCCTGGCCGCCGACATAGCGAAAGGCACGCTCTTCGGGTTCATCGACATCGTTTCCCGCCTCGTCGAAGTACGGGTGACCGGCACCGAATACCACGCTGGCAAGGCCGGTATTGATGATCTCTTCACCAAGTGCGGCGTACTCGTTTCGATTGGCGTTATGGCCCAGAAAGGCGGCCGGGGTCGCGTGGCTGAGCTGTACGGAGCTCACCACGCCGAGGGAGCGGCCGCTATCGACCACGTACTCGCCGATATGCTTGAGCGCTTCATCGTTGTTCGACCAGTTGATGGCACTGTTGTAGGTCTTGTTACCCGAGGCCAGGGCGGTACCCGCGGCGGCGCTGTCGGTGAAGTCTTCACGGGTATAGTTGTAGCCTGCAAAGTAGCCCGGGTAGTCGGCAAGCTTACCTTCATAACCGACGCCCTCTACCAGCTCATCGCTCCAGAGCTCGGCGGGGTCGAAGGTGATGGCGCCTTCATCGCTCATGGTGGGCTCGGTCGAGGCGTTGAGCGGATGCGTGGCGGTAAAGAGCCTGGTGTCGAAATCGTCATACACCTCGTGGCCCAGCGCTCCGTGACGGTAGTAGCTGGCGGCGCGGAACGTCTCGATGCCCGCGCCGTCGGTAATCATCAGGATCACGTTCTTAGCCGAGTTTTCCTGAGCGAGCGCCGGCGTGGCGAAAAGGGCCCCAAGCGTCACGACAAGGGCACCGCGGTTGAACATCTGCATACGGATCTCCTGAGCTGCTGTGGTAGACTCATTGAGCCAAGCTAATTTAACCTAGGCGATCCATGTGACAGCTGGGTTAACGGTCGTCTTCACTTTCATGAAACGTGCCACCCGAGACGGCCGCCCTGCCCCCAGGCGCCGTCAAGGTAATGAGCCTGAAGCGCCAGTGCCGGGCTCGACACGCCTAACGATTGCGCGTTCGAAGCTCGTCGAGCACCAAAGCAAAGAAGCCGCGTATCTCCTGAAGCTTGGGCCGGGTCTCGACGATCAGCGTATCCATCTTCTCAAGTTCCTGAGTCTGGGCTTCCCGGGCGTCGAGTTCGGCTCTGATCTCATCGATGATCTCCACCGAATCGTTCAGCATGGCTTTGAGCTCGGCGGTCGGCGTGGCGTGAATGCTATGTTCGATACTCATGGCGTTATCCTGCAATGACGGTGATGGCAATTAACGAAGCGGGAAGCGCGATAAACACCCCCAGCACCCATCCGGCGGCCAGCGCCTTGCGCTCGGCGCCCACCCTGCCAAGCCATTGAGCGCCCTTGACGGGAAGCAGGCGCAAGAACGGCAGGCCTCCGATGATGAGTACGGCGAACAGATTGAACAGCAGATGAACCAGGGCGATCTCCAGCGCCAGCAGCGCCGTGGTACCCGTGACTGCCGTGGCCGCCAGCAGCGCGGTCATGGTGGTGCCCAGGTTGCTGCCGATGGTGAACGGATAGATCTGGCGCAGGGTGAACGCGCCGGAGCCTGCCATGGGCACCATCAAGCTGGTGGTGGTCGATGACGATTGCACCAGTACCGTGACCAGCGCTCCGGACGCAACGCCGGTGAGCGGCCCGCGTCCAATGGCGTTGAGCATGATCTGCCTGGCGCGCCCGACCATGAGCGTTTTCAAAAGCTTGCCGATGTAGCGAATGGCGAGAAAGATCATCGCAACACCAATGACGATCATGGCAATCCCCCCCGCTACCTCGGGCAGACTGGAAAGCACGCGCTCGACGGCGCCGGTGACCGGCTGGGTCGCCTGACCGATAAAATTGACGTTATCCACGGAAAGATCGACATCGCCATAAAAGATGACGGCCACGCGTTCGGCCAGCCGCTCCAGGGGGCTGAACAGAATCTCGATGGGTAACAGAATCGCCACCGCCAGCAGGTTGAAGAAATCGTGTACCGTGGCAGCGGCAAACGCGCGGCGAAACTCGTCCTTGTTCTTGACGTGCCCCAGGCTTACCAGCGTGTTAGTTACCGTGGTGCCCACGTTGGCGCCCATGACCATGGGAACCGCCAGCGCCACCGGCAGCCCGCCGGCAACCATGCCGACAATCACGGAGGTCACGGTGGAGGAAGATTGAATCAGGGCCGTGGCGGTAATCCCTACCATCAGCCCGACAAAGGGGTTGGTGGCAAAGGCAAAAAGCTGTTCGGCGTAGTCGCCGGTGGCAAGCTGGAAACCATCGCCCACGATGGATACCGCGCAAATCAGAAAGTAGACTAGCAGCAAGAGCGTCAGCCACTGGCCCAGATGGCCCTGCCGTGCCTCTTTCTGGCTATCAGTGAAGCTATCCTGCGTAACGCGACTGGTCGTGTCAGTCATGGCGATACCCTCCCACGGTTTTAAACGCATGAAAACGTTTACCGCTTCAGGGTGGGCTCAAGAGGTGACACCCAAGTGACAGTAAGGCGTCAGTTAAAAGCAGGCCTTTGCCTTCAAGCCCCAAGGGTGTGATGGTCCATGGCTAACGTGCGGTATTTCCTCAACAAGTCGAGAACCTCGCATGACCCAATCCTTGAGCAAGACCCGGTCGAGTTTTTATCGCCGTCTTTATGTCGCCCACTTGATCAACGAGGGCACCAGCAGCGTACCGGCGTTGATCGAGGCCACCGGCATGCCCCGGCGCACCGCCCAGGACACCATTGCCTCGCTTGCGGAGCTGGATATCCAGTGTCCTTTCAAACCCACCGACGGTGAACGCCATAATATCGGCCACTACGTCATTGAAAGCTGGGGCGCGATCGATCACCGCTGGGTAGCCTCCAACGCCACGCGCCTGGGCAAGGCGCTGGGCTATCTATAAGCTTACCCACCGCCGCCGTTGAACGGCAGACCTGGCGTAATGTTCAGTGACGGGCAAGCAGCTTGGCCGCAACAGGCGAGGTGATCATTTGAATCACGGCAAAGAACGCGGCGGGAATCGCGATCTCCGAGGGCAACCCGGAAGCGGCCACGAACGCGGCGGCAATGCTGAACTCCTTTTTGCTCACGGTAAAAAGGTAGGTGATCACCTCCTTGCGGTCAGTGGTGACCAGCCGCGAGACCATGCCGACCAGATAGCCCGTCAGATTGAGACACAGCGCCGCCCCCGCAATGACAAACGCGTACCCTCCGTAGCCGATGATGGTCTCGGCGTTCGGACCGACGACCGCAAGCAGTATCAAAAGGTACACAATGGACCCAAGGCCCGCGTAAGTGGCGTCATATCGAGCAAGGAAACGGGTGAATTTCGTGCGCAGGGCGACCCCGAGAACGGTCGGTACGAGCACGATCAACATGAGTTCCAGGACGATGGCGCCAAGGGGTACTTCCAACTGGATTCCCGTCAGCCATAAGAACACAAACGGCACGATGAACGGCGAAAGCGCCGTATTGACGGCATTGAACACGGCGGCCATGGCCACGTTGCCCCGCGCCATGAGCACCAGAAGCGGCGACGAGACATCCGTTGGCAGCGTGCCCAGCAGGGTCTGACCCGCCGCCAGCGGGCCGCTGCCGAAAAACAGCCGCCCGGTCAGCCACCCAGCGAGCGACATGGGCCCATACACCAGGCCCAGCGCCAGAAACTGCCTCGAGGGTTTTCGCATCACCACCTGCACATCGTGGGCATCGAACGTCAGGCTGATGGTGAACATCAAAAGCGCCAGCAGAGGCCCGATGGAGGATTCGAGGACAATGCCGATGCCAGGCACCAGCAGGCCCAGGCCAGCGAAAACAATGACAAACCATAGAAGGTGGTCTTCAACAAAAGAGATTATCCGGCGCATGCTCGATTTCGTCTCATGAGTGTCCTGGAATGCCCTGGGCCTACCAAGGGATGGCGGGGTGCTACTTGTCTTCGTCGGGTTCGGCCCAGGCCAGGCGCGCGGCGTTGAGCGTGACGCTCAGTGAGCTTGCGGCCATGGCAAGTACCGCTGCCAGCGGGGGAATGGCCATGGCGATCACCAGCCCCAGGGCCAGCGTGTTGTAAAGCGCCGAAAACGCCAGGTTTTGACGCATGACCCGTCGAGTGCGCCTGGAAAGTGCCAAGAGCCTCACGACACCGCCGATGCCGGGCGTCAAGAGCTGTGCCGAGGCGCCTTCCCGGGCCGCTTCACTGGCATTCATGGGAGCTGCGCCCACGTCGGCGGCGGCCAGGCTCAACGTATCGTTCACACCGTCGCCCACATAGAGCGTGGGTGATGGCAGCCCGGCCAGCAGTTTCGCCTTGGCCTCCGGCGAGCGCTGTGCAAAGCACGCGTTGCGCGCAAGCCCGACATGCTCGCCGACCCACTGCACCGGGCCCTGGCGGTCGCCACTGATCATGGCCGTCGTATAGCCCGCCTGGGCAAGGGATTGGATGCTTGCCGGAGCATCGTCCACGGCCGGGTCGGCCAGGTAAAAGGTGGCAAGCCACCCTTTCTGATCGGCGATGATCACCTGGGAGGCAAACGCGTAGACCGGGTTGTCTGCCTCGGCGCCCAAAGCGACGCCCTGCTCGCCCAGCCAGGCGGCGCTGCCCATCCGCCACTGATCGTCATCATCGAAAGTGATCAACCGCCCGGCCCCCGGCACTTCGCTGATTCGGTCAACCGCGTGACTCTCCTTGGTCGAGGGTACCCAATCGAGAAGCCCGACGTTCAACGGGTGCTCGCTTTGCTGAAGGCTGGCACGAAGCTTGGCGTAGAACCCACCGCCCGCCTCGCCTTGGCGAAACTCGGCGTTCAATACCTGATGGCGGCCCGTGGTGAGCGTGCCGGTCTTGTCAAAAGCAATGCCACGAACCCTGGCCAGCACCTCGAAGGCGGCGGGGTCACGCAGCGCGATGCCTTGCTGCATGGCCTGGCCGCTCCCGGCAAGCGAGGCCAGCGGTACGGCCAGCCCCACCGCACAGGGGCAGGCCACCACGAGCACTGAAAGCGCACGCAGCAGTGCATCTTCGACACTGGCGCCGAGTATCAGCGCGGCAGGCAGCGTGACGAGAGCGAGCACCAGCGCCAGCGGGCTCAGCCAGGCAGCGAAACGGTCGGCAAGCTTGGTAAGCTCGCCCTTCTGGGTTTGCAGACGGCGCATCTGCTCGCAAAGCTTGTCCATTCTGCGCTCGCCGACGGCGCTGGTGACGCACACTTCAAGCCGCTCGGCAACGTCCCCGCCGCCCAGGTAGCCATACCCGGCGTAAACCTTCTGGCCGACATGAAAGTAGCGTGGCACGCTTTCGCCGGTCAGCGTAGCGGTATCCAGCCAGCCCGGGGCATTTAACGTACCATCCAGGGGCAGGGTTTCACCTCGCGCCACCCAGAGCGTATCGTCTACCCTGGCCTGTTCGACCGGCACTTGCCGCTCTTGCCCGCCTTCCCCCAGAGTGACGTCACCGCGCGGCAGCGCGACCGCATCAAAGGCTTTCAAGCCGCGCTGGCGGCAAAGGGTTTCAGCCAATCGACCCACGAGCAGTAGCGCAATCAGCATCACCGCCGTATCGAAATACACATCGATCGAGCCGCGCCCCAGAAGCCAGGCCGATACCGCCACCGCGCCCAGCACACCCAGGCTGACCAGCACATCCATGCCTGGCCGTCGAGCGAGCAGCGTGCGCCAGCCTGCCCGGTAAAAGGGTACGCCCGAATAGAGCACCACCGGCAGTGAAAAAGCACCCGAGACCCACGCGACCACCGTTTCGACAGGACCCGGGGGTAACGCGCTGGCATAGATCAGAAGCGAAGCCAGCATGGTCCACATTCCGAACACCGCGGCTACCATCAGCCGCAGGCTCAAATAGCGGCTTTCCTTCTCCAGACGCTCCGAGGCGTCTTCGATGGCCTCAAGGTCACCCAGCCTGTAGCCAATGCGTTTGACCCGCGGCGCCAGCTGTTCGAGCAACACGGCACTCGGCTCGCCCTTTATCCACACCGTGGCCGTGGGGTAGTGAACGCTCGCTTCATTGACGCCGGTCGTGCGTTTGAGCACCCCCTCGACCGCCAGGGCACAGCTGGTACACCACATGCCGTGGAGACTATAAAGCGCGGTATTCGCCGCGCTTTCGGGAGTGTCACTTGCAGGGGCGATAGCCAAGGGCGTGTCCGCTTACAGACACGGCGGCACGCCGATGACCGGCATGCCCGCAAAGACCACGCCAAAGGCGGAGTAGAAATAGAGCCCGGCGGAGGCGAGCGCGAAAAAGTGCTGACGGCCTTTATGCTCCCTGGCAACCCGCCAGCTTCCCCAGGCAAGCCATAGCAAAGCGGCGGTCATCATCAGGCTGAAAAGGCCAAGCCCCAGGTTGAGCCCCGTCAACGGCCCCTGCTCCGGTGCCGGCGGCGCGACGGCGCAGACCACCGACAGCCCGCCATACACCGCCACGAACCAGATACTCCAGAGCGTAAGGCCTACCACCAGGTGAGCCGGATGCGTCAGATGAAGTCGTTTAAAAGCGGTATGCATCGTTAGCCTCCTATGACCCGGGGCAGCACGCCAAGCGCGACGACCAGCAGCCAGAACGTCACTACGTTGTAACGCCACAGCTGAACCACCACGGCAGGCTCGAAGGGGGCATGGGCGCCTACGTAACCGTAGTGCACACGAAGCCCCTGCATGGCGGATAGAATCATCGCCAGAGCGCCGTGGAACAGGGCATAGACCAGCCCGACCAGCAGCACCGCATCGTGGCTTGTCTGGGTAGGTTCAAGCCCGGCGCTCAAGAGTGCCCAGAGCGTCAGGCCCACCTGGGCCGCCCCCAGCAGTGCGCTTATAAAGAATCCGGTCATCAGGCCGTTATCCCGCTGACGGCGAAGCCCGTGTATCAGTTTTTCCATCACCCCGGCCCCGGCGGTGAGGGCCAGCCCGGCAATGACCAGCACCACCAGTGAAAGCGGTGCCACTTCCGGCATGCGCCACTCCGGTGAGACGGTCCAGAGATAGAACCAGCCGAACAGGTAGGAGAGAAAGAACGAGCCGTTGGCAATCGAGAACGTGGTCATCGCCCAGACGCCCGGCCCGCTCATGGTGCGCGAATGCAGGGGCGGGTCGCCTTCGTTCACCTCAGCATCCGGCGCAGCCTTGGGATGCGCGCCGTTCTCCCAGGACCAGCGCAGAAGAAACACCCCGGCGATAATCACGAACACCCCGGCCAGCGCATATACGCGCGTCAGCAGGCTGATACACACTACAGCCAGCGCCAGGGCAGCAAAGAATGGCCACCAGGAGTTACCCGGCAGGTGGATGATCTCGCGCACCTTGCCGGTGATCGAATCAGTGCCCCACATTTCCCGCCGCCCGTGGCTGGTCACCGCCAGGCCATGCTTACCTTCGGCCATGGTCGTGGGCAGTTCCGGGTGCTCCCAAAGCGGATGGCGCGTTTCGACCCTGGGCAGGCTGACGAAGTTGTAGGCGCTGGGCGGCATGACATTGGCCCACTCGAGCGTATCGGCGTTCCAGGGGTTGTGCTTGGCGGGCTTGCCAAACTTGAAATGCAGGGCGATATCGATAATCACCATGGCGATACCCGCAGACATGATGAAGCCGCTGATCGAGGAGAGCAGATTGAAGATTTCCCAGCCACTGCCTGCTTCATAGGTGTAGATACGCCGGGGCATTCCCAGAAGCCCGGTCCAGTGCATGATCAGGAAGGTGCCGTTGAAGCCCAGAAACGTCAGCCAGAAGCCCCAGCGGCCGATGGTTTCCGAGGGCATGCGCCCGGAAAACAGCGGCAACCAGTAATAAAAGCCAGCCATCAGCGGGAAGAGCATGCCGCCCACCAGCACGTAGTGCATGTGCGCGACCACGAAGTGGGTATCGTGCACCTGCCAGTTGAACGGCACCAGCGCCAGCATGACCCCGGTCAAGCCGCCGCACACGAAGATGATCAGAAAGCCCAGTATCCACAGCATGGGCAGCTTGAATCTAGGCTTGCCAAGCCAGAGCGTGGCCAGCCAGGCAAATATCTGGATGGCGGTAGGAACCGCCACCAGCATGCTCGCCGCCGAGAAGAACGCCTGGGCCAGCTGGGGGATTCCTACCGTGAACATGTGGTGAACCCAGAGCCCGAAGCTGATAAAGCCCATGACGATGATCGCGAACACGACCCAGCCGTAACCCACGATAGGTCGCCCGGCAAAGACGGGAAGCACCGTGGAAACGATACCCGCTGCAGGCAGGAAGATGATGTAGACCTCAGGGTGACCGAACAGCCAGAAAAGGTGCTGCCACAAGAGCGGGTCGCCGCCGCCGGCCACCTCGAAAAACGGCATGCCCACCGCCCGTTCGAGTTCGAGCAGAATACTGCCCAGAATCAACGGCGGGAAACCGACCACGATCATCAGCGCCATGGCGAGAATGTACCAGGCAAACAGCGGCATCTTGTGAAGCGCCATGCCCTCGGTACGGGTACGCAGAATGGACACGACGATTTCCACGCCGGCGGAGAGCGCCGAAATCTCGACAAAGGTGATGCCCAGAAGCCAGAAATCGGAACCGAGCCCCGGCGAGTACTCGCTGCTGGAAAGCGGCGTGTACATGAACCAGCCGGCGTTCGGTGCCATCTCGATGATCAAACTGAATGAGAGGATGATGCCGCCAAACAGATAACAGAAATAACCCAGTGACGTCAGGCGCGGGCAGACCAGGTCTCGTGCGCCGATCATCTTGGGAATCATGTAGATCGCCAGGCCTTCGAGCACGGGAATGGCGAACAGGAACATCATCACCGTGCCGTGCATGGTGGTGACCTGACTGTAGATATCCGGCGTCATGAAGTTCTGGTCGGGCGTGGCCAGCTGAGTTCGGATCAGCATGGACAGGATACCGCCGAGCAGGAAGAACACCATGCCCGTGACCATGAAACGCAGACCGAGCGTGGTGTGGTTGACCACGGTCAGCGCTTTTATCCCCCCGGGATTACCCCAGATCTCGTGCAGGTCATCATGTAGCGCCTGGGGGTCTTTGATACCGCTAGTCTCTTGTGGATCCCTTGGGTCCTGAGATACCGCTTCGCGATTGATGCTCGTCATGGGGTTAAGGTCTCCAGCCAGGCACCCAGGTCATCCAGAGTGTCGGTATCCAAATCGTCGTGTCGCGGCATCTTGTTCCCGGGTTTTACCGTTTGATGATTTCTCAGCCACTGATAGATGGCGCCCTCTTCCATTGCCATGGCCCCTGCCCCCAGCATGGTACGGCTGCCCACATCGGAAAGGTTGGGGCCGATATTGCTGTAGCTCATGCCCGCTACCTGGTGGCAGCTGGCGCAAAAGGTCGTGAAGTTTTCGCGGGCGTCGTCAAAGCCTGGATCGCTTGCGGCAAGTTCGGCAAGGGCCTCTTCCTGGCGTGCCTCGAGCCAGGCGTCGAATTCCTCGCGGGGCAGTGCTTCCACGTAAAGGTGCATGTGGGCGTGGCCCACGCCACAAAGTTCAGCGCACTGGGCACCGAATACGCCCGGCTCGTCGGCCTCCAGGCGAATCTTGTTCACTCGACCTGGCAGCATGTCGATCTTGCCGCCAAGCCTTGGTATCCAGAAACCGTGAATGACGTCAGCGGCAGTGACGTGAAAATCCACCGGTTCACCGGCGGGCATGACGAGCTGGTTGGAGGTGATGACCTCACCGCCCTCGGCGCCTGGGTAGCGCACCTCCCACCACCACTGGTGACCGACAATCTCGATCACTTCCGGTGGCTCATCAAGCGGCAGCGTCAGCATTCGTTTACCCGTGGGAATGCCGAACGTCAAAAGCGCGATAATACTGGCTACCGGCAGCACGATGCCGCCGCCGATGATCCAGCGCCGGGCAATACGGCGCTCCTGCGCCGGAGTGCGGGTAACATCGCGTACCTTGAAGGTGTAGAGCCAAAGCGCGGTGACCGCCATCAGTACCACGGTGGCAAACGGAAACATCACCCACCAGATAAGACGAATATCCCGCGCCGCCGGCCCGGCAGGCTCCAGAATGGAGTGATTTCCCGTGCAACCCGCCAATGTTAAAAGCGCTACAAGCACTAGCGTTAACGCAGGCAGGTTGACCCGCCGCCGCGATGCGCGTTGAATACGTCGTGGGGGCGTCGCGCCGTTACGTTCCCTCATATACTCTTTCCCTTTGTCTGCCCACAGGAAGTGACCATGGCATCCACTCCTCAACGTTCAATAAGAAGCCGAGCCTCGTTGGCCGGGCATCCGCTTCATCCTGTAATGATTCACTTCCCGATTGCAGCGCTGATGGCGCTGGTGGCAAGTGATCTGGCCTACTGGTACACGGGAGATCCCTTCTGGATACGCAGCGGCCTGTGGCTTGCAGGCGTCGGCGCCTTTGGCGGCTGGTTCGCCTCGATTGCCGGTATCATTGATCTCGTATCGGTCTCGCGCATACGCCGTTTGATCACCGGCTGGAGTCATGCCATCGTAGCCGTCGTCATGCTGTCGCTGGCCTCGCTGAACTGGCTTTTGCGCTTCAACTCGCCCGAGGCCATTCTTCCCTGGGGGCTGGCGGTGTCGCTGGTGACCGGCGGCTTGATCGCCCTGGCGGGCTGGCTGGGCGGTCTGCTCGTCTACGAACATGCCGTCGGGGTGGATGTCGAGGAATAACTCATCGCGCGCAGTCTGCACATGGGCCATGTGTACAAGGGTCATTTCCATAACGGCTAGCCCCAGTCCAGGGGCTTTGCCAGTACAAACCCAAGCACTCCAAGAATGCCCAGCACGGCAACGAAAAGCCCCGCCAGTGTCGCTATCTTGACGCCGCCGTAAATACCCATTTCCAGACGCAGAATCAGCCAGCCAAACATGCCGTGAGCGGCGACCATGGCGACCACCGCCCCCAGTTTCAGGATCAGCCAGCCGCCCATCAAGCCATGTACCAGAAACAGCAGCGTACCCGAGCCGATTGCTACAAGCGCGGCAGGCGTTGCGATGGTGTTATAGAAAAAGCGCGGCATCGGGGGTGTGCCCTGAGCGAAGCCGGCATCCTTGCGAAGCACGAGCGCATAGTTCAACAGCGCCGGAAGATATAAAAGCGAGCCACACCAAATAACCAGTGCAGCAATATGCAGAAGTTTTAACCAAGGCATCACGGCGTCCTTGCGATGTAGAATGAGAAGCAGACTAACGCCTGGGAGTAGACAAAGCCAGCCCCGACAGCCTACCTGAGCGATAGGTTCATTGCGCAGGGTTATCTTAAAATCAGCCCCTTATGATGAGGCTTGTTGGAACGCTACAGCGTCGCCTTCTTACCTTAGCCAACTCCCGGCGAGCTGGCTAGCCCAGTTAGTCAACGCTTACGCTGTAACCCGTGAATTTTCGTAAGTTGATGACCCCGGTATCGAGTATCAGGTACTGTCCTTTCACGCCGTGCAGTATGCCGTCGACGACCGGGTTCTTGTCGAAATTGTGAGAGACGACCTTGCGGGGGAAGACCTCTACCGGGTAGCGTATGTCCAGCGGGGTATCATTGATGGGGCTGATTGCTTCAGCGCCGTAGGTATCGCGAAGCGCTTCGAGACCGCTCTCGACCGCATGAAACAGCCGGTCGCGCTCTTTTACAAGATCGAGCCTTTCCACTTCGCCTTTCAGCATGGCACGCCAGTTGGTGCGATCCGACACGTGCTCCTTGAAGAGCATTTCCACCAGGCCGGACTGCTGGCGGGTGGCTACCTCCAGAATGGGTAACGCCTGGATGGCGCCCTGATCCAGCCACCGGGTCGGCATATTGGTCTTACGGGTAATCCCTACCTTGAGACCTGATGAGTTGGCCAGATACACGATATGCGGCTTGAAGCAGTGGGCCTCGCCCCACTCGGGCTCGCGACAGGTGCCTTGATAGTAGTGACAGGTTTCCGGCTTCATGATGCAGGTATCGCACTGCGCCAGTCGTTTGAAGCAGGGATAACAGTAACCCTGGGCGAAGCTTTTATTGGTCTTGCGCCCGCAGTGGGTACAGTTGATGGCGCCCTGCCAGGTAAGCCGTAGCCGCTGGCCTATCCGCTCGTTGAGTGCCAGGCGCTTTTCGCCGGCGCGCAGCTGATACACCACGCTTTCATGTTCCGGCGAAAGCGTGGCGGCCATCCTCGTGAGATTGCCGGCTATCGGGGACGACTGGGTGGCAATAACATCAGTCACCCGAGGCATCTCGCGCAAGCCCCGCCATTTCTGGCGAAACGCCTGCGCCAGTGGCCCCCGCCCCGCAGGTACGACGCTCAAGGTAGCCGACGCGATTTTCATCCGGCACGTTGTTTTCGATCTCGTAACGAATGACCGCCTCCAGGCAAAGCTCGGTCTGCTCGGCGGTCAGAAAGCGGCCATCCGGCCATTTGCGCAGCGACACCGCCTGCTTCAGGCTTTCGTAGATGCTCGGGGTCATCTGACTGATCATGCGTTCAAAGCTCATGTCACTCATGCAAGGCTCCTGTCATATTGAACGTTAAGACGTCGATCTGGGGCGTTTGGCACAATAGTACCAGCCTGTGGCCAGGCCCACGAGCAGCCCGCCCAGGTGCGCTTCATTGGCCACATTGCCAAAGCCCACGCGCTCGGCAAGTGAGGTCATGGTGAACACCATCCAACCCAGCATGAATACCACGAGCATCTGGGGTACAAAAAAGCCGCTCTGGGGTCGCCGGCGTGAAATGAGCCATACGTGCCCCAGAAGCGCATAAACCACGCCCGACATGCCGCCGAACAGTGCCGTACCGGTGGCGTATTGGGCCAGGTTCGAGCCGATGCCGGCCACCAGCAGCAGTAAAAACATGGTCTTGCTGCCTTGCAAGAGCTCCACCTGTCGGCCGAAGTACCACACCCACATCAGGTTGAAGACCAGATGCATCAGGCCAAAGTGCATGAAGGCAGGCGATAGAAGCCGCCATAGCTGCCCGGCTTTGAGCGTCTCCATCAGACTTGCCGCCACCAGCTCGTTGTTGACAACCCACACAGGCACGATGGTAAGGCTTGTCAGCACGCCTTCGCCCAGGGTATTCATCATCAGAAATATGAGCAAGCTAAGGCCGATCACCAGTACGGTGACTGGAAGACGACGCAGCAGGTTACTCCCCTGCGCTCGTTGGCTGCGCCTGGGGCGAGCCCCGGTAATCAACGCCTCCCCCTGCTGCCAGCGTCTCACAAGCGCAGTCAACTCGGCTTTCTGGCGCGGGTCGGCTACCCAGAGCGTGGGCCCTTCAGGCTCTTCGGTAATACGGTGGCCGATACGGTAGTGCCACAGCGCTTTACGCAGCTCGCCGGTATCGGCATCGGCGGGTAACAGCATCACAGGGTGCATAACACCTCCCTCAGGGCGAAGCGGTCGGTTCGGATTGCCTGCTCTGCGCGGTGACTTTTATTCAGGCATAAAAAAACCGGCGGAGGGGGCCGCCGGCTTAAAGCAAGGGATCATTCAAGGGAACACTTACTCTGATAGCCGACAACGGGGTTAGTTCAGCAATTTTGAAAAAAAGATGTTTTTTATATTTCCACGATTAACCTGGATTAGAAAACGTTATTTAACGCCCTGAAACACCGTAGCTCTCCTCACGATGAACATCGACCCAGACAAAGCGGTCAGCGCTCAGTTCGCGCTCGCCATCGTAGCGATAGGCTACCAGACGCCCATATTTCACGGCGCTGTAATCCAGGCAGGCAATATTGTGCGTGGGTAGCGCGGGCACACCCTCGCACCAGTAATGGCCGATAAACAGCACCGGCTCGTCAGGTCCATAGTAGCTTAGCCGCGCGTGCTCCCTTTCGCTGAGCGGGCGGGTTTCCAGATGCCCGGGGAGATTATCCGGTTGAAAGACTACATCGCCCCACTGTTGGGGATTTGCCGCCCAGAAGTGCGCGCGAAAGCTTTTTCGGGTAAAACCGTCACCGGAATGGATGGCGATGCCCTCGGGCAGTGAAATGTTGGGCCCTCGGGTCAACCGGTCGACGATCCTGAACGCCTCAGTCGAGGGATCGGTCGACTCTTCCAGCATCCTATCGTCGATGCAGGCGCTGGGAGCGCGCGCCTTGAGCGCTTCGATCAGCGCCGCATCCCAGCAGGCGTGAACCACGCGAAAGTCATCTATTTCCAGAAACAGTGGCAAGGTCTTGAACCAGGCAAGCGTATCCTCCCACTCGTTGGTGTGATCGCGATACTGATCCAGGGTATCGGCAATGATGCGGTTGTGGCGCGGCGTATGCTCTCTGAGCCAGCGCCTGGCACTCCCTTCCGGGGCGGGATGGGTATAGGCCAGGGCGTTATGTTCGTGATTACCCATCACGATGTAGGCCTCGTTTTCATCCACCATTCGTCTGGCGATCTGCACCGCCAGACGAATGCGCGGGCCGCGGTCGATCAAGTCGCCCAGGAAGATGACCTTGCGCGTGGGATGGCGATAGACGCCGCCTTGATTGCGATAGCCCAGTTTCTCGAGAAGCGTCGCCAGGGTGGCACCGCAGCCGTGGACATCGCCGATCAGATCATAACCGTTACTCATCAATCCCCCAGCCGGTGGCTCCAGCCCAGCTTGCTGCGCAGGACATCGTAGAAGTTGTGTCCCAGCGGGTGAACCAGCTGAACGCGCGCCGGTTTTCGCGTAATCACGAGCACGTCATCAGGCTTTGCCACGGCACGGGTCTGGCCATCGCAGCTGACGTGCGGGTAGGAGTGGTTGGTCTCGCCGATATGAATGCGTATTTCACTGGCCGCGTCGATCACGATCGGCCGGCTTGACAGCGTGTGAGGAAACATCGGCACCAGCGTAATGACATCGAGCTTGGGGTGCATGATAGGGCCGCCACCGGAGAGCGCGTAGGCAGTCGAGCCGGTAGGAGTGGCGACGATCAGCCCATCGCTTCGCTGGCTGTAGACGAACTGACCGTCCACGAACAGCTCGAAATCGATCATGCGTACCGCCTTGCCCGGATGCACCACGACTTCGTTGAGTGCGTCGCCATTGCCCACCGCCACACCGTCCCGATAAAGCACCGCATCCAGCAAGAAGCGCTCCTCCACCTCGTACTGGCCCGCCAGCACCTCGCCGACCCGGGTCTCGAGCTCATCCGGCGAGATATCGGTCAAGAACCCGAGCCGCCCGCGGTTGACGCCAAGAATAAGCGTCCCGCTGCGGCAAAGCGCGCGCGCCGCGCCCAGCAGGCTTCCATCGCCGCCTATCACGATCACCAGATCACACAGCTCACCCAGCATCCGACGACTGGTCTCAGGCTGGCCGTGATGCGGCATCATGGTAGCGGTACGATCCTCGATCAGCACGTGATAACCGTGAGCCGTCAGGTAATCCACCAGCCGGGCAAGCGAATCGATCACCTTGTCGCTACCCAGCCGGCCGATCAGGCCGATCGTCTTGAACGGTCGGTCGCTTTTAGTGTGTGTCATGGCGGACGTACTGGTTGGCGTGGGGGACATGGGCGGCTCTCGCGGTCGGTAACCCCCATTATGAAGATCCCCCGGCGTGCGGGCAAATCCTGCTCTGAATCAAGACGCCGCGAAGCCATGGAAAGCCGCGGCAGCGTCGAGAAAAGTCAGTCAAGAACGGTTGAAGCGGCCTGCAAGGGCGTTACCCGGTCAGGCCAGGGATACTTGACGGCGCTTGAGCCACCAGTGATTCAGCCAGAGCGACCCCAGCATGATCAGCGCACCAAGCGCCAGCCGGCCAAGATCCACATCCCGGTTCCAGATCACGACGTTGACCACAAGCCCCGCAGGCACCAGTAAATTGTTCATTACCGCAAGCGTCCCCGCATCCACCTGGGTGGCCCCCTGGTTCCAGGCGAAATAGCCGATGCCGGAGGCCACCAGGCCAAGCCAGGCCAGCACCCCCCACTGTACCGGCGTGCTGGGCAGCGCCTGGGTATTGCCAAGGAGCAGAAAGACCGGCAAGGCCACAATGAGTGCCCCGACGAAGAACCAGCCGAACACGTTGTGCAAGGGAAGCGCCCGGGAGTGCCTGGCGACGAGCCGGCGATAGCCCACCTGGCCAATCGCGAAACAGAGATTCGCCCCCTGCACGACCAGAAACCCCAGCCAGAAGCCGCTATCCACACCGTCGTAGCGAATGACGCCCGCACCGACCACCGCCAGTACCGCCGTGACTAGGTAGATCGGTGTAAAGCGCTTGAAGAGAAGATCATCCAGCAGTGCTATATAGACAGGCGTGAAGATGGTGAACAGCAGCACTTCAGGCACCGAGAGCAGTAAGAAGGAGTGATACAGGAAGGTGTACATCACCCCAAGCTGCAACGCCCCCAGGGCCATCAAGACGACTCGGTCGCGCCCTTTGAGAAGACCGGGACGCAAGAACGGCAGAAACACCAGCAGCGCCAGCGACACCCGCACCAGTACGGCAAAGTAGTTATCCACCTGCCCGGATAGATAAACGCCGATCAACGAAAACGAAAACGCCCAAAGCGCGGTAACGCCTACCAGATAGCCCATTGTCAACCTCATTATATTTCAAGGTTGACAAAAGTACACCACAAGCCCCACCACGGTAAACAAAAACTAAGACGAGGGTTTACGGCTTAATACCCAGTTGAGTGCGTAGACGACGCCAGGCAGCCAACCCAGAAGCGTGAGCAGTAGCGCAAGCGCTACGCGCTTCCCCCCTGCCCCGGTCAGCCCGACGCCAAGTGGGGGCAACAACACGGCCAATGCCACGTAGGCGGCCTTGAGCCCGGCCGGTTCGGCCGCCTCAATCTCGGTGGGCACTGCCTTGGCGTTCTGTCCTGGCGTCAACGCAGCTTCGGGAAGGCCTTGGGTAGTCGAGGCAGATGCGGGATCGAAGTGCCCGACGGGCTCTTGCCCAGGGGTAGCCCTTGGCGCGTCGTGCACGGCCGGCTCTTTCTGAACGAGGGCCTCTCGGCGCTCTCGCTCCACCGCCTTGCGGTGAGCCTCCTTGTCGATCTTCTGCTCCAGCGTTTCAGCGTCTTCGGCCAGATCAGAGTGATAACGCTCCCAGTCTTCCCAGTCGTAGGGCGTGCCGGATTTCGGCCGTTCGCCGCCAGCGCCTCGGGCTCGAGCCCAGGCTTTCTCCTCAAGGGTATTGGGCCGGTCGGGATCTCGGTCGATCCCGACGCCATTACGGCTCATGTACTCGCGGGCATCCATAAACGGCTCCTCTGCTTGGCCCTCGACGCTTGGGTTTACCCTGAGCGCTTGGCGCCTTGATGATCCATCAACCCCCTTTACCATGTGGGCACTCTGCAAAGAGTCAAACTTAAAGAGGCAAACATTGCGGTCTTGCCCTCTTCTGTCTGCTGCTCTTCTATCTACATCTACTCATCTTCTGGATAGCCCTTTTCTGCCTTGCCTGCCAAGCCCAGCCACCGCGCTTTGAAAACATGGCCCTGAATGCAAGGCGCTCGAAATAGCAGTAGTATAGACAGACAAAAAAAACCGCTGCCAGATGGCAGCGGAAGCAAGGGATCGAAAAAGAAGCCAGTACAACACTTCTAGCGACTACTGTCATAGCGACTGCTATCGCGTGTTGCCTGTACACTATCTGACAGTGAATTGAAAAAAAGTTCTCAAACTCACAAAGTTTTCGCCGTTTTTGCCTCAGGCCAGGCAGATGACAGATCGAAAAGAGGCGGTTAGGAGCACACTATGGCGCTTTATCTACTCGTGCTTGGCGTTTGTCTATTGGTGATCGGCTCGGTACTGGTCATTCTGATGATGGCTGGCACCCCGCGCTATCGCACCGAGCCCAAGGACCTGCTGGCGCTTTTTGACAAGGCGCTTGACAGCAAGGTCAGCGAGACGGAGTGGAACGCCATGATCGGCTACCCTATTCGTCATGACGAGTATCTGGACAGCGTGCGCCGACGGGCGTCGCATTTGATGGAACAGTACGGGCGGCGCTGGCAAATTGCCCAGGGCAAGCCGCTTTTAAACCCCGTCGGCCAGGAAGAGCTGAAGGCGTTGCGCGATCATCTGGCCGCCCACACCGCTCTTCGTCGGCAGTAAGGCGCTTGCCTGAAGCACCTTGAGAAAAGGAGCTGCCCATGCTCAGCACCATTCGCCAGATCCCCCTGGAAAGCGCGGTCCAGCATCACGCCCACGACTTTCACCAAATCGTGATCACCCTTTGCGGCTCCTCCGAGTTTGAAATCGAGGGATTGGGTGGACGGGTCAACGCGTTTTCCGGATGTATCGTGCCGGCCAACCACGAGCACTATTACTCCGGCCAAGGTTACAACCGCCAGCTCATCTTCGATCTGCCCGAAGACGCCCCGGCGCTGACCGGCGAGCATCGTGAGCTGATCGCGCTTTTCGACGTGCCGCGCTTTTTCGCACTCGACGGTTCGCTGCGCCACTACCTGGCCTTTGTCGAAAGCGAACTTCTTCAGGGATTCAGTACCGGTACAGCCGCTTATCAGTCCGACCGCCTGGCTGCCACCCTTCTGGGCGCCTTGAAAGCCCGGCTTTCCACCCCGCTTGCCAGCAACAAGCGTCAGCTCGATCTGGCCCCGATCGATCGTTTTATTGCCCTTCATCTGGCCGATGAACTTCGCGTGGCGGACCTGGCCAGGATCGCCTGTCTCAGTGAGGCGCATTTCTCCGAGCGTTTTCGCGCCCAGACAGGACTTTCGCCCTGGCAGTATGTGCGGCGCAAACGGTTGAGTGCGGCGCGGGAACTGATTGTCCAAAGCCAGCTTCCGTTGACCGACATCGCCATTCAGACGGGGTTTGCCAATCAAAGTGCACTCTCTCATGCGTTTCGGCGAAGCTATGGTCGATCCCCTCGCGCCTTCAGACAGCAAAGCGAAGGTGCGCGGGGGCTCGATACCGGGCAAAAAGGCGTCCTGGGCGCCCGATGAACTTTGACTATCCAGGCGGGTGATCAATGTTCAAATGGCCAAGGTGTCGACGTTTTTGTGATCAATACTTGAACAGCAAAGAGTGACGAAGCGTTACGCTTACCGGGAAATTGACACGTTTTGCCACGAAACCGACATACACCCGCAGGCCAGGCACTCTACATTCATGCGTTATCGGGCATACCGCCCTGCCATCTTTCGTTCTTTCAGATTACGGGGGCCACAATGCTCAACGCCAAGAAAATGCGTGATCCTGCCATCTGGCAAACCGACCTTGATTCACTGCTGGCGACCGTCAGCGATCATTATATCGTCGATGAAGACAGCTACGTCGCTGAACTGATCAAAGTACTGGATGCCGGTCGCGAGGACTTCGAGCGCATCGGAGTCAACACGGCAGAGCTTGTGCGCGATGTGCGCAAGATGGATACCGCGGTCGATACCATCGACGAGCTTCTACAGCAGTACAGCCTGGATACCCACGAAGGGTTGATGCTGATGTGTCTGGCCGAGGCGATGCTGCGCATTCCCGACAAGGTGACCGCCGATGCGTTGATCGAGGACAAGCTGGGTCCTGCCGACTGGCAGTCCCATGTGGGCAAGAGCGAATCATGGATGGTCAACGCCTCGACCTGGGGGCTTTTGATGACCGGCCGGGTACTCAAGCTTGATCACCCCCGGGAGGGCCAGCCCGCCCACTTCATCAACCGCATGGTCAACCGTCTGGGCGAGCCGGTGATTCGCCGCGCCATGGTCGAGGCAATGAAGATCATGGGCAAGCAGTTCGTGCTGGGACGCGATATCAATGAAGCGTTGAAGCGCTCGAAGCCGCTGTTCAACCAGGGCTACACCTACTCCTACGACATGCTGGGCGAGGCGGCGCGGACCCGCGATGACGCCAGACGCTACTTCGACGACTACGCCCGCGCCATCGAGCAGGTCGGCAAGACCTCCCAGCGTCTGAGCGACAAGACGCCCAAGCCATCGGTATCGATCAAGCTGTCCGCCCTGCACCCACGCTACGAGTTCGGCCGTCGCGAGCAGGTACTGGCCGAGCTGGTCGACACCGTCATCAAGCTGGTCACCCGCGCCCGCGAGCTGGACGTAGCGCTGACCGTCGATGCAGAAGAAGTCGATCGTCTGGAGCTTTCGCTCGAGGTGTTCCGCGCCGTTTTCGAAAGCAGCGCCGTCAAGGGCTGGGGCCACTTTGGCCTGGTGATTCAGGCCTACTCCAAGCGCGCGCTGCCGGTGCTTCACTACATCAACCGTCTGGCGGATCTCCAGGGTGACGAGATCCCCCTTCGCCTGGTGAAAGGTGCCTACTGGGACAGCGAGATCAAGGAATCCCAGCAGCTCGGCGTGGACGGCTATCCGGTTTACACCCGCAAGGCGTGCACCGATGTCGCGTATCTTGCCTGCGCGCAGTTCTTGCTCTCCGACGATACGCGCGGGCGCATCTTCCCGCAGTTCGCAACCCATAACGCCCACACCGTCACCGCCATTGTCGAGCTTGCCCAGCACGACAACCGTGCGTTCGAATTCCAGCGGCTGCACGGCATGGGCGAGGCACTTTACGATGCCGCCTTGAAGCGTGCCCCGAAAGGCACCTATTGCCGTATCTATGCACCGGTGGGCGCGCACAAGGATCTGCTTCCCTACCTGGTGCGCCGTCTGCTGGAAAATGGTGCCAACTCCTCCTTCGTCCACCAGTTGGTCGACCCGGACGTACCCGTGGAGTGGCTTTGCCAGCATCCCATCGAGACGCTCAAGCAGTACAACACCCTGGCCAATACGCGCATTCCGCTGCCCAAGGATATCTATGGGCCCAAGCGACGCAACGCCCGTGGGGTGAACCTGAACATTCGCAGCCACTTCAATCCGTTGATGGAGAAAATGTCGGCGTTCATGGATAAGCAGTATGCGGTCAAGCCGCTGCTGGCTTTCGATGTCAAGGACGATGCGGCGAACACTCACCGGGTCAGCTCGCCGTTTGATCATGGCCAGAGCGTCGGATCGGTGCAGTGGACCAGCCAGGAGCAGGCGACTCAGGCGCTGAATGCCGCCTGGGCGGCCTTCCCCCGCTGGGACGACACGCCGGTGGCCGAACGCGCAGCGATTCTGCGCCGCCTGGCCGACCTGCTCGAAGAGCACATGCCGGAGCTGATGACGCTTTGCTCCCGCGAGGGTGGCAAACTGCTCACCGATGGCGTGGACGAGATCAAGGAGGCGGTGGATTTCTGCCGCTATTACGCCATGCGCGCCGAGGAGTCCTTCGGTGAAGTCATCGAACTGCCCGGCCCCACGGGTGAATCCAACCGTCTGACCATGGGCGGCAAGGGTGTATTTGCCGCCATCAGCCCCTGGAACTTTCCGGTCGCGATCTTCTGTGGCCAGATCGTGGCCGCCGCCGTCGCCGGCAATACCGTACTCGCCAAACCCGCCGAGCAGACCTCGATCATCGCCCACCGGGTCATCGAGCTTCTCCATGAAGCCGGCATGCCGCGCGACGTGGTACAGCTTCTGCCCGGCGACGGCCCCACCGTGGGCAGCGTGTTGAGCAGCGATCCGCGTATTACCGGCGTGGTCTTCACCGGCGGCACCGATACCGCGCATGTCATCAACCGCTCGCTTGCCGCCCGCGAGAACGCGCCACTGCCCACCTTGATCGCTGAAACCGGGGGCATGAACGCGATGATCGTGGACTCCACCGCGCTGCCCGAGCAGGTGGTGGTGGACGTGATTCAATCGGCGTTTCAAAGTGCGGGCCAGCGCTGCTCGGCGCTCAGGGTACTTTACCTGCAAGAAGACGTGGCCGACCGGGTCATCGAGATTCTCAAGGGCGCCATGAATGAGCTTCGCATCGGCGACCCACGAGACCTGGGTACTGACGTGGGCCCGGTCATCGATGAAGACGCCCGCAAGGGACTACTTGCCCACATTCAGACCCTGAAAGACGAAAACCGCCTGATCGCCGAGACCCCCATGGCCGCCGAGCATACCCAGAACGGCACCTTCGTGGCGCCGGTCGCCTTCACCATCGACAGTATCGATTCACTCACCCGCGAGCAGTTCGGGCCGATACTGCACATCGTGCGCTACAAGGCGCGAGATATCGATCAGGTCCTCGATACCATCAATGCCCGGGGCTACGGGCTGACCTTTGGCGTGCATAGCCGTAACGAATCCTTCGCCGCTGACATAGCGAAGAAAATTCGGGCAGGCAATGTATACATCAATCGTAATATCATTGGTGCCGTCGTGGGTGTGCAGCCCTTTGGCGGGCAGGGGCTTTCCGGCACCGGCCCCAAGGCGGGCGGCCCCCATTACCTGCAGCGCTTTGTCACGGAAAAGACCGTCACCAACAACACCGCAGCGCTTGGTGGCAACGCCTCGCTGCTGGCGCTGGGCGACGAATGATTTCATCATCAAAGTAGTGCAGTAACCTTGTAGTGCAGCAATCTTGATGCTCACCCCCCTTTCGGGGGTTGAAATACATGTAACGTCGCATCAACAACAATAAGTGGCGTCGGAACTTCCGACCGGATCAACAGGGGAAATTCAATGGAAACTGGCGTCTGGATCAGCCTTTTCGCTTACTTTGCGCTCATGATCGGCATAGGAGTCTATGCCATGCGCACCTCGACCTCTACCTCGGAGGATTACGTGCTGGGCGGGCGAAGCCTGAGCCCGAAAGTGGCGGCACTCTCTGCCGGCGCATCGGACATGAGCGGCTGGCTGCTGCTGGGTCTGCCCGGGGCGATGTTTGTCTCGGGTCTGGGGTCGGCCTGGATCGGTATCGGCCTGTTCGTGGGGGCGTTTTTCAACTGGCTGCTGGTCGCGCCCCGGCTGCGGGAACAGACGGTTCATTACGGCAACGCCATCACCATCCCGGCGTTTCTGGCCAACCGCTTCCCTACCCGGGCCATGTCGCTTCGAACGGTCTCGGCGATCGTCATCGTCATCTTCTTTGCGGTGTATACCGCGTCGGGGCTGGTAGCGGGCGGGCGTCTTTTTGAAAGCGCCTTTGCAGGTGTCATCAATATCGGCGGGTTCAGCGACTACGGCACCGGCATCATCATTACCCTCGGCGTGGTACTGATCTACACCGTGGTAGGCGGTTTTCTGGCCGTGAGTATCACCGACTTCGTTCAGGGCTGCATCATGATGCTGGCGCTGATCATCATGCCGGCGGTGGTGCTGTTCGGCGAGGGCGGAGGTGGCTTCACCCAGGCCTCGCAAACCCTGAACGAGGTGGACCCCACGCTTCTTTCCTGGACCGAGGGGCTGACCTTTATCGGCTGGCTCTCGGCGGTGACCTGGGGGCTTGGCTACTTTGGCCAGCCGCACATCATCGTACGCTTCATGGCCATTCGCCGCCTCAAGGACGTACCCATCGCCCGTAACATCGGCATGAGCTGGATGGCGATATCGCTGATCGGCGCGGTGTCGCTGGGTATCTTCGGTCGCGCCTACGCCATCCGTAACGGGCTGGAAGTCGAAAACCCCGAGACGATCTTCATCATTCTCTCGGAGCTTCTCTTCCACCCGCTGATCACCGGCTTTTTATATGCCGCGCTGCTGGCGGCGGTGATGAGTACCATCTCCAGCCAGCTGCTGGTGGCCTCGTCATCGCTGACCGAAGATTTCTACCGGCTGTTTTTGAACAAGCAGGCTTCGGAAAAGCAGACGGTCACCGTGGGACGTATCAGCGTTGCCCTGGTGGGTATCGTGGCGGCGATCATCGCCTCCGACCCCAACTCGCAGGTGCTGGGGCTTGTGAGCAACGCCTGGGCGGGGTTTGGTGCAGCGTTCGGCTCGGTGATTCTTCTGTCGCTGATGTGGTCGCGCACCAACGGTGCCGGCGCCATTGCCGGCATGGTGGTCGGCGCGCTAACGGTCATCGTCTGGATTGCGCTTGGCTGGAACAGCGAATTCATGGGCGGGCCTGGCGTCTACGAAATCATTCCCGGCTTCATCGCCTCGCTGCTGGCCATCGTCGTGGTCAGCCGCATCACCGCCGATGCTGGCGAGTATCGACATATCGAGCGCTAAGCGCTGGCTCGGTACTTTTCAAAGGCCACCTTCGGGTGGCCTTTTTGATGTCCTATTGCGCTGGGTCAATAACCTCCCTGGCTCACGGCGATACCCTGTCCTGACGATTACAACCCGACCCGCACATTGATTGAAAAGGAGTATCGCCATGGGCCACACCAAGCTCACCACCCTCGTGACCGCCGGACTAGCCGCAGCCGCGATTGTCGCCAGCGGCCAGGTCTTCGCCTACGGAGCCGGGGACTTCTACACCCGCGTCGGGGTCGCCAAAGTATCGCCGAAAAGCGATAACGGCGTGCTGGATACCGCATTGGGAGATCTTGATGTCAGCGTTCAGGACAAGACTGATTTCGCGTTCACCCTGGGGTACCGCTTTCACGACAAGGTGGGCGTTGAGCTTTTGGCCGCTCTGCCCTTCGAGCACGATATCCGTCTTGACGGTGCCAATATCGCTTCTACCAAACATCTGCCGCCCACATTGACGCTCCAGTACTATCCGCTGGGCGGTACACTCTCGCGCGTACAGCCTTATGTGGGGGCAGGTATCAATTACACGCGCTTCTCGAGCGAGCAGGTGGACATTGAAGGGGTGGGCCTGCACCTGGATAACACCTGGGGCGCTGCCGGCCAGTTGGGGGTGGATCTTCTGGTGGATGAGCACTGGGCCCTCAACGCCGCCGCCTGGTACCTGGATATCGACAGCGATGCCACCGTGGCAGGCAGTGCCGCCGGCAGCGTCGAGATCGACCCGGTCGTGGTCATGGCAGGACTTAGCTACCGTTTCTAATCGTCATGACGGTTATTCACGGAAAAACGGCCCGGCGCTCTTGCAGCGCCGGGCCGTTTTGCATAGTCCGTTTTACCACGTGCGTTTTACCTTGGACCTCTTACCTTGCACATCTCGACTGGCACGCTTGCCTCGCACGTCCTGGATAAGAACGACAGGGCTTTCAGCCTTCGGTGACCAGCGTATCAACGCGCTCGACGGCCTTTACCACCAGAAGCTGATGGTTGGCGCGCACCTTCTCCTGCTGCAGATAGACGGCGACCGCCGGGGCGACCTCGCACTTGGCGGGCATGGGCGCCTGGGCGTCGACCAGCGCGTTCAGCCTTGCAACAAACACGTAGCGCACCCACTGAAGCAGTGACATGGTATCGACACAAAAAGGCTCGCGGCTTTCAAAAGCCTGGGGATCAGGGGCGGGCATACGCCATAGATCTGCCGCTTTCATCGCGGCTTCCAGCTCGACTAGCGCTTGGCGAAGCGATTGGTGAACGCTCATAGGCTCCTGGGGAATCGGTACATGGACATATCATTATCGCCTTTCTGTGAGCAAGTTGCCATTACCCGGGACGTTGTGCATAACGTGCGTCAGTTACTCACAGATTCACAGAAAACCTGCAAGAGACTGTGGATAAACTATGGAAAGATGACGTAGAGCTAACAGGCATGGGGGCTGGGCCAAGTTGTTCAATTTTTGACCGCTAAACTCAGGCTGACACTGTCCGCCGGTCAAGGTAGAGTGCACCCTCGCGATAGGGAAGGAAGACATGCAAGCATTGACCACTCTCGATGAGTTCTTCAAGCGAAGCGGCGCCGAGGTGTCGTTTTATCATATGGGCCGACGCGTGGCGCCCTGCGCCCGAGAGACATTATCCTCCTTCGAGCGCAGCGAAGCCCCCTGGCCCGAGCCCTGGCAAGGCCAGGCACGCATTGCCGCCGTGTTTCGCCTGGGTGACATGAACGAGCCTGCCATCTGGTTTCTGGCCCTGCCCCTTGATGAGCAGGGTATGCTCTCCCCCGCCTCGCGCGACGGTTTTTTGAACCGCCTTCTGGAAACCCTGGGGCGTAACGTGAATAGCCTGGGCCAGAGTGATGCCAAAGGGGATCACTTCATGAAGGACAATCCCCTGGCCTTTACGCCAAACCTTCACTTTCAAGCGATGCTCAACGCCCGGGCCACGGCGGATCATGGGCGCGCTGCCAGCCAGCATTACGAGCCGGTAGAAGCCTATTTGAGCGGTCAGCAAACATTTGATTGGCAAGCGTTAGGCTTGCAGGGCATTGCCGATTACACTGTACGTAGCGACGCTCCCGCCCAGGATCGGCTGGCCCGAATGATCAGCCAGCAGCGTCTGGAGGAGGAGGTGATTCGTGCGCTATGCCTTTGTCTTGAACACTGCGTACTGAGCGAGTCGCTTGTTCAGGCGCTGATCGAACAAGGTGAACGCTCGGCAGGTGCGGGCGATGTCGAAACCCTGTGCGCCTGCGTGCGCGGCGTGGGTAGCAGCCCCAGCCAGGCGGTCGGCGCGTGGTACCAAAGCCTGCTTGAAGATCCCGCGGCGTGCGGGCCGGATCTTCTGGCCGCCATTGCCGGGCGGGGCTGGACGCAATTGGAGAACGCCGAACGGCTGCCGCTTTACCTCGAACGCCTGGCCGAGCAGCCGCATACCAACTTTACCGCCGTGGTGCGCGATATCGCCCTGATTCCCAGGCTCAGACTGCTGGTCTTGACGATGCTGCGCGACGCACCCGAAGGCGGCGCGGTTCAAGCCCGGCTGGCAAATATCACCTTGCGCCACTAACGTTACTGGATAACTGGTTTTCTCATAAACCCGAGACTCTGGCGCACGAGTCAGGCTTGGCAGTGGCTAATCTTTTGCATGTAAGGAGCAACCGTGAAGGAACTACCCTACCAGGCGAAAGCCGTAATCGGGCGTCGTGAAATGGTGACGCTCCCTGAACTTGGACTTCACCTTTGCTGCAAGGCCGATACCGGCGCACGCACCTCGGCGCTGCATGCAGAAGAAATCACCACCGAAGAGGACTCGAGCGGCCAGCTCTGGATCAGCTTCATCACCCATAGCGGCGGACCGGACACCCCGGGACACCGCTATACGGTCCACCTGCACGACCGGCGACGTGTCACCAGTTCCAACGGTCATAGCGAATGGCGTTACGTGATTCGCACACCGCTGCAGCTGGGCGATCTTCATTTTCCCGTTGAACTGACCCTGACCGACCGAAGCAATATGCGCCACCCCATGCTGCTGGGACGCCGCGCCATGCGACGTCTGCTCGTCGCTCCCGGTGCGGCTTTTTTGCACGGCGAACCCTAACTTGATAACAAGCCCTCTTAGCCCGGAGTCCTGAATGCACATTGCTCTGCTTTCTCGTAATCGCAACCTCTACTCGACTCGTCGGCTAGTCGAGGCGGCTGAAGCGCGTGGTCATACCGCGCGGGTGGTCGATACGCTGCGCTGCTATATGAGCATTGCCGCTCACCACCCCTCCATCCATTACAAGGGTGCCGAGATCGAGCCGTTCGATGCAGTCATACCGCGTATCGGCGCATCGGTCACCTTCTACGGCTGCGCCGTCCTGCGCCAGTTCGAGATGATGGGTACTTATGTCGTGAACGACTCGGTAGCCATTACCCGCTCGCGGGACAAGCTTCGCTCGCTGCAGCTGCTTTCGCGCAAGGGGCTGGGGCTGCCGATCACCGGGTTCGCCCATTCACCGGACGATATTCCCGACTTGATCACCATGGTCAAAGGCGCGCCATTGGTGATCAAGCTTCTGGAGGGCACCCAGGGCATCGGTGTGGTTCTTGCTGAAACCAACCAGGCCGCTGAATCGGTGATACAGGCCTTCATGGGCATGAAAGCCAACATCATGGTGCAGGAGTACATCAAGGAGGCCCGTGGCGCGGATATACGCTGCTTCGTGATCGGCGACAAGGTGGTGGCTACCATGAAACGTCAGGCCGCCGAAGGCGAGTTCCGCTCGAACCTCCACCGAGGCGGTACCGCCAGCGTGATACGCATTACCCCGGAAGAGCGCTCGACGGCGATCCGCGCCGCCAAGGCAATGGGATTGCGCGTGGCGGGGGTGGATCTGCTTCGCGCCAACCATGGTCCGGTCATCATGGAGGTCAACTCCTCGCCGGGTTTGCAAGGTATCGAAACCGCCACCGGCATGGATATTGCCGGCATGATCGTCGAGCACATCGAGAAAAATGCGACCCCGGTGCGTAAAGCCCCCCCCAAGCCTAAAGGCTAAAGGCTAAAGGCTAAGGCAAAAGGTTAAAAATAATCCTTTCAGGGGTGGCAAAACTTTGCCACCCCCGCCACAATTTGCGTCACCGAAGGAGGTAGACGCTCATGTTTCTTGATAATCGCCAAGTGGCGATGGACAGCGTTCTTGAAGCGCTGGCCGACAGTATCGACTATTTTCAGGACAATCTTGAACGCCTGCGCCCCACGCTGCGCGATGTGTTGAAGCCCTACTATACCGAGCGGCTCAAGCAGATGCGTGCACTCCAGGCGCTTGCCCGTACCCATCTGAAGATGCTCCCCCGCGATGCCGACATCGAGCGCGATGACTTCCTGTGGCTCTGGAGCCGATTGAAGAGTTTTGTGGGCAATGACAGCCAGGTACTCATCAACGAGCTTCTGGAACAGGAACGCGTACTGATGCAGGCACTTTCGACGCTTTTCACTCACCCGCTGCCCGAGCCCATCGAACCGGTCATCGATGAGTGCATGAAAGCGTGCCGCCAGCTGATTCGCGAACTCTACAATCTGCAAAAGCAGCGCGTTAAACGCTGATAGCCCGCCCTTTATCGGTCGTTCGCCTCTTTCAGCGACACGTGTGCGCCTGCCTCTTTTTCAGCCTCTCTTTCAGTACGTTCAGGGCTGAACGAGGGCCCGACTTGCGCCTCCTGCTCGGTAGCTGCCCCTTTCGTGGGCGTTTCATCGACCGTCAGCTCTTCGACACCTACTTTTTCACCACCTGACTCAGCAACACCTGCGTGCTCACCACCTGAGTCCTCAACACCTGCGTTTTCAACCCCTGAGTTTTCAACCCCTATCTCCTCATCGGCCACTTCATCAATGGATACGTCATCTGCGGATACGTCATCAATAGGCACATAGTAACGAAGCGGCGTGGGCGTCTGGGGCGCCGACTCTTCGGGAAAAAGCTCGATCGGCTCGACCGGCCCTAGAAAGTAGGGTTCGCGCCCCCAGACGTAAAGATCTCCCAGGGTGGCTACCCGGGCTACCCATTCGCGCAGGCGCAGACGCCACTCCCCCGCTGCCCGGTGCTGCTCCGCCACGCAGCCGGCAACGTCCATTCCCAGCGAGCGGCCAATGTAGATCGCCCGAGGCAGATGCCAGCTCTGAGTAACGAGCAGCGCCTCATTTAGCTGAAAGACATCCCGGGCGCGCACCAGCGTGTCGTAGGTACTGAAGCCGGCAAAGTCCAGCGTCATCTGGGTGGAGGGCACGCCCCGGCGGTGCAGATCGCGCCACATGGCCCGGGGTTCGTTGTAGGCCTGGGTACGGTTATCCCCGGAAAGCAGCAGATGATTCACCCGGAAACTGTCGATCAGCCCTGCGGAGGTGCGCATGCGTGCATTGAAGTGAGGGTTTCGCAGGCCGCTGCGGGTCCAGTGCGACGTACCGAAGACGACCGCGACGTCGCTTGCCCGGCACTGCTCGAGGCGGCTGTCGATATAGCGAGCAGTGCTGGCCAGTACCCAGGCATTACCGGCCAAGAACACGAATGCCGCCAGTAGCACAAAGGCGACCAGCGACATCAGAACCGACTTGATTGCTCGCATTGAAACGCTAGACATCCAGCTCCTCGGCCGGGTTAGAACATGCCGAGCTCAAGCTTGGCTTCATCACTCATCATTTCCCGGCTCCAGGGTGGGCTGAAGACGATTTCCGTATGTACCTTGCTGATCTGCGGGGCGCCAAGGATCTTGTTGCGAGCATCGGTGGCAATTACATCCCCCATGCCGCACCCTGGGGCGGTCAGGGTCATGCGAATGGTCACCATGCGCTCGCCGCTGATCAGCCGTTCGATCCGACACCCGTAGACCAGGCCAAGATCGACGATATTGACCGGAATTTCCGGGTCGAAGCAGGTGCGAAGCTGCTCCCAGACAAACGTCTCGATCTCTTCTTCACTTGCCGTCTCGGGCAGCGTAGGCGCGGGCAGGGATTCAAGACCCAACGCGTCCAGGTGACGCCCCTCGATGAGGTAGAGACGCCCCTCGAAACCCACGCTCACAGTGCTTCCCTTGGCCTGCATGACGCTGACCACGCTATCCTCGGCGAGCGTTTGCGTACTGCCAAAGGGAATGGCGATCGCCTCCACGTCGCGCTGAAGCGGTAGCTGCTGACCGCGAGTGAGACTGGCCACTTGCTCGATATCCATAATCGTTATCTCACCATGCCAATGACGCGTTTGAGTGCTGCGACAAACGTATCGACCTCGTCCAGCGTATTATACGCGGCAAACGATGCCCGGCACGTCGCCTCTACGCCAAAATGGTGTAAAAGCGGCTGCGCACAGTGGTGCCCGGTACGAATGGCCACCCCGAGCTGGTCGATCAAAAGTCCGATATCCTGAGAATGCGCCCCGTCGACCACAAACGAAAGCACCCCGGCCTTGTGTGGCGCGGTACCGATGATCCTGAGCCCGTCGATATCGCTGACGCCCTGGGTGGCGCGATCCAAAAGCGTGGCTTCCCACTGACCGATGGCGCTTACCCCGACGCCTTCCACCCACTCAAGTGCTCGCCCCATGGCAATAACCTCGGCGATGGCCGGGGTACCTGCCTCGAACTTGTGGGGCGTGTCGGCGAACACGGTGCCGGCGTCAAACGAGACGGTCTTGATCATTTCGCCGCCGCCTTGCCATGGGGGCATGGCATCAAGCAGCGCCTTCTTGCCGTACAAAGCGCCTGCGCCGGTGGGCCCGTACACCTTATGACCGGAGAAGGCGTAGAAGTCCGCGTCCAGATCCTGCACATCGATGGTCTGGTGTGGCGCGGCCTGGGCGCCGTCCACCAGAATCAGCGCATCGTGCTGGTGGGCAAGCCGGGCCATTTCCTTTACCGGGTTGATGGTGCCCAGAGCATTGGAGACGTGATTCACCGCGACCAGCCGGGTGCGCTCGCTCAAGAGCGCCCGATAGGCCGCCATGTCCAGCGCACCATGCTCATCCACCGGGATGACCTTGAGAGTAAAACCGCGCTCGGCAGCCAGCAACTGCCAGGGAACGATATTGGAGTGGTGCTCCAGCATCGAGATCAGCACTTCGTCGCCAGCCGTCAACGTCTTGCGCCCCCAGGTTTGCGCCACCAGGTTGATCGCCTCGGTGGTGCCCCGGGTAAAGATGATTTCACGCGTATCGTCTGCGTTCAAAAACGCCTTTACCCGGGCTCGGGTGCCTTCAAAGGCCGCCGTCGCTTCATCGGCCAGTGTATGCAGGCCACGATGAATATTGGCGTTATAGCGCGCGTAGTAATCGCTGAACACGTCGATCACCTGCTGAGGCGTCTGGCTCGTCGCGGCATTGTCCAGATACACCAGCGGCTTGCCATGTACCTCCCGGCGCAGTACGGGAAACTGTTCGCGCAGCGCCATAACATCGAATAACGCCTCGGGTACCGAGCGCGTCTCAATCGCGGTGTCGGACATAGCTGGCTCCTTGATTACTCGTTAAGCGCGGCCGCGGTTTCGACCAGACCCGCCAGGTTGAAACGCTCGGGCAATTTACCAGCAACCGCAAGCTCTACCCGTTCAGCGACGGCGTCCAGCGTTACCTTCTCCAGCACTTCGCCGGCAAAAGCCAACGTTAAAAGCCCGCGCGCAGCCGCTTCGTCGATGCCTCGCGTACGCAGAGCGTAGATCGCTTCTTCGTCAAGCTGGCCGGTCGTGGTGCCGTGGGAGCATTTGACGTCATCGGCGTAGATTTCAAGCTCGGGCTTGGCGTCGATATGAGCGCGATCCGACAACAGCAGGTTCTGGTTGCTCTGAAACCCCTCGATCTTCTGGCTGTCGCGTTTGACGTATACGCGGCCATTGAACACGCCGTGGGCGCGATCATCCAGAATGCCCTTGTAGTTCTCGTTGGAAAACGTCAAGGGTGAGTTGTGATTCACCTTGGTGTGGTTATCCACGTGCTGGCGGCCCTGACCAAAGAACAGCCCGTACAGATTGGTCTCGGCACCCTGGCCGTTGAGATCAGAAATGATGTCGTTGCGCGCCAGCGCCCCACCCAGATTCAGGTTGTAGGAGGTATAGCGGCTGTCGCGATTCTGCTCGACGTGAACACTTGCGACGTGAAAATCGCCCAGCGGCGCTTCCTGAAGCTTGTAGTGGGTCAGGATGGCACCTCGGTCGAGCATCAACTCGGCCACGACGTTAGTGAAGTTGGTGGCGTTCGCCTCGCCCGCGTAGTGTTCGATGACGGTTGCCTCACTGCGCCCGCCCGCCTCTACCAGAATGCGCGGGTGGCTCATGACCGCCTCGCCCTCGCGGGAGAGAAACTGGAGCACGATCGGCTTTTCGACCACGGTGTTCGGGGCGATGCGAACCACCGCGCCCTCTTCCATGAAGGCGGTATTGAGCGCCGCAAACGCCGAGAAGTCGACGCTGGTCAAGCGGCCCAGAGGGCCGCCCACCGCTTCGTGATTCTCTTCAAGGGCCTTGGAGAGGGTGAGCACCTGTACGCCTTGTGGCAACGCGTCGACGTCGGACAGTGCGGTGGAGAAGACTCCATCGACAAAACAAAGCCGGTGCGCTTCGATAGGCAGCGTCAGCGTGGCCGCCTGAGCCTTCGAGAACTCGGCGTTATCGGCCAGGGCGAAGTTGCCCTGAGCGATGGCGCGTACATCGGTGTATTTCCACTCTTCATCGCGACGGGTGGGAAAGCCTACCGCCTCGAAGCGCGCGGCGCCCGCCTGGCGGCGTGCGGCCACCCAGCTCGGCTCGCCGCTGTAGTTGACGCTACGCGTTTTCAATGTATCCAAAAACGTTTGGGTGTCGCTCATGCCACAGACTCCTCGATACCTTCGTACCCGTTTGCCTCGAGCGCCTTGGCAAGCTCGGCGTCGCCGGTTTTCACGATACGGCCATCGACCAGCACGTGCACCTTGTCCGGCACGATATAGTCCAGAAGACGCTGATAGTGGGTGACCAGCAAGATGGCACGCTCCTGGGCGCGCAGGCTGTTCACGCCATCGGCGACGACCTTCATGGCGTCGATATCTAGCCCGGAGTCGATTTCGTCGAGCATGGCAAGCTTGGGCTGCAGCACGAGCATCTGGAGAATCTCGTTGCGCTTTTTCTCACCGCCGGAGAAACCTTCGTTGACCGCACGCTGCAGAAAGCTGGCGTCCATTTTCATGAAACCAAGCTTTTCCTTGATCAGCTTCATGAACTCGGGGGCGGGCATCTCACCTTCACCGCGAGCGGCGCGCTGGGCGTTGAGGGCGGATTTCAGCAGGTAGATATTCTTGACCCCCGGAATTTCCACCGGGTACTGGAAACCCAGCAGCAGCCCCGCCTGGGCGCGCTCCTCGATCTCCATTTCCAGCACGTCCTTGCCTTCGAACGTGATGCTGCCCTGGGTGACTTCGTAGCCGTCCTTGCCGGCAATCACGGCGGACAGCGTCGACTTGCCGGCACCGTTAGGGCCCATGATGGCGTGCACTTCACCTGCATTGATGGTCAGCGTCAGGCCCTTGAGAATTTCGTTGCCTTCCACAGTGACGTGTAGATCGTTAACTTCCAACATAATCATAGCCCTTCAAAATCTAGCGGGTCGCGATTGCGACGCTTAACAATACGTAAGGGAGCAGACGCTTAACCTACCGCGCCTTCCAGAGTCACGTTCAAGAGCGCTTCGGCCTCGACGGCGAACTCCATGGGAAGCTCCTGGAAAACGTCCTTACAGAAACCGTTGACGATCATGCTGACCGCATCCTCTTCCGAGATACCGCGGCTCTGGCAGTAGAACAGCTGGTCTTCGCCGATCTTCGAGGTGGTGGCCTCGTGCTCGATCTTGGCGGTGCTGTTGCCGATCTCCTGATATGGGAAGGTGTGCGCCCCACAGGTATCGCCGATCAGCAGCGAATCACACTGGGTAAAGTTACGCGCGCCCTTCGCTCGTGGGCCGATTTTTACCAGACCGCGATAGGACTGATCGCTACGCCCGGCGGAGATACCCTTGGCCACGATGTAGGAGCGCGTGCCCTCACCCACGTGAATCATCTTGGTGCCGGTGTCCGCCTGCTGACGCCCGTTGGTCACGGCCACGGAATAGAACTCGCCGATACTGTCCTTGCCGCGCAGCACGCAGGAGGGGTACTTCCAGGTGATCGCCGAGCCGGTTTCCACCTGGGTCCAGCTGATGCGCGAGCGCTCGCCGCGGCACTCGCCACGCTTGGTCACGAAGTTGTAGATACCGCCCTTGCCGTTCTCGTCGCCCGGGTACCAGTTCTGTACGGTGGAGTACTTGATGTAGGCGTCATCGAGGGCCACGAGCTCGACCACGGCGGCGTGGAGCTGGTTTTCGTCGCGCATCGGCGCGGTGCAGCCTTCAAGGTAGGAGACCTGGGCACGGCTTTCGCAGACGATCAGCGTGCGTTCGAACTGGCCGGTGTTGGCGGCGTTGATACGGAAGTAGGTCGAAAGCTCCATCGGGCAGGTCACGCCTTCCGGCACGAACACGAAAGACCCGTCGGTGAAGACCGCCGAATTCAGCGCGGCGAAGTAGTTGTCCGCCTTCGGCACCACGGTGCCCAGATACTGCTTCACAAGCTCTGGATAGTCGCGAATGGCTTCGGAAATCGAGCAGAAGATCACGCCCGCCTCGCCCAGCTGCTTCTTGAAGGTGGTGGCCACCGATACGGAATCGAAGACCGCATCTACCGCGACACCGGCCAAGGCGGCACGCTCGTGCAACGGAATGCCGAGCTTCTCGTAGGTTTCCAGAAGCTTGGGGTCGACCTCGTCAAGGCTCTGCGGCATGTCTTCCGGGCGTTTTGGCGCACTGAAGTAGGAGATCGCCTGATAATCGATCGGCGGATAGTCCAGATGCGCCCAAGAGGGCTCTTTCATCTTGAGCCACTGACGGTACGCATCCAGACGCCATTCCAGCATCCATTCCGGCTCGCCCTTTTTATTGGAAATAAAGGCGATGGTGTTCTCATCCAGGCCAGGTGGCAGCGTATCGCTCTCGATGTCGGTCACAAAGCCATCTTTGTATTCGCGACGAACCAACTGTTCCATTTCTTCGCTTGCCATGGTCGTACCCTCCAGGCAGTTGGGTGGCGAGCTTGCCCGCCGTCCATAAAATTAAGGCCTTTGCGAGTCTGCCTAGGCAGACACCGCCGACAGGCTGATCGTTTGAATAGGTAGCTGAACAGGCAGCTTGATCGGCGAGGTGTCCGCCAGGTGCGACAGCGTGACACTTTCCAAAAGCGTGCGCAGCGCAATCGATACACGCTGCCAGTTGTCCGACACCCCGCAGGTGGCGGCAAGCTCGCACTCGCCTTGTGCATGGCTGCACTCGGTCATCGCCACCGGCCCTTCGATCGCGGCGATGATATCGGCGGCGGTGATGTTCGAGGCAGGCCGGGCCAGCTGATAGCCCCCCTGGGCACCGCGCTGTGAGGTCAAAAGCCCTGCCTTGACCAGCATCTTCAGTGTCTTGCTGACAGTGGGATGGGGCAGCTTGACGGCATGGGCCAAATCGGCTGCCGCATGCGACATTTCGGGATGGCGGGCAATTTGCGCCATCACTACTGCTGCGTAATCTGTCAGCCGGGAAAGCTTGAGCATTGGGGCTCCCGTGGGTGTCGCCTTTAATTGAGTACCATTTTAGTCCTGTATGAAAATGATGTGAAGCCCTGCTTCCCATTCTTGCGAAAAAAGCGCTACTTCCTGCACGTTCGCCGCCATTGTCATCAAAAAAGGCAATCATTCTCATTTATAAATTCAATCAACCCACCCAAAGAAAAACCCGCACTCGGCGGGTTTCTTTCAGACTTTCATGATCAGGCTTTCTTGACGAACTGGGACTTCAACTTCATGGGGCCAATACCATCGACCTTGCAATCGATATCGTGATCGCCCTCTACAAGGCGGATGTTTTTCACCCTGGTGCCCACCTTGACCACCGACGAGCTGCCCTTGACCTTCAGATCCTTGATGACCGTTACGGTGTCGCCATCGACCAGGGGATTGCCGTTGGCATCGCGAATGACGTTTTCGGCCTCCTCGGTTACCTCGCTCTCTTTGGACCACTCGTTGCCGCACTCGGGGCAGACGAACTGTAGGCCGTCGTCGTAGGTAAAGGCGGAATGACAGGCGGGACAGCTGGGCAGATCGCTCATGATAGGCTCCATCGCGGACTAGAAAAGCGATGGAGCCTACACGGCTTGGGCGACTTGCACCAGCATTGAACGCTTAGCGCCGGTAGGTACCGACCAGTCGATTCATGCCCAGCAGGTGCGGCTCGACTTCCTTGAGAAGTTCTTGAATGGTCAGACCTTCGGGCAGCGATGTTTGATGATCAAGCGCCAGTACCCAGAAATAGTAAAGGTGCTTGCCGTGATTTTCCGGCGGCATCGGGCCAGCGTAGGCAGGCTTGTCGAAGTCGTTATTGCCAGCCGTGCCGACCGAGGCATTTTCGGGCAGTTCAGTCACATCGCCCGGCAGGTTGTACAAAAGCCAGTGAACGAAGCCGTAGCCGCCGTTCTTGACCAGCGGCGCATCCGGGTCGTGACAGACCACGGCGTACCCGCGGGTACCTTCTGGCGCACCCTGCCAGGCAAGCGGCGGCGATACATCATCGCCTTCACCGGTGTGCTGAGCAGGGATCGGTTGGTGGTCGGCAAACGCGGCACTGCTTACCTGTAGATTGGAGAGGGCAAACGCCATGGTCGGCTCCTTGGAGTTACTGTACTGGGTCGGGCGAACGAAAACGACGAAGGCCAGCGCCCTCGCCGGGCAAATGGTTAATATGGCTCTAACGTACCTGCGTGGCGCTGCTGCCACTGACGTGCCGTGGCAGCGTTCTCGCTATTGGTCTGCGGATTCAAGGCATCTGTCAGCTCGATAGCATCGCCCCCGGTTCTGGCCATCAACAGCGGGTCCTGCGTTGCAAGCTCCAGGGCGTAGAGGGCCAGCATCAGCTCGAACTCATCCCGGGTATCCAGGCGTGCCAGCAAAAGCGGTACGGCAGGCAGGCCGATCTCCCCCAACTGCTCGGCGGCCACATAGCGAACGCCGTCAGGGCCCGGGGCGACGAAGCGCTGGTCGGAAAGCCGGCTCACATAATAGGCGGCCTTCTCTTCGGGGCTGGTGCTCAATGGCGGCGTCCAATAGACATCCGTCATTCCATAACGGGGCAAGGCTGCCTGAGGGGCTGATTGCGCCGGCACCTGGGGAGCGCCTTGTGGCTGCGCCGGTGGCGCTGGTGGCGTTCGCCCCGCGCAGCCGGTGATGAGTAACGCCACTATGATCGCTCCCAGCACACCTGAGCGTTTTCCCTTATTCATTACGCTTCCCTATATCGTTTTCGCTCGGCGGTCGCATTAAAGCCTCCGCCTTTGATTTAACGGCATAGCCGGCTACTCCGACCAGCGCCCCTGGCGCTTCAGGCGCTTTTCCACCCAATGGTCGTAATAGCGGCGAAGCCCCTGCTTGATGCCGGGCAAGCCGATAATATACGCCCCCGGCAAGAGCCAGGGAATACGTTTCATGAGCAGCCGGTAGGCATCGATACCTTCGATGATGCGACCGTCCTCGAGCTCGATATGCAGTGAGCGCAGCGCAGTCTCGCGTTCGATTCCCCGCTCGCGCAATGTCTGCTGGTACTCGGTGACATCGCACCAGGCGATATCGCGGCTACGCTTACCCGACCAGCGCTCGAACCGGCGACGGTCCTCGCGACAGCTTGGGCAAAGACCATCGTAATAGACGTTGATTAAACCACGATCCGACATATAGTCTCTCTTCAGTAACTGCCCCTTAGTGTGGCACGTCCCCCGACACACGCAACGTTCAAAGGTCTGCCTCAAGGTCCACTTCAATGAAGCGTTTACTGATTGTCGCCCACTCGCCCTCACCCAATACACAAGCTCTGCGCGACGCTGTCGTCGAAGGCGTCCAGCATTCCGACATCGAGGCAGTGGAATGCGTGGTGAAATCACCCTTCGACGCCAGCGCCGACGACGTCGACACCTGCGACGCCATCGTCCTGGGAACACCGGAAAACCTGGGCTACATGAGCGGTGCCTTGAAGGATTTTTTCGACCGCTGCTACTACGCCGTGAGCGAAGACAAACGAGGCCTCCCTTGCGCGCTCTATGTACGTGCCGGCCTTGATGGTACGGGCACGCGTCGCGGCGTCGAAAGCATCTGCAAGGGGCTTGGCTGGCGCTTTGCGCAAGAGCCGCTCGTACTGAAGGGCGAATGGCAGGAAGCATTCAAGGAGCAGGCCCGGGAGCTTGGGCTCTATATGGCGGCGGGACTCGATAACGGGCTTTTCTGATACGCAAAAAAACGGCGCCCCGAGGGGCGCCGTTTTGACTGCCTGGCAGCTTACTTCAAACGCTCGAAGACCGTCGCCACGCCCTGCCCCATGCCAATGCACATGGTGGCAAGACCCAGCGTCGTATCTTGCTGGCGCATCACGTTCAAGAGCGTAGTACAGATACGCGAGCCCGAGCAGCCCAGCGGGTGGCCAAGTGCGATGGCCCCGCCGTGCAGGTTGACCTTCTTGTCCAGGTCGTCCAGAAAGCCCAGGTCCTTCAGCACCGGAATCCCCTGAGCGGCAAACGCCTCGTTGAGCTCCACGGTCTCGATGTCGCTTGACGACAGACCCGCGGCCTTGAGCGCCTTCTTGGACGCCGGTACCGGACCGTAGCCCATGATGGACGCATCGCACCCTGCCACCCCGGTGGACAGCACCCGGGCGATCGGCTCGAGGCCCAGGGCTTGCGCACGCTCGTAGCTCATCACCGCCATGGCCGAGGCGCCCACCGACAGTGCCGAGGAGGTACCCGCGGTGACGGTGCCGTTACGCGGATCAAACACCGGCTTCAGCCCCGCCATGGACTCCATGCTCGCATCAGCGCGTACCACCTCGTCGTACTTCACGTTGACCCTAAAGCCCTGGCTGTCGTGGCCTTCGACACCGACGATCTCGTTGTCGAAATAGCCCTGCTCGTTGGCGGCCTGGGCACGCTGGTGAGAGCGTACGCCGAACCTGTCCTGCTCTTCCCGTGTGACGCCGTGCATCTTGCCCAGAAGCTCGGCGGTCAGGCCCATCATCATGGCGGCCTTGGCAGCGTACTTGCTCGCCGCCGGGTTCACGTCCACCCCATGAGCCATGGGCACGTGCTCCATGTGCTCGACGCCGCCGATGATGTACATGTCGCCCATGTTGGCCTTGATGTTGGCCGCGGCGATATGCAGCGCCGTCATGGAGGAGCCGCACAACCGGTTGACGGTCTGCGCCGGTACGGTGCGCGGAATGCCGGTCATGATGGCCGCATTACGGGCGATGTTCATGGACTGCTCGAGGGTCTGGTTGACACAGCCCCAGATCACATCGTCCACCTCGGACGGGTCCATATTGGGGTTCCGTTCGAACAGCGCCTGCATCACCGCCGCCGATAGATTCTCGGCACGAACGTTACGAAAAGCGCCGTTCTTGGCTTTGGCCATGGCAGTACGAACACCGTCGACCACCACGATATCTCTCGGATTCAAACTCATCTTGTTACTCCTGTACGCGGTGACTTAGGCCTTGTCCTGATAAAAGCGCGCGTTTTGCTGCGCCATCTGCTTGAGCTTTTCGGTCGGCGCGTAGAGCGGGCCAAGCTCGGCGGCCAACTCTTCGGCCTGGGCGACGAACTTGTCCACGCCCATGGCGTCGATATAGCGAAGCGCTCCACCCCGGAAGGGGGGGAAGCCGATACCGTAAATCAGCGCCATATCTGCCTCGGCGGGCGTATCGACGATGCCGTCTTCCAGGCAGCGCACGGTCTCAAGACACAAAGGGGTCATCATGCGGGCGATGATATCGTCATCGGAGAACTCTTTTTGCTCTTTGGTCACGTCCTTGATCAAGGCGTAGGCCTGATCATCGCTGACTTTCTTGGGCTTGCCCTTCTTGTCTTCTTCATAGGCGTAGAAGCCCTTGGCATTCTTCTGACCCAGACGGTCGTTTTCATACATTGCCTGAATCGCGGTCTTGCCCTCGCGGGCCATACGGTCCGGGAAGCCTTCTGCCATTACCTCGTTGGCGTGAACTGCGGTGTCCATGCCGACCACGTCGAGCAGGTACGCAGGTCCCATGGGCCAGCCGAACTTCTCCATCACCTTGTCGACGTGCTGGAAATCGGCGCCCTGCTCGACCAGAAAGCTGAAGCCGCCGAAATAGGGAAAGAGCACCCGGTTGACTAGAAAGCCGGGGCAATCGTTGACCACGATCGGCGTCTTGCCCATGGCCCGGGCGTAGGCAACGGTGGCCGCCACGGCTTCGTCAGACGTCTTCTCGCCGCGGATGACTTCGACCAGCGGCATGCGGTGCACCGGATTGAAAAAGTGCATGCCGCAGAAGTTTTCCGGACGCTGCAGATTCTGCGCCAGACGATTGATGGAGATCGTCGAGGTATTGGAGGTGAGAATGGTGTTCTCGCTCACGTTCTTTTCGACCTCGGCGAGCACGCCTTCTTTTACCTTGGGGTTCTCGACTACCGCCTCGACCACAAGATCGACATTCTCGAAATCGCCGTAGGAAAGCGTCGGGCGAATATTGGTAAGCTTTTCAGCCATCTGCTCGTTGGTAAGCTTTTTACGCTCGACCTGCTTGCCAAAAAGCTTGCGCGCCTCTTTCAGGCCAAGCTCGATGGCCTCAGGCTTGATGTCCTTCATGATGATGGGCGTGCCCTTGGAGGCGCTCTGGTAAGCGATACCCCCGCCCATGATGCCGGCACCCAGTACAGCGGTCTGCTTGACCGGCTGCGCCTTTTTCTCGTACTGGCCGGCCTTCTTCTTCACGACCTGGTCGTTCAAGAAGAGTCCGACCAGGTTATAGGCGACGCTGCTCATGGCGAGCTTGGCGAAAGCCTTGGCCTCGATGGCCTGGGCACGGCCACGCTCTTCACCGGCACCTTTTTGAATCACCTTGATGGCTTCGATGGGCGCGGGATAGTGCGGGCCCGCCTTGCCAGCCACGAACCCCTTGGCAGTCTCGAAGGCCATCATCTGCTCGATGGCGTTGAGCTGCAAAGGGCCTTTCTTCTCGTCGCGGCGCGACTGGTAGTCGAGCTCGCCGGTGTTGGCGCGGTCAAGCATGTCAAGCGCGGCGGTTTGCAGCTGCTCGTGGGCGACCACGGCGTCCACCGCTCCCACTTTAAGCGCGGCGTCGGGGCGGTTCTCGGTGCCCCCGGCAATCCATTCGATGGCATTATCGGCGCCAATGATGCGCGGCAGACGCACGCAGCCACCCCAACCCGGCAAGATGCCCAGCTTGGTCTCGGGCAGACCCATCTTGCCCTTCTCGCTCATGACACGAAAATCGCAGGCCAGGAGCACTTCGCACCCGCCGCCCAGCGCCAGACCGTTAAGGGCCGCCACGGTGGGAAACGGCAGATCCTCGATGGCATTGAAGATATCGTGAACCTTCAGGTTCATCTCGACGAGGTAATCTTCCCCCTTGTCGAACAGCGAATGAAACTCGGTGATGTCCGCCCCGACGATGAAGACATCCTTGCCACTGCCGATCACCAGGCCTTTCAAGCCGCTTTCGGAACCCAGGGCGCTGACCGCCTCACCCAACTCCTTTATGACGGCGCTTGAAAGCTTGTTGATGGACTCATCTTTCAGATCGAAAGTGAGCAGTGCGATGCTGTTGCCACCTTGGGTGTCACGACGCTCCACCGTGATGGCGTTGCCTTGATAGATCATCCGCGCTCTCTCCACAGGTTCAGGCGGGCAACCCGCAATGGGCCTGCCGCGCATTTCATACGGTCGTTTGATCGACCAAGCTTGGTTGAGTTGCAAAGCAACGTCAAGCCTTGAAACGGTGCATATCAGGCTCTGACTCGCTCGGTCATTCAACGTTCAGGCGGCGAGGCCTTATCGCATAAGGCCTAAAGCGCCTCTATCGACTTTCGTTGCAAACCCTAGGATTATAGGGGTTTGAACGATGAGTTTACCTCTATGGGCGCTTTTTTGACTCCAACGCGCGTGGCCTCGTTTCAGGCGCGCGCCGAACGCATCGTGACCCGGCTCAAGCCCTGGAGCTTTCTCTGGCCACCAATCGCCTTTGCGGCAGGGGTGGGCAGCTTTTTCCTGGTGGACCGCCAACAGTGGCTGGGGGCTGCCCTGGCGTTCGGGCTCTTGTTCGCCTGGGCGCTGATGCTGTCGGAAAGCCTCATTTCGCGACTTCTCAGAAAGCGCGGGCATGCGGGGCTTCCGCGGGCGATCACGACGTTTATCGCCCAGATGATCCACCAGGAAACGCTTTTCTTCACCCTGCCGTTCATTCTGATTACCACGGTATGGAACAGCGGCCAACTGGTGTTTGCGCTCCTGGTCGTCGCGATGGCGATTCTTTCGATTATCGACCCGCTCTACTACAAGCTGGCCGGGCGCTCGCGAAGCCTCTATTTTCTTTTCCATGCCCAGTGCGCATTTCTGGTGATGCTGGTCATCTTGCCGATCATGCTGCATTTGACCACCGGTCAGAGCCTGCTGCTCGCCCTTGGGTTGACCGCACTGCTTGCCCTGCCGAGTTTCTGGCACCTGGTCAAACGACGCTCGTTGCTGCGCTGGTGCATGTTCTTGTCACTTCTGCTGACCATCGCGCTTGCCGGCTGGCTTGGCCGGGCCTGGGTGCCGCCGGCCACGCTGTGGATGACCAGCAGTGCGCTTTCCCCCGCCTTTGACACTCAAGACCGCACGCCTCGGGGAGAGCTCACTCTCACGCCGCAGGCCTTGAGCAACAGTGGCATCTACGCCTACACCGCCATTCGGGCACCCCGGGGCTTGAGCGAAACCATTTATCATGTCTGGCATCACAACGGGCAGGAAATGGATGCCGTGGAGCTCACCATCAGCGGGGGTCGCGAACAGGGATATCGTGCCTGGAGCCACAAGCAGAACTTCCCCGCAGAGCCCGCCGGCGACTGGCGAATCGACATCATGACTGCCGGCGGCCAGCGCCTTGGACTCATGCGCTTTACCGTGGCCGAGGATGTTCGCAATGCCACCGTCGCAGATGGGCAGATACGGGCAAGCGGATTAAGCCGTTTGAATTTAGGGCGTTTTATCCCCGGACGTAACGAAAGCGCTGAAAGCGAGGCCTTGCAGGCCAAGCCATGAGCTTGCATTCAGCGCTACAGGTTATGACAATTCGCTTATCACACTTACGGGCAGTTACCTTATGGCTTCATCAATTGGTTTTCGAATTGCGCGTTTACCGCACTTGTGGCGCTCCATTCTGGACCGAAGACTGGCCCCTCTCGGGTTGACGCAGACACGTTGGGTCACGCTTTATCATCTTTGGCGCCTGGGTGAGGGTCACCCCCAGTGCGATCTGGCCAAGGCCATCGGTGTGGAGGCTCCTTCACTTGTACGTACGCTGGGCCAGCTGGAATCTCAAGGCCTGATCGAGCGGCGCGCCTGCGATAACGACCGGCGCAGCAAACGGATCTATCTGACACCCGAGGCCATGCCGCTACTCGAGAAGATCGATAATGTGGCCAAGCAGGCGCGCAAGGAGATGTTTGAAGGACTGAGTAACGAGGAGATCGACAGACTCAACGAGTGGCTTGCGCTCATCGAGGCCAATGGGCTTGCCATTCAGGCCCGGGACCAGGAAGCCCCGAGCGCTTGAGCGCTAGCGACTGGAAAGCGACAGGTGATCTGCGTTACCGCCTAACGTTTGGTTGAGCACTCTGAACTCACTCAGATAGATTTCAAAGCGTTCGGCGTCCTGGGACTCCCACCACCAGAGCGTGAGCGCCTGCGCGTTGGACTCGATCACCAGCGCATCCTGAGGCAGACGCTCCAGGAGCGCTTTCAACGTGGCCTGGGCCTTTTCAGGCAAGGGCCGAAGCGGCGCGATGCGCCAGCGCCAGCCGGCGTGAAACGCCTCGAGCACATCGCTTGCGTGGTTTTCCCTGAGCAGTACGAAATCCGGCCCCGGCGCATTCTGCGCGTAGGGCCAGCGGTAGCCAGGCATGCTGGTTTTAAAGTTATGCAGCGGGGGGGCGGCAATCTTGATGCCCACCCCCTCTTTTCTTGCAAAAGCCCTCAAGTTAACTTGACGTTTCTGCTGCGGGCTGGGTTTTAGCCACATGACCGGCGCGGCGACGAACATCGCGATACCAATGACAATCAACCATTCCATCTTGAAACTCCCAGGCAGGCGCTGGCCATCCGCCACTTGAAAAAACCATGATCCAAGTCGTTGTTAAGCTTGGGCACAGCGCTTAAAGTAAATATTACCCAACAAAGGTGCTCTTTGTTGTTCATTGCGAAGGAGAGGGGCCATGAGCTACCACCACATCCTGGTTGCAGTTGACCTGACCAAAGATTCTCAAAAGGTGCTCGAGCGCGCGATCGCCGTGTCAGAGCGTAACGAACACGCCAGAATTTCGATCATGCACACGCTGGAGCCGTTGGGCTTTGCCTACGGCGGCGATATTCCCATGGATCTCACCAGCATTCAGGATCAACTGGACGATCACGCAAAAAAACGCCTGTCTGAAATCGCCTCCCCTCACGTAAAGCCGGAAGACCAGCATGTGGTGGTGGGTATGCCCGATACGGAAATCCACCGGTTTGCCAATGATCACAGCGTGGATCTGATTGTCGTGGGCTCTCATGGCCGTCACGGCTTTGCCCTGCTTCTGGGCTCTACCTCCACGGGGGTACTGCACGGCGCGCCTTGCGACGTGCTGGCAGTACGCGTTGGCCATAAAGGCGAGCAAAGCGACGAGTAAGGAAGGCTTGAGGCGCCCTTTCGGGCGCCTTCGTCTCGACGGCCAGAGGCTTACTCGTTGGCCATGGCCTCAAGCTCCATCCAGCGTTCCATGGCCACTTCCAGGCGCTGCTGAACCCCTTCGAGCTCGGCGAGTTTGGCACTCACCTCGGTTGCGGGCTTTTGATAGAAGCTCGGCTCGCCCACCACTTGCTCCAGAGTGGCCACTTCAGCTTCCAGGGTCTCGATCTCACCGGGCAGGGTATCCAGCTCGCGCTGCAGCTTGTACGACAGTTTGGCCTGCTTTTTGGCCGGCTCGACCCGGGGTTTTTCGTCGCTTTTCGAAGACACCTGTCCGGTGGGCTCGGTGTTCTGGCGCGCCGCGCCTTCCCAGGGCGCAGGGGGCAGCGTACCGCCCTGGCGAATCCAGTCGGTGTAACCGCCCACGTATTCGCGCACCACGCCGTCGCCTTCAAAGGCCAGCATGCTGGTGACGACGTTATCCATGAAGGTTCGGTCGTGGGAGACCAGCAAGAGCGTGCCGTCGAAATCGAGCAGCAACTCTTCCAGAAGCTCCAGGGTTTCCATGTCCAGGTCGTTGGTCGGCTCATCGAGCACCAGTACGTTGGCGGGCTGGGTGAAGAGCTTGGCCAGCAGCAGACGGTTCGACTCACCACCCGACAGTGCCTTCACCGGCTGACGCACGCGCTCCGGGGTAAACAGAAAATCCTGCAGATAGCTCATGACATGGCGGTCGCGCCCGCCAATGCTTACCCGGTCGCTGCCCTGGGCCACGTTGTCATAGACGGTTTTTTCAAGCTCGAGGCCGGCGCGCAACTGGTCGAAATAGGCCACCTTGAGATTGGTACCCAGTTGAACGCTGCCTTCGGTGGGCTCGAGCTCGCCCAGCAGAATCTTGAGCAGCGTGGTCTTGCCGGCGCCGTTGCGACCCAAAAAGCCGATGCGATCTCCACGTACTACTTCCAGGTTTACATCGCGCAGGATCACTTCATCGCCAAAGCGTTGGGTCACGCCCTTGAGCTCGACCACCCGCTTGCCGGTACGCTCGCCACGATCCACGGTCAGGTTGGCCGTGCCCTGACGTTCGCGACGCTGGCTCCGCTCGTTACGCATGGCCTCGAGCGCCCGCACGCGGCCTTCATTGCGGGTACGCCGCGCCTTGACGCCCTGACGTATCCAGGCCTCTTCCTGGGCAAGCTTCTTGTCGAACTCGGCGTTCTCGCGGGCCTCGACTTCCAGCTCGTGCTGCTTGCGCGCCTGGTACTCCTCGTACTTGCCGGGGTAGCGGCCCAGCTGACCACGATCCAGCTCCAGAATATGGGTGGCAAGCTTGGAGAGAAACGCCCGGTCGTGGGTAATCAACAGCACCGCGCCGTTGAACGCCAGAAGCTGCTCCTCGAGCCAGGCAATGGTGTCCAGGTCCAGATGGTTGGTGGGCTCATCGAGCAGCAGCAGGTCCGGTTCGGACACCAGCGCGCGGGCCAGCGCCACCCGGCGACGCCAGCCACCGGAGAGCGAGTTCATCTCGGCGGCGGGCGGCAGGCCCAGGCGGGTCAGCACCGTGTCGATACGCTGATGAAACGACCAGCCGTCAATGGCTTCCAGGCGTGTCTGCAGCGTCGCCATGCGGTCCATGTCCGGGTCGGGATCGTTGATCAGGTGATCGTATTCGGATAGAAGCTCACCCGCTTCCGGCAACCCCTGGGCCACCATGTCGAAGATGGTCATGCCCGATGACTCGGGGAGTTCCTGGGCCAGCACGCCGATTTTCAGGCCTGGCGCGCGCCAGACCGTGCCGTCGTCGGGCAGAATATCGCCGGCCACCAGCTTCAGCAGCGTGGACTTGCCGGTGCCGTTGCGCCCGACCAGCGCCAGCCGCTCGCCTTTTTCAACCGTCAGGTCGGCGCGATTGAGCAATACATGGGTGCCGTAGGCGAGTTGCAGCTGTTCGAGTCGTAGCAGGGTCACGCGGTGTCCTCCTTAATCGTGAGGCGCACAGTGTAACGCATGCGGGCCTTTTCATGGGCAGTGTTACGCATTAGTCGAACGCCTTGATGAGGGG